>JAEUQE010000065.1 GCA_016789785.1 Bryobacterales bacterium
GTTGGAGGGCCCCAAGACAGAGGACGCTAGTCACTAAATTCCCATGCCAGGTGTCTCAAACCCGTTGACACGCGCCGGCGCTCACCGACGTGTACACCGGAACTCAACCGCCGGATTTTCTCGATGCCGCCGACGCCAAAAGGAAGATGCGGCAGTGGGTGGGCGAGGAGCCGCGATTTCACCCACACGTCGCGCAGTACGATTTCGAGGCTTGGCTGCTGCCATTCTGGCCTTCGATTCAACGGTTGGCCGGACATAACAGAGCGTGCCCATCTGGCAACCCCGAATCGGTGAATCACAACAATCCGCCTGCGTATCGGATCAAGGAAATCTTCCAGATCGGACAGCGGAGGGGGAGTTACGTTAAGACGCGCGATGCCGCAAGAATCCTGCGCGACAACGATCTGGCAATCTCGGTCACGCGATGCCCTGAGTTAAAGGCCCTGGTAAACACCATTCTGCATGCATGCGGCGGGGAGGTCATTCCATGAGACTCACCGCATTCCTCCAGTCCAGTGGAAGCTGATCGCCCCCTCCAACACCCGCCGCCCCGTATGCTATCCTGGAAAGGTTCTGTCATCTCCTGACAGCAACCTATAGGAACCTTCCAATGCCAAAGATCAAGACACATAAAGGTGCGGCCAAAAGGTTCAAGGTGACCGGAAGCGGAAAAGTCACGCGGCGTCATTCGTTTGCGCGGCATATCCTCACTTCCAAGTCGCCTTCCCGCAAGGCCCGCTTGACCCAGGGCGTCGTCATGGATCCGTCCGACGCACCCAAGGTCAAGGGCATGCTGCCGTACGCTTAAAGCAGTTTCGCGGTGTGGACGGTGCGCGAGGCACGTGCCCGTTTCCGCCCGCCTTTCCGAGGCCGCCGGTCCCAAATCCGGCAGCCCGCATTATCGAATTCGTAGAAGGAGTTGAAACGTGCCCAGAGTCAAACGTGGTACGAAACGGAGAGCGTCGCGCGCCAAAACGCTCGAACTCGCCTCCGGTTTTTTTCTCACAAAAGGTAAGCTGTACCGTTCCGCACAGGAAGCCGTCGAGCGCTCTCTCCGCCATGGCTTCGTCGGCCGCCGCCGCAAAAAGCGCGACTTCCGCTCGCTGTGGATCGTCCGCATCGGCGCTGCCTGCCGCGCCGCGGAAATCAGTTACAGCCGCTTCATGGATGGCCTCAAAAAGGCCGGCATCGATCTCAACCGCAAGGTGCTCTCCGAGATCGCATACAATGATGCCGATGGGTTCCGCGCGCTGGTAGACAAGGCCAAGGCCGCCCTGCCCCAGGCCAGCTAGCACAGGCTGGAACCGGAGGACACACCATGGAATTGTTGCGCGAAGAAGACACCGACTCTCTAGCGAGTCTGGAAGAGCGCATTCTCAAGGCCGTCGACCTCGTCACGGCGCTGAAGAAGGAAAACGAAGCGTTGCGCGAGAAGCTGAGCACAGCCGTCAGCGGACGCTCGGAAGTCGAGGAAGAGCTCGGCAACCTGCGGAAAGAAGTGGACTCCTTGCGCGCCGAACGCAAGCAGGTTCGCACGCGCATCGAAAAACTGCTTAGCCAGATCGATCTGCTGAGCGCCTAACCCAAAGAGGAGTTGGCAATGGAGCAAGGTGGGAGAGAGAGACGGCCCGTCCGTGTGACCATTGCCAACCAAACCTTTACCCTCGTCAGTTCCGGCGACGATCGCGAAGTCATCGACCTTGCCCATCGCGTGGATGAACTGATCTCCGAAATCGCCGCCCGTTCCGCCAATATCGATGGTTCGCGCCTCGCCATTCTTGCCTGCCTGCACCTTGCCGATCAACTCCAGCACCGCGAGCGCGACCTGAAAGAACTGCGCGAAGCAGTCCAATCGAAAGCCCAGAAATTCCAAGGTTTGCTGGATCGCCTCATTGAAGACACTCCATGAACCCCTTGCTCGAAATCCGAGTTCCCATCCCCTTTGATCAGATTCGCCCGGAGCACGTCGAACCAGCCGTTGACGAGTTGCTGAAGCACTCCCAGGCGGCCATTGACGCCATCGCCGCAAACAGCCGCGAACGCACGTTCGGCAATACGCTGCTCGCGCTCGATGAAGCGACCGAGCGGCTCGAGTACGCCTACCATCTCGTCCATCATCTCGAGGGCGTCGCGTCCACGCCGGAGTTGCGTGCGGCGCACAACGCCGTGGAGCCAAAGGTAACCGCGTTCACTTCCAACATCTTCCTCAACGAAGGCTTGTGGAAGGCCATCCAGGCGTTTGCCGCCACCGAAGAGGCCCGGTCGCTCACCGGAGTGCGCAAGCGCTATCTCGACAAGACGATGGACTATTTCCGGCGTCATGGCGCGGAACTCGATCCCGCCGGCAAGAAACGTCTGGAAGAAATCGACGTCGAACTCTCGGCGCTCACCACGAAATTCTCCGAGAATGTTCTGGACTCCACCAACGAATACGAAGAGATCGTCACGGACGAGGCCAGGCTTGCCGGCCTGCCGGAAACGGCGAAGCTTGCAGCCGCCGCCAGCGCGAAGGCCAAGGGCAAAGACGGCTGGCGTTTCACACTGCAGGCACCGAGCTACATCGCTCTAATGACGTACCTGGACGACGCTCCGATGCGCGAGCGCTTCTATCGCGCCTACCAGACGCGCGCCTCGTCGGGCCAGTACGACAATGCCCCGCTCGTGCCCAGGATTCTCGAATTGCGCAAGGAAAAAGCAAAGCTCCTTGGCTTTGCCGACTTCGCCGACTTCGCACTCACCGATCGCATGGCGAAGACTGGCCGCGCCGCGGCGCAGTTTCTCGAAACTCTGCACCAACGCACGGTGGCACGCTATCAGCAGGAAACCGCCGAACTGCTGGCGTTCCGGCGCGAGACCGAAGGTCCCAAGGCGCCTGAGCTTGCGCCTTGGGACGTGGCCTACTATGCCGAGAAGGAACGCGCCGCCAAGTACGACTTCGACGAGGAGGACTTGCGGCCCTATTTCCCCGTAAAACAGGTTCTGGATGGAATGTTCGAAACATTCTCCCGGCTCTTTGGCATTACGGTGAAGGAGGTGCCGGGCATTCCCGCCTGGCACGCCGACGTCAAGTACTACGAGATCCATGAAGGTGATCGCCTCCTCGGCGGATTCTATGCCGATTGGTTCCCGCGCGAGACCAAGCGCGGTGGCGCGTGGATGGATGCGTTCCTTACGGGAGAACCCGCCGTCCCTGGCAGGCCGCACATCGGTGTGATCTGCGGCAACATGACCGAACCGGCTGGCGACCGCCCCGCGCTGCTTACCCATCGCGAAGTGGAAACGGTATTCCATGAGTTCGGCCATCTCCTGCATCACTGCCTGAGCCACGTCGAAGTGCGAGGCTTCTCCGGCACCAACGTCGCCTGGGACTTTGTCGAGCTTCCCTCGCAGATCATGGAGAACTGGTGCTGGGAACGCGAATCCCTCGATCTCTTCGCCCGGCACTGGCAGACGGGTGAAACAATTCCCGAAGAATTGTTTCAGCGCATGAAGCGCGCGCGGACCTATCGTTCCGCGAACGGCCAGATGCGCCAGTTGAGTTTCGGCATTCTCGATTTGAAGCTCCATCGCGAATATGACCCGGCGCGCCACGGCGGCCCAGTGGCCTACACCCGTGCGATTCTGCAGGAGTTCTCCCCTGCCCCGCTCCCTCCGGAACACGCGATGATTCTCGCATTCACGCATCTCTTCGCGAGCCCGGTTGGCTATGGCGCGGGCTACTACTCCTACAAGTGGGCCGAAGTTCTCGACGCCGACGCCTTCTCGCTGTTTCAGGAGCAAGGGGTGCTGAACGGAGAGACGGGCCGGTTGTTCCGCGAGCGGATTCTCTCCAAGGGCGCAAGCGAGGAACCCGATGCGCTTTACCGCTCATTCCGTGGCCGCGATCCGCAACTAAATGCCCTGTTGACACGTCTGGGAATAGCGGGCTGAGCGCGATGCCGTCCGGAGCCCGGTGCTAAAATTCTAGGTTGGAGGAAGGATGCGACGAAGAACCTTTACCCAAATGATGACCGCCTGCGCGGCCTGTGCTTGCGTGGCTGACTTGGACGCCGCCACCGTCCCTCGCGCGGCTGGTCCGTTTGAGATGATCCTGCCCGATGGCACCAAACACAACCTTGGCAAACATCTCGGCAAAGTGGTGTGCATCGAGTTTCTCTTCACCACTTGCCCGCACTGCCAGGATACGTCGCGAGTGTTGTCGCGCCTGCATCAGGAGTACGGGCCGCGCGGGTTCCAACCCCTCGGCGTGGCGTTCAACGAAGGCGCCATGATGCTGGTTCCCGAATTCGTGCGCAACTTCGGCGTCACCTATCCGCTCGGCGTGGCCAGCCGCGATAACGTGTTGGGATTCCTGCAGTATCCCGCCATGGCGCGCCTCATGGTGCCGCAGGTCGCATTCATTGACCGCAAGGGAAACGTGCGCGTTCAGTCCACCAACGGCAACGATGAACTGCTGCACTCGGAAGGCAATCTGCGCAAGACGATTGAAGAACTGTTGAAGGAAGGCGGGCCGGCCGCGGCTCCGAAGGCTGCGCCCAAAGCCGCCGCAAAGAAGTAGCCGCCAACAAGGAACGCCATGCGTCGCAGAGATCTTCTTTCTTCACTCGTGCCGGCCGGCGCGGCTTTGTGGTCACCGCACCTGTTGCATGCCATCGATCTTCCCCGGGCCTGTCCGGACTTCGCAGTTACCATGCCCGACGGCAAACAGGTGAAGCTCAGTTCGTTTCAGGGCAAGGTGATCGCGGTCGAGTTTCTGCTTACCTACTGCTCGCATTGCCAGCGGGCCTCGCGGACCAGTGACATTGTTTATCGCGAACTCGGCGCGAAAGGCTTCCAGCCCATTGGCATCGCCATTGATCCGGCTGGCGACCCGGTCGCGTATTCGCGCAATCTGAATCTCTCGTTTCCAGTTGGCAAGTGCGCGCAAACGGATGCCATGAACTTCCTGCAACTCACACCGTCCTCCCGCATGATGATGCCGCAAGTGTGCTTCGTTGATCGCCGCTTCACCATCCGGGAGCAGTACTCCGGCGACAATCCGTTCTTCGGTGAGATGGAAGAGAAGAACATCCGCGATCTGGTGGGCAAACTGCTGGCCGAAGGTGGCGCAAAAGCGCCTGCCAAGACCACGCCGGCAAAGAAGAAGACCTGAAAGCCGTACACAAGTTCCGGCAGCTACCTCACCGCATGCACGCTCTCGCGAAAGGGTCCCCGCTTGAATACTGAATTGCTCGACATGGCGAAGAGTGCGGCCCAACCCTCGCGATCGCGTAAGCATCTTGGCGGCGCAAGACCAATCGGAAGCCGCCCCCCTGTAACTCACCAGCAGCGCCGCCGCGAAGTAGATGGATCGAGGTACTTGCCGTCCGATCAACCATTGAGTGCATCACCGCATGCACGCTCTCGCGAAAGGGTTCCCGCTTGAATACTGAATTGCTCGACGTGGCGAAGCGCGTGGTTGCGCTCGCGCTTGCCAAAGGCGCCAACGACGCCGAATGCACCGTAGCCGAAGGCTCCGAGTTCTCGGTGAACGTGCGGATGCGCGAAGTGGAGACGCTCAAGGAAGCCAGTTCCAAGGGCGCTGGTGTGCGCTTACTGTTTGGAAAGCGCGTAGGCTCGTCTTACACGTCCGACCTCACCGATGAGGGCCTCACGCGCATGGTTGCCTCCGCCGCTGATCTGGCCCAGATCACCACCGAAGACCCCTTTGCCGGATTGCCCGACACAAGCGAACTCGGCAGCATCGACCGCGATCTCGAACTGTTCTCCGACGATGTCGATGCGGTGACCACACCACGCCGCATCGCGTGCGCTTTGGCCGCGGAAGAAGCCGCCTTGTCCGCCGATCCGCGCATCATCAACTCCGAGGGCGGATCCTTCGGCGCGCATCGCGGCTCACGCTACTTCGCGAATTCCCGGGGCTTTCAGGGTTGGTACAGGGCCAGTTCCTGTTCCATCAGCGCGGTGCCCGTCGCCAAGGACGGCGATTCGATGGAACGCGACTTCTGGTACCACCTCTCGCGTTCGTTCGCGAGGCTTGAGTCACCGGACGCCGTGGGCCGCAAGGCCGCCGGGCGCGCCCTCCGCCGATTGAATCCGCGCAAGGTGCCGACACAGAAAGTGCCGATCGTGTTTGACCGCCGCGTTGCCGGTTCGCTGCTCGGCGACATCTTCGATGCGGTCGCCGGCGACTCGATCTATCGCAAAGCCTCGTTCCTTGCCGGCAAGCTCGATGAGAAGATCGCGGCGGACCACATCACCATCATCGACGACGCAACACTGCCCGGCTTGTTCGGATCGCAGCCCTTCGACGATGAGGGCGTGCCCTCGCGCCGCACGGTGGTAATTGAGAACGGCGTGTTGCGCAACTACCTGTTGAACAGCTACACGGCCCGCAAGCTCGGCATGAAAACCACCGGCAACGCATCGCGCGGCATCACCGGCAACGCCAGCGTCGGACACGGGAACTTTTTCCTCACACCGGGTGTCGATTCTCCTGAAGCGATCATCTCCTCGGTGAAGAACGGCTTCTTTGTGACCGAACTCATCGGGTCCGGAGTCAGCGTGGTGACGGGCGACTACTCGCAGGGCGCAACCGGCCTGTGGATCGAGAACGGCCAATTGGCGTATCCTGTATCGGAAGTCACCATTGCCGCCAATCTCAAGGAGATGTTGAAGAACATTCAGGCAGTGGGAAGCGATCTGGAGTTCCGTGGGTCCATCGCATCGCCAACGCTTCTGATTGGAGAAATGACGGTCAGTGGCACTTGAGAAAAAATCCCAGCCGCCGGATAGACAGAAGCCCGAATCGCGAGCGCTCGTCAGCACGCCTGTAATCATCGTGCTGATGGCCGGTATCGCGATTGGCGGCGGCATCTGGTATCTGGAACGATCGGCCGGCAGGACGCCGCAGGGCCCCGTACTGACGGCGGACGCCAAGACCTACGTCCGCAACCTCAAGCTGAGCGATGTCGGCATGAAGGCCACCGAGAACGCGATTGGCCAGCAGGTGGTGGAAATCGTCGGTAGCATCCGGAACGATGGGGATCGGGACTTGAAGTCCGTCTCGGTCCAATGCATCTTCTTCGATGCCTACGGCCAGGTGATCCTGCGCGAGCGCACCGAGATCGTTCGTGCTAAGCTGGGCGGTCTGAAGCCCGGCGAAACCAAACCATTCCGCCTGCCCTTCGACAACCTCCCCCAGAGTTGGAATCAGGCGATGCCGCAGTTGGTCATCGCGGGCATTACATTCGGATAAGCAAACTGATGGCAACTTTGCTGGTGGTGGACGACGATCCCCAACAACTGGAAGTGCGCAAGCTCATTCTCGAGCAGGCCGGTCACGAGGTGGAGTGCGCCTCCACGGTAGGCGAGGCGATGCACACCTACCGCCGGTGTTCGCCACAACTGCTGCTGATGGATCTGCGCCTGCCCCGCACCGAAGACGGATTGGCGTTGATCCGCCATAGCCGCGAACGTGCGCCCGATACCCGCATCGTGGTGCTCTCCGGATGGACCGGCGAACTGCAGGATCATCCCGAAGAATCGATGGTGGATCGTGTGATTCCGAAGCCCGTGCGATCGCAGAAGCTGCTGTCCGTACTGGCGCAGTTGGCGGCGTTCCTGATGTGCGCCGTGCTGCTGGGCGCGCAGACGTTTCCATTCCAGTTGGACGGGCCGGCGGAAGTGGCAGCGGAGATCGACATGACGGCCCCGGGTGCGGATTGGGGACGAGCGGGCCGTGAATCGGTGCTTGCCAATCTCACGCTCGACGATACGAAAAAGCTCAACGTGATGGTGTTCGCGGGCGGCGACAAATACCGCTACCGCGTCTGGCTGGGACCGCTGGAGCCCGGGGCGCACAATCTCAAAATCGAGCGTCACCCGGATTACTCCGCGCGCGGGATCAACTTACAGGTCGGCGGAGTGACTTACCGGCAATACAAGCCTTCCGATCCCGACTACGCGGTGATCGCGAATGCACCGGCGATCTATGCCCGTCCGAATACGATTGGCAAGTTCAGCGACATTCCGCTATTGACTTACTGCGAGCGCCTGGGCGACGGATCGCTGCGTTACAGCGTGATCTTCTCGAATGAGGATGGCGGAACGTCCACCCGTGCGTTGATGGCTCGCTGGGGCCGCGCCACCGACATCGAGCATGTCTACCAGGTCTGGCCCGGCAAACCGGGCGGACCATCCCGCACGTTGATCCAGACGCGCGACCACAAGGACGTACCGTTCCAGGGTAAGTATGAGGGCCAGCATCCACTGCTTGCCGTCGTGACTGACAACAATATGGTGGACGGCACCGGCACCTCGGTGGTACGTTATCAACTCGCCCCGATCGTCGTCGATTTGAGCAACTCATCGCGCGAGCAGGTGATGGATGATCATCCCATCACCTATCAACTCAGCACCCGCGAATTGGAGCGCGAAGGCAAATTGCGCAAGTTCGGCTTCGTCGAAGGCAACAAGATCAGCCAGCCGGAGAACTATTTGCGCATGGAGATGCGGATCTTCAATAAGGACACGCGACTTGCCGTGCTGGTGCGGTTGGAAGGCGAGAACTTCTGGCGATCCTCGAATCTCGGCGTGCACGACATGGCGATTGAGCGATCGGGCTGGGTCAGGACGGCGATCGAGCTTCCGCCCGCCACACAATCGGTTCAGGTGGCCGAGATCGCATTTCAATGTCTGCCGGAGCGCACGTTCGACGGCGCCGGCGGGTGCCGTGTGGAGGCACTGAGCAAGATGTTCTTTCTTGAAGCGACGGGACATCCGGGGCGCAACTTCTGGCAGCCGCGCATGGATCGCGGACCGTGGATCCTCGCGCCCGGCACACTCCGCACCGTGAGCCTGCGCTGATGGCGTTGGTGCTTGTGCTCAAGGTGATTCCGCGCAGCGCGAAGACGGAGTTCGCCGGCGTGATGGAGGACGGCACGCGCAAGCTGCGTGTCGCCGCACCCGCGGATAAGGGCAAGGCCAACGCCGCACTGGTCGCGTTTCTCGCCGCCCACTATGGTGTGCCGCGAGATGCCGTGCGGATCGTCAGCGGCGCAACCTCGACCCGCAAGCAGGTGCGCATTGAGGGCGTGGATTGAGCTACCGGAGGCTACGAAACTCCACTGGCAGTTGGCTCGCAAGTGCCTTTGAAGCAATGGATTTCCAGCTCGATGAACAGCCTGTCGTCTCGAAAGACTCCATCCCGGCGCAGCGGCCGGGGCTTTCGAGGGATCAATGTCATCGGCGCTCTTCCACTTGCGGAATGAGATTGTCGAGACCTCCGATGAACGGCACCGCTCCGAAACGGCCTTGCAGATAGTGCTTTCGCAATTCCATATCGTTGCGGACTTTGAAGTCGAGCAACGAGTAGAGGCGAGTGGCCGATTGATGATCTTTCTCGGCAAACCATATTTCATCGCGCCGCAGCAGGTTCTGATCGAGCAAGCTCGATTCATGCGTCGTCACAATGATCTGACTCGGGCCGCCTGCCGAATTCTTCAAGAAGAACTCAAGGAATGCCCGCACGAGGATAGGGTGCAGACTACGGTCGATCTCATCAATGAAGTACACACCGCTTCCCGAACGCAGACGGTGCAGAGCTGGCAGCAGATTCAGGAGGCGCCGGGTTCCATCGGATTCCTCGTCAAGTTCGAGCGGTACGGTTGTGCCTGAGGGTTGCTCATGCGCAGCCTGGATACGCATCTGATAGATCTTGCTTCCGCCCTCCCGTTCGGCGACGATTTCATGCCCATCCCCGAGGCGCACCGGAGCACCATCCTCGCTGCCTTTGGCATCCGCGAGAATCTTCTGCCAGACTCTGGATTGAAGAAGACGATTCAGTTGCTCCTCGGTGACTTCTGTCTTCGTAACCTCCAGCCGATCCACACCGGTCGAGGACGTTTTCAGGAACTCACCCGCGAAAGTGAGCAAGCCCGGATCGTCGAGCATCGCGTGCGCCAGAGAAACGAACGATTCGTCCGGGGCAATCAAACAAAGAGTGGACTTGAACCAAGTGAGGACGGCAGCAAGATCTGGTCCGAAATCCTCGGGATCCAGAGTCGCTTGCACCGTCGCCAAAAACGTCTGGTTGGGTGGCCCGCCGACGGTCGCAAGGGCTGCCAGCTTGGGCTTTGCGGCCTTGGGTAACTCGATCTTAACCTCGCCGGCCGCGCTCGTGACACGCTGGTAGATGGAACGGTGTTTCCCGCCGTTGATCCGGAAGAGCCACTCCTGGAAAACCCCTTCATCGTCCAAATTCAACCCGTATTCATAGTGTTTTCCATCACAGATGAACTGCAATGTGAACGTGGACGGCCGGCCCGCCATGTCATGGAACCTGAAGGATTCCCGATTGGTACCCGTGTTGCGCTTCCTTGGCTCCAGTGCGAGGGATTGGACGTACCTCAATGCCCGGAACAGGTTCGACTTACCGGCGCCGTCGGGCCATAGAGCACCGCTGTTCGTAAAGCACTTTCCCTGCTGCCTGGAATCGGATACAGATGGTGGGGCAGGTCTGCTCCCAAGCGGTTGCTCGCGACGAGGGAGAGTGTCTCCTCGTTCGCGAAAGACCGGAAGTTTGAAACCGACAGCGAGACGATCATGAAGGAGGCGGCATCCGTGAATCTATCACAGATAGAGCCACATTAGTGACCAGAGCCTGCATTGAACAAACCAGAGACGTGACGTCTTCACGGTAATATCGAACTCACCGCTCCATCGCCGCTGGTTCGCGATCCCGCGCCACCGCCAACCGGATCGCCCCGTAAAGTTGTGCCGGCTCAAACGGCTTGGCGACATAACCGAGCATTCCAGCTGCCTCGCAAACCTCACGATCTCCGTTCATGCTATTCGCGGTCAGCGCCACAATCGGCGTCCGGTTACCGGACTGGCGGATGCGCCGCGCTGCCTCCAATCCGTCCATCTCGGGCATCTGCACGTCCATCAGAATGCAGTCGAACTCGCAGCCGGCCGCAAGCACCACCGCCTCGGCACCGTTCTGCGCCAATCGCACCGAATGGCCGGCCTTCTCCAACAAACGCACAGCCACCCGCTGGTTCAGCGGATTGTCCTCGGCGAGCAGAATACGCAACTCCGGCATGGCAAAGTCCGGCTGGCCCACAGGCTCCGTGAGCATTGCCTCCCTCGGCTCCACTTTCACCTCAAAATGAAACGCCGATCCTTTTCCAGGCTCACTCTCAAACCAGATCCGTCCGCCCATGCGCTCAATCAACCGCTTCGAGAGCGCCAATCCGAGCCCGGTGCCGCCGTAGCTGCGGGCTGTCGAAGAATCCGCTTGCACGAAGGGCTCAAAAAGCTTCGAATGCCGTTCCGCGGGAATCCCGATCCCCGTGTCCGTTACGGAAAAGCGCAAAATCCCCTCGGGATTCCAGGAGCAATCCACATGGACACCACCCTCCGCCGTAAACTTCACTGCGTTGTTCAGCAGGTTCAGTAGCACTTGGCGCAAGCGCAGATCATCGGCCCAAACAAACCGCGGCACGTCCTCCGCAACGGTCCAATCGAGGGTAAGGCCTTTCTCCCGGGCCGTCGACTGAACCGTTCGCAACACACCCTGCAGAGTGCCGCGCGGCGAGAATACCGCCGGATCCAGGTCAAGCTTGCCCGCTTCGATTTTCGAAAGGTCCAGCACATCGTTCAGTAGCTGAAGCAAACTGTAGCCCGCAAACTTGACGCCCTCCATGTTCTCCTTCTGCTCGGGCGTAAGGGGCGAATCGAGAACCAGGTTCGTCAATCCGATCACACCGTTCATCGGCGTTCGAATCTCGTGGCTCATGTTGGCGACGAACTGGCTTTTGGCGACACTTGCAGCCTCCGCGGCCTCCTTCGCCTTGAGAAGTTCCTGCGTCTGCCGCTTCACCTGACGGCGCAGCAGGAACACCCATCCCGCGGCGGCCGAGGCCAGCGCCGAGATGATGCCCGCCCAATAGCTCCAGCGAATGCGCTCCACCCACGGCGCAGGCGCGAGCACCACCCAATCGCGATCATCCCGCGAGATCACGCGCACATCCACCGCAAGCGAGCGTTGCGGCGAGCGGTCGACATGGCACAGGCCAGTCACCTGCAACAGGGAGCCCGGAATCAGAGGTTCGGCTATCCATCGCGAGCGCAAACGCACCCAGATCGCGGCTTTGTTCTCATCAATCAGCGCCGCGCTCCACACCGTACCGCGTTCAAACTGTTTCACCACTCCGTTGACGCGCACCAGGCGGCCTTCGAAGTTCTCCTTCCAAAGTTGAAGCACCGACGCCGGATCGGGCCATGCACCGGTCGTCGTGGGCGCGCTGCGAATGATCACGTCACGCAGGATGGGATGATCACCCGTGGTCACGCCTTCGTATCCCGCTATCTCGACCTGATCGCCCGGTGAGAGGTTGGTCAACCCACGCCCCTGGATTTGCATCCCGTAGTGGCCTTCCTGGACGAAGGTGCCGTACTCGGGGTCATTCAGCGTCACCACTCCCCGAACTCGCACCCGGTCGCTCGGCCGGCCGCCAGGACGGAACGTCATGATGGTCTCCAACCGGTTCAGGGGGCGCTCAAACGGCCCGGCCTGAGGTGGCGCCAACAACTCGATTTCCTCCGGCCGCAACACATGGAGAGTGGAACCTCGCTGCCACTTTCCCTGGAACTTCGGGAAGACCACACCACGAACGCGCACCCGCCCGTCAAGCATCCCGCGCAGTTTGTCGTCTGCCTTGCCTCGCGCACGGATCGAGTACCGGATTCCGTCCAGCATGATGGTGTGGAGCGGCTGAGCGAGTGTGTTCGGGCGAGGGGCGGAGTCCACCAGCCGGCCTTCCAACTCGCTGTAGAGCAGGTCGAGCGCGCCCAGTTCGATCAGCAAAGGATTCACCCGGCGCGGAACCGGCATCCCCGGATGATCGAGCGCCCGCACCGAGATCGCTTTCAGAAACGGCGAGAAACCCTCCGATACCGTGCCCTCCACCTCCACCAGATCGCCGGCTGAGATCGCGCCCATCCAGGGCGCTTCAAACTCGCAATAGGCCGCATGATTGCCCTGCTGCAAGATGAGATACCGCGTCTCCGGCCGAGGTTCGGTGACCACTCCCTGGACCCGCACCTTCTGCCCCAACGCCACCTCGGAACGGCGGAGCGCCTCAACCGTAAGAAGCGGCGGCAAAGCAAGCACGAGACTGGAAGCCCACAACAAGCCCGCCAGTGCGCTGATGCACTGAAAGAACATTCCTACTATCGTATCGGTATCTTGGCTGCGTGTTGTAGCCAAAGTTGCGGCGTCCCTTGCAGAGCACCGGGCCCTAACTCGTTTGTCAAGTCCGAGGACTACCCGCATTTGTCTGCCCATCGGCCCGGAAAGCCCACCCAGAGGGTGAGTTGGAAGAACGGCCGGATTGCCTCCATTCACGCTCCCACCGCAACGGATTCAGAGATTCCCTTTCGTAATCTTCTTCGGCTGTCCGCGAAAGGCCGGCCGGTCGCGCATCGGGCCTCAAACTCCTTTTGGCCTCCCCCACGTCTGGCTCGTCCATCCCACTCGCAGAGCCGCCAGTACTCACGATTCCCGAACTCGCTCTCGTTTGTCCGTCCTTCCGGCTCCGAATGGAAGGCCCCTCCCGCAGTATTCTCAATCGCAAGGGAACTTCCTCCCCTTGACTCTCGTTATCTTGACTGTCAGTATATTGATGGTCAATATAATGGGCACCAAGGGTAACGAATCCACGAAGAGTCCCGATCCGCGGATCGAACAGCTTCTTCCCCTGCCTGCGCCCTTCTTCCAGATCCTCATTGCACTGGCATCGGGAGAGGCGCACGGCTACGCCATCATGCAGGATGTCGCCGAACGGACACATGGCAAACTCCGCTTGAGTCCGGGAACGTTGTATGGTTCCATCAAACGGATGCTCGAGTTGGGGCTGATCCAGGAAGTCCGCAAGCGCGATCCGGAAGATGAACGGCGGCGGCATTACCGCCTCACCGATTTTGGAAGCAGCGTGGCGCGGGCCGAAACAGCCCGATTGGAAGCGACACTACGATATGCGAGGTCCAGCGGACTGGCTGCGCAGCAAAGCTGACCGGATCTTCCGGCGCCTGCTGAGCCTTTATCCCGACGAATTCCGCGCCGACTATGGCCCGGAGATGACGCTGCTGTTTGAAGACCGCAGCCGTCAGGAGCCCGTCACCCGCCTCTTGTGGGATGTCGTCAAGGATACTGCGCACACCGCGCCGAAGGAGCATCTCGACATGATCATTCAGGACTTGAAGTACGCTGGCCGCATGCTGGCGAAGAGCCCGGCGTTCACGGCCGTGGCAGTGCTTTCGCTCGCGTTGGGCATCGGCGCGAACACCGCAATCTTCAGCCTCGCCGACGCAATGCTGCTGCGTCCGCTGGCCGTGCCGGACGCAAGCGGCCTGTTCCTGGTGCAAGGCACGCGCGAAGGCGGCTCGGGATATCCGCACGGCATCTCGCACCCCGACTTCGAGTTCTACCGCCAGAAGAGTACATCCTTCACGGATCTGATGGCCTCCACCGACATTGCACTTGGGTTTGCGGCCAGGCCTGGCGACCAGCCGCGGATCAAGCTGAGCGAGTTGGTCTCCGGCAACTTCCTCGACGTGTTGGGCGTGAAGCCCGCGCTCGGACGCAGTTTTCGGGCCGAGGAAGACAGCGTCCCCGGCCGCGATGCGGTAGTGGTTCTTTCGCATGACGCCTGGACCAATCTGTTCTCCGCGGACCCTACAATTGCGGCCCGCAAGATCCGGCTGAATGGCATCGAGTTCACGATCATTGGCGTGATTTCGCAGTCGTTCACGGGCCTGCGTCCGCTGGTGCGCCCGGACTTCTACGTACCCTTGATGATGTCCCCGGCGCTGCTGAGTTCCGCCGAAGACGCCGTCCTGAACAACCGCCGCTCGACGCCACTTTCCGTTCGCGGCCGCCTCAAGGCTGGATTGACGCAAGCAGCGGCATCGGCGGAAATCGACACGCTGTCACGCAACCTCGCCGCGTCATATCCGGCAACCAATGAACACCGTCGCGCACGCGTCCGCACCGAATTTCAGCAACGTGTCGACCAGTCGCCTCCGGACGCCACAATCATCGGCATGCTAATGACGATTGTGTCGCTGGTGCTGCTGATCGCATGCGCGAATGTTGCGAATCTGCTGCTTGGCCGAAGCCGTGCACGAGCCCGCGAGATCGCCGTCCGGCTGGCGATCGGCGCCAATGGTGGAAGGCTGCTGCGCCAATTGTTGACCGAAAGTCTGCTACTGGCTCTGCTGGGTGGCCTGGTGGGATTGCTGTTCGCCGAGGCGGGCGTGCGGTTCTTCTCGCGCATCCAGATCCCTACCGACATCCCGGTCCGTTTCGATCTGGCACTGGACCAGCGCGTGCTGCTCTTCAGCCTAGCCGCCTCGGTGATCAGCGCGGTCCTGTTCGGCTTCTTCCCGGCGCTGCGCAGTTTGCGCCCCGATCTGGTGGGTGCGCTGAAAGCGGGTGAACTCGATCAACAGTTCGGATCCGCGCGGCGCTTTGGACGGAATCTGCTGGTGGGTGCGCAACTGGCGCTGTCGTGTGTGTTGCTGATCGCAGCGGCAATGATGATCGCCGGCATCCGGACTACGCTTCTGCATGAGCCAGGCTTCCGCCTGGACAACTTACTCATGATGGCGTTCGAACCTCGTACGGTGCGCTACACCGAAGAGCAGACCGCGCGTTTCTATCGCAACCTGCTCGATCGTGCGCAGGCGCTACCGGGAGTCCGGAGCGCCGCTCTCGGCAGCACCATGCCGACCGCGAATGAAGGAGCAGGTTCCGCAACGCTCTATCCGGAAGGCTACCAGATGCGTCCGGAAGAAAAGGGTGCCGAGGCGTTTCGCACCAACGTTTCCGAGGGCTACTTCGAAACGCTCGGCATCCCGATCCTGCAGGGCCGCGGTTTCCTGCGCACCGATACGAAGGAAACAAAACGAGTGGCCGTGGTGAACGAAACGTTCGCTGCGCGCTACTGGCCGAATCAGGATCCGGTTGGAAAACGGATGCGGCGGGAGGGCAAGCAGAATGAGGTGTATGAAGTGGTCGGGCTCGCACGCAACTCGAAGTACTTCTTCATCGCCGAAAGTCCGATCGCCGCGGTGTACTTTGCCACGGCGCAGCACGACGACAGCAATCTCTATCTGTTCCTCCACACGGATCGCGACCCGGCGGCGATGGCGGATCCGGCCCGCCAGATCGTGGGAAGTCTTGAGCGCGATATGCCGATTCGCAACCTGCGCACCATGGAAAGCTACTATGAGATGCGCACGATCTCCACGGTGCGGCTGCTGATCCAGATCGTGTCCGGCCTCGGCGGGCTGGGACTCATCCTGGCCCTGATCGGCTTGTATGGCGTGATGTCCTACTCGGTGAGCCGCCGCACCCGCGAGATCGGGGTGCGGATCGCCATCGGCGCGGATCAATCGCAGATCCTCGGCATGGTGCTCAAACAAGCTGCGCGGATTGCGGGGGGTGGAATCGCCGTTGGGCTTCTCGCATCCTACTTCGCTTCCGGTCTGCTGCAGGCGGGATTCATCGGCCTGGCCGATCCGCATCCGCTGGCGTTTCTCATCGTACCGCTGCTGTTGTTCGCGGTCGCGATCGCAGCGGCGTATGTACCGGCGCGCCGGGCATCGCTCACCGCGCCTACCGTCGCCCTGCGCACCGAGTAGATTCGCACCACCCACCCCTTCCCGCGGGGTGGGGTCTCCGTACTATGCTGATGAAATACGTGATGAGCACAAACGGAGCTGATTCTCGAGGGAAGCGCATCGTACTCACTGCGCCGCTGACGGAGACGATTGACCACGCGGGCTACTTCATTCAAATGGCCCTGGCATCGCTACCGAAACAACTGGAAGGGATCATCAATCAGAAGTATCCGAACTGGCGCAACCTGCCTCCAAACTCGGACGGGTCGGCTAAGTTCATGCCCGCGGGCATTCGCGTTGTCGAAGCCTCGCTCGCGCGCGAGTTCTCCGCCGATGACATGGTCGCCTGCTATCCGCAGGACGTGGACAAGTTCATCGGCCCCGACACGCGCGTAGTGGCGATCTCCACGCACAATCCGCTCGGCGTGACCTTCGCCGCGGGCGTGTATGCATCGATCTTCGGATCGTCCAAGGAGCCCATCAACGCCGCCTATTCGCGCGAGCTCTTCGAGCGCGTCAAAAACAATCCACACCGCTCAAAGTTCAAGGTGATCGTTGGCGGATCCGGCGGCTGGCAAATCGCCGAAACCAATCACTACGAGCAGCTCAGCGTCGACTGTGTGATTCAGGGCCGCAGCGAATCGGAAGAAACCATGGAGATCTTCCGCAAAGCGATTCGCGGTGAGGACCTGCCGAAGTTCCTCGAAGTGGGTCATCCCAAGGGACGCGACGGCATTCTCACACCCGCCAAACGCACCACGTTCGGCGTGATCGAGATGACCACCGGCTGCGGGCGCCGCTGCCAGTTCTGCCTGCCCGACCTCAATCCTCAGATCGATGTTCCGAAAGACAAGATCATGGAGGCCGTCCATGGCAATGTGGCCGAGGGCAACGAGATGATCTCGCTGGCCACCGAGGACATGTTCATCTGGGGCCAGGTCCACACCTCCACGCCGTTCTACTTCCCGAACCGCGAAGCGCTGCTCGATCTCTACGGCAGCATCGTGAATACGCCCGGCGTCCGCCACCATGTGCTGAGCCACTCCACCATCGCACCGGCCGTGGTGGATCCCCTCCTGATCGAGAAGCTCTCAAACATGCTTCTGGACAAGAGTCCGGTGAAGTTGCCGTCGTTGAGCACGCATCCCGAAAAGCGCATTCTGTCGCCGCTGGTGGGAGTGGAGACGGGATCGGTACGATTGGCAAAGACCGTCATGGCGGGGAAGGGCGTTCCCTTCCCGATCGACGAGTGGCCAAGCGTGGTCATCAACGGCCTCACCGTCATGAACCGCAACAACTGGTTCCCGGTGATGACGCTCATTGTCGGCAACCCCGGCGAGACGGATCAGGACTGCAAAGACACGCTCGATCTGCTGTACGAAGTGGAGCGCCGCGGCTTGTTCGCATTCTTCGTTCCCTCCATCTTCACACCGCTGCACGACACACGCCTGGCGGAGAAGAAGGGCGTGGAAGAGAGCCGCGAAATGACGCCGCTGCAATGGCAGGTGATGATGAAGTGCTGGAAGATGAACATGCGTCCGGCGCTGCAGAGTTGGTGGGGGCCAACCGCGTGGCGCATGGGAGCGCTCTTCTTCTGGGCCTACAAACTACGCAAGGCCAATGGTCCGAACTTCACCTGGCCGCTGTTCCTGTTCGCCGGAGCGATGCCCGAATGGCTGATGGCGAAGATGGGCAAGATCTACACAGGCAAGCCGCTGAAGGTGAAGTCGCGCAAGGAACTTCTGCAGACCATCAAACAGGGACACTGGAAGTATCTGCGTGCGGACAACGGAGATCTGCCGGAGGGCTACGCGCAAGCTGCCGCCGCGGGATCCGTCGAATTGCCTCAAGTGCTGCAGTAGCGCTTCACCCGTGTGGCCACCCATGCCGTGGCGAATGCAACAATGGAGGCAAGGGGGCTTGGCATTGCGCAGTAAACATATCCCGAGCCGTGAGATGTTCCTGGTCCGCACCGGTTCCTCGGCCCTTGCGGACGCCAGGAAGAAACTGGCGCGAATGGGCCGCTTGGAAGACGCACAGCAAGCCGGGGGTATCGTCATTCGCCTCGACCACAAGGGCACCGCTGATCCGCGCCACATCTGGCAGCAGATTCAGAGCGAAGCCGGCGAGGTTCCGGTGGATCCCGTGTTGCTCGATGAAGCGGGCGGTGTTCACTACCCCACCGGCGAAGTCGTGATCCGCTTCAAGGAACCGCCGAGCGATGCGTTTCTGGCGGGATTCGCCAAGAAGTTCGGATTGACGGTACGGCAGCGCAACGCCTACGTCCCGTCACAAATCGCCTTCCACGTTGTGCAACACGGCTACCTTCCCGATTTAGTGGAGTCCGTTGAGGCCATCGAAGAAGTGCAGAGTGCGTGGGCCAACACAAAGTCGCATTATCAGCGCGCTTGAACACGGACGCGGGTTGCCATATAATGCCCGCCATGCATATATACAGCCTGAAGCGCGAAAAAATCGAACTGGATTTCGTCGAAACAGATTTTGCCTCACGGTTGGGCGCCGCTCCGGCCATGTCCCTTCGGGGAGGCGATCCGGTGTCCGCCACGCGGCTGACACGCGCGGCCCTGGCATTCTTCGAATATGGCAGGCGCTCAGGCAACATCGCTCTGGCCGAGTCCGCCAAGCATCCGCCGACGGTGGTCCGTGAACGTGAAAGCGGCCGGTTCCGCACATTCGGACGCGAAGTCGTCATCCGCTTCCGTCCCAAGACAAGCATGAAGACCCGCAAGGATATCCTCGCCAAGTGGGGATTCAAGACGCGGCGAAGCAACGGCTTTGTGCGGGATCAGGTGGTTGTGTTCGATGAAGGCCGAAAGTACGTTTCCGCCAAGCTTGTGGAGGCAGCGGCAAGCTGTGCGGAACTGGATGAAGTGGTGTTCGCGACCCCCAATTTCGTATCCGAATACTCGCGCAACGCTGTCCCAATCCCACATGCCGAGCAATGGCATCTCGACAACAAAGGCAAAGGCGGCCAGAAAAAGGGCGAAGATGTCCGCGCATTGCAAGCGTGGGCAATCACGAAGGGCAAGGCTGCCATCGTGGTGGCCGTGCTCGACGACGGCGTGGATGTCGACCATCCGAATCTCAAAAGCCGGATCGCTCCGGGCGGCCGTGACTTCTTTGTGGAAGATACACACCCCGAACACCAGAACCCGAGGCCGAAGATCTTCCGCTTCCCGTTTCATCAGATGGCCGGCAACGATATTCATGGAACACCGTGCGCGGGAGTAATCGGCGCGCCAGGCAGGAACAAAGGCGCGGTCGGAATCGCGCCAGGATGCCGCATCCTGCCCATCAAAATCTTTCACGCGGATGATCTGGCCGCCGATGAGCGCGTTGCGGATGCGATTCGCTATGCCGCCAGCCATGCGGATATCTTGTCGTGCTCGTGGTCAGGGGGATTCAGTCCTGACGTGGAGCAGGCCATCGAAGATGCGGGACAACTCGGAAGGGCCGGGAAAGGATCCGCGGTCTTCTGTGCAACAGGTAATGATTCGCGAGGCGCCGTAGCGTTCCCGGCCCGCAATCCGGATGCGATTGCAGTGGGCGCGTCCACCGACGGAGGCCAGCGCGCAAGCTATTCGAACTTTGGGCCGCAGGTCTCTATCGTCGCGCCATCCAATGGAGGCGTGAAAGGCATCTTCACTACGGATGTGGGCATTGCCAGCCGCGGGTTCAATGTCGGCATCGCCACTGCCGGAGGCGTCGACGGGTTGCACACCAACACCTTCGGCGGAACGTCGTCAGCAACACCTTTGGCTGCTGGCGTCGGCGCGCTGGTGCTGTCGGTCAAGCCCTCCTTGGACCGGGCCGCGCTCAAACAAATCCTCGAGCAGTCGGCGGATCGCATCGGAGCCGATCATGCGCCGAATGGACATAGCCCAACGGTAGGATTTGGACGCGTGAATGCCGCCAAGGCACTCGAGTTGGCGAAGAAACCATAAGGCCCGTACCAGCTATCGCGTGCAGAAGTACGCCATGCGCCGCGTCGAGAGCGGTTCGCTGCCATAGCAATCCGCGGTCTCCACTTCAAACCCGCATCCCGTCAACATCGCGCGCAGTTCGGTGGGATCAAAGAGATGTACCCGATGCACCTCGCGTGTGCGGCGATAGAGTTCACCGCTGCGAACGAAGGTCTCGATGGTGCGGATCAAAGTCCGCGACCGTGAATCGTCGATTGATTCCACCAGCACCGCCCAGTCATCGCCCGAAGTCCAATTCCGGCCCGTCAGGTTGGGATCACCAGTCTCGATGACGTCGAAGATGAGCATGCCGCCGCGAGGAAGAAATTCCGCCGCACGCTCGAACAAGCGCAGTAGCCGCCGCGGCGCATCCACGCCTTCTTCGTGATAGGTGAGCGGTTCGCAAACAGCCACGATCGCCTCGCAACGTGGAAGATCCATCTCATAGATGGAGCCTTGGAGAAACGTGGCCCCCGGCGCGGCTTCCCGCGCGAGTTCGAGGAAGGCGTTCGACGGATCAATGCCCGTCACTTGAAAGCCCGCCGCGCACAGTTCCGCACTCAGTGGGCCCGATCCACAGCCAACATCGATTACGTGATGGATGGGTGTGGACGCCGCCTTCAGGCGTCGAATGATGTCAGCACCCGCGCGCCGGGCCAGCCCGCTGTATCCCGCGGCATGAATGTAGGCGAGGTCGGTTTGGTAGAGAGGATCCATGGCAGGTGCGCGGAGAGCGTGCAGCCGCCCCCCGCGCAAACGAACTTCGCTCAGCCGCGCAGGAACTTGTCAAACCAGAGCAGTGTGCGTGTCCACGCATCATCGGCCGCCGGTCCGTTGTAGGCGGCGCCGGTGTCGTTGTGGAACGCGTGGCCCACGCCTTCATAGACCACCATGCCGAAGCCCTTCTGCAGACGGATCATCTCGTTGGCGACAGGGAACAGACGCATGGTGAGCGCACGGTCGCGTTCGGCGTAGAGTGCCAGAACCGGCGCCTTGATCTTCTCAATGTCCTCCATCACCGGCGGCGCCCCGTAGAAAGGAACGGCTGCCGAAACCTCGGGCACGTTCACCGCGAAATCCCAGGTGTTGGCGCCTCCGGCGCAAAAGCCCGTGATGCCGATCTTCGTCGCGCCCATGCTCTTCAACAACTCGTAGCCGGCCACGAGGTCGGCCCGGCGATCCGGCTGATTCGTGCGGCCATACGCCTGCGTTTGCTGCGTCGCTTCGGGGAACATCTGCACGCCGCCCTGCCGCGACAGCAGGTCGACACCCAGCGCAAGGAACCCGCCCCGGGCCGCGCGCCGCGTGACGTCCTTGATGTGCTCCACCAATCCGCGATTCTCATGCACCACCAGCACAGCAGCCTTGCCGTCGCCCTCTTTCGGCTTTGCGAGATGGCCGAAGAGCGTGCTGCCAGGTCCGGTGAACTCCATATCGGTCGCATCGATATCGAAGGAATCGCGCGGCACTCGCACGGCGGCGCGCGCTTTTTCCTCTTCCGGCGAGGGTTCGGCTGCCTTCAGTTCGTCGTAGCCCGCTAGCACCCCCATCGCAGCCGCGAGACTGCCTGTTTTCTGAGCCACGCGCTTCACCAGTTCACGCCGGTTGAATGCTCCATCCACATAGAGATGGACCAATTGATCAATTGGATTGTCGCTTTCGTACATGGGCCCCTGCTTTCTTCAGTTGTTCCGTGATCCGCATCCGTTGAGATGCGAAGTTTCCACCAAGCGTTTGGAATTTTAACACGCCACGGCGGCTGAGTCTTGAGACAGTTCGGAACCTGCCGGCGGAACGCCTGCGCCACGTGCCGGCAGCCCATGCTCCAGCGACCAATTCGGACGGGCATCAGCGGCCCGCGGCGTGTTCGTCGTAGGCGGATGCCGCGCAGCCAGCGCCACAAAAGTGAATTCGGTAAACAGTTGAACCTGATTCCGGCGAACCTGGCTTTTCCGGGAACGACACTCCTCCCGCCAGTGAACGTAGCGCCCACCGGAGTCAATCGTGATCTGTTGCGGCGGCGAAAGATCGCCTCGACAAAGGGTGACACGCTAGGGCTGCGCACTGACAAGCACCAGCACAGCACCGCCTGGAACTCGCACGTCGCGTCTTCCTGACGCAGCCGGTCAGCGGGCCCCGCCAGCGAGCCACGCCACACCATCGCCATTGGCGCCGGCTCAATAACCCTTATGCTTGTCCACCACGTTGAGCAACGGCTCGCCGTTCGCAAAGCGGCGGATGTTCTCCTTGATCGTGCCCGTCATCCGAGCCGCGTCCTTGTCGGACCGTCCGGCCACGTGCGGTGTCACGATCGCGTTTTCGAACTTCCACAGCGCGTGCCCTTCGGGAAGAGGCTCCGGGTCCGTCACGTCGACACCGGCGCCAGCGATCTGCTTCGAATCGAGCGCCTTCACCAGCGCGTTCAAATCGTAGATGCCTCCGCGGCTCACTGCAATGAAGAAGCTGCCCCGCTTCATCATGTCGAATTCCCGCGGCCCCATCATCTTGTGGCTCAACGGCGTGTGCGGCGCCGAGATGAAGATCACATCGGCCTGCGGCACCACCTGATCCAATTGATCCGGCTTCACCACCCGCGTGACGAATGGCGAGTAGGGAAGATCCTCGGGATCCACGCAAATGTTCTTCATCCCATGAGCCCACGCGCGGATGGCGATCTGCATCCCGATGCCGCCACAGCCAATGATCACCGACGTGTTGCCATTCAGTTCCAGAAGCGCCTCCCGCCGCACCACCCACTTGCCGGACTTCCGCATTTCGATGAAACCCGGAATGTTGCGCGTGAGCGTGAGCAGCATCGCCATCGCGTGATCGGCGATCTCCGGTCCTTGCACAATCTGGTTGTTCGTGAGGATGATCTTCGAATCGCGCAGATCATTGCCGCCGGAAAGATGCAGCACCCGCTCCACACCCGCGCTGCGCGTCTGCACCCACTGCAGGTTCTTCCCCGCACGCACCAGTTGAGGCGTAACGTCGCCGAGGAACGCATCCGCATCGGCAATCTCCTGCATCACGTTCTCTTTGTTCACCGGGACAATGCGCACTTTGTCACTCACCGATTGCAGCTCTTTCGCATCGGCGGCGGACATGTTCCAGCCCAGGATCTTCTTGGTCTGCGCGGAAAGCGCGAGACTGGCCATCATTAGCACTACTGCCAAACGTCGCATCGAAAGCATCTCCTCGATAGGGAATGGCCCGGCGGGCCTCATCAACGCAGCTTGAACTTACACATCACGCCGACATCATCGCAATACCACACCCAACCGTTCCAGATGGTCATGCCGTGGGGAAGCGGATCGGCGTCGGCGAGTTGGATCTTTTCGTGAATCTCACCAGTGGCGGGGTCGTGCTTGTGGAGCGCGTTGTCATTGGAGTCAACGCACCACAGCCACTTCCCTTCCCAGCCCAGTCCATGCGGACGGTTGCCCGCGGTCGCGAATTCGAATTCCACCTTCCACGCTTTCGGATCCACGCGGTAGATCTTCATGGACGGCGGATTGGAGATGAACAGCTTTCCATCGCGCCACTCGAGCCCATGCGCCCCGGTGGCCTGGCGCTGCGCCGCGGGCGCCTTCTTCGGAGCCGGAGCGGCGACGGTGGGTTTCGGCGCCGGAGCAAGCGGACTGGTGCGCCCTTGCGTCCAACTCACCGGTCCAGCGCCGGGCGACGCATACTTCGCAAGTGTCTTTCCCGTGTGCGCATCCGCGCGAATGATCTCGCGGCTGTAGGTGGAAGCGAGCCAGATGGCTTCTCCATCGAACGTGATGCCACTGCCGGCCTTGCTTTCGGTTTCGAGAGACCGAACGGTCTTTCCAGTGGCGTACTCGACGAGATAGGCGCGATTGTCGCCCTGATCGAGAATCCACAAGCCTTCCTTGGTTGCCTGAAGTCCATTGGGCTTTGGCCCAGGCGTCTTGTAAACCTGCTCCACACGCACCTGCCGCGTGGGAACCTTCGCGCCAAACGCGGGCAGCGCGCCGGCAAGAACGATGAGTTCACGTCTCGACAGCATTGGTGGATTGTAACACCGTGGTGCGATGTGAAAGGAACCGCGTTTTGACGGACCACCCTTGCCGGGTTCTCCCGCTGATCCGTTCAGTGGCTTACGTCACTCCACCTGCCCCGCGGCGCCCGCGTCCGGCGGCGGCTCGGGTTCCATCTCCCGCCGGACCGCGTCCAGCACTCCATTGATGAATGCCACCGCTTCATCGCTTGAGAAGCGACGCGCCAACTCCAGGGCCTGATCAATCACCACAGGCGCGGGCGTATCCAGATAGCACATCTCATACACCGCGACACGCAGAATGTTGCGATCCACGGTGGCCATCCGCTCCAACCGCCAATGCTGGGAGTGCGCAGTGATCTTCAGATCAATGGCTTCCAGTTGCGACGCCGTTCCGCGAACCAGTTGCTCCATGAAGCCATCGCGCGGCGGACGCTGCGGATTTTCTGGCAGATCCTGTGTGTCGTCCTCGGAGGTGTGCAGTGTCTCGTAGAAGTCGTCAATCGCGTCGAAGGGGTCCTGCGAGTTCACGTCGACCTGAAAGAGAACCTGCAGGGCACGCTGCCGGGAGCGATGGCGGGAAGGCATGCTATTTCGCGGACCGGATCTGCCGCATGAGATTCGCCATTTCCACCGCGGTCATTGCCGCATCGAACCCTTTGTTCCCACTCTTGATCCCGGCCCGATCGAGAGCCTGCTCCACAGTGTTCGTCGTCAACACGCCGAACGCCACGGGGATGCCGGTTTGCAGCGGAAGCTGGCCCAGACCCTTCGCCGCTTCGCCGGCTACATAGTCGAAATGAGGAGTGTCGCCGCGAATCACGGCACTCAGGCAGATCAGCGCATCGGGCTTTTGAAGCAGCGCGATCTCGCGCGCGGCAAGCGGCATCTCCCACGACCCGGGCACACGCACCACCGTGACGTCCTCCTCCGCACAACCCGTCCGGCGCAACGCATCCAGCGCGCCTTCCAGCAGCCGCTCCGTGATCAGGCTGTTGAAGCGGCTCACCACGATGGCGAACTTCAGGCCCTTGGAGTCGAGGTTTCCTTCAATGTTTTTGTGAGGCATGCGATTCTCAGCGCTTCGCCGCGCGGGCTGGGCGCTCAGCTATGGGATAATCGGAGTTACCACTGTATTCTACCTCATGGATCCCGCATTTATCCGCAACTTCTCTATCATCGCGCACATCGACCATGGCAAGTCGACGCTTGCCGATCGTCTGCTGGAAGCCACTGAGGCACTGTCGCAACGCGAGATGATGGAGCAGGTTCTCGACTCCATGGATCTGGAGCGCGAGCGAGGCATCACGATCAAAGCGCACGCCGTTCGTCTCAACTACCTCGCCAAGGATGGCCAGCTCTACCAGTTGAATCTCATCGACACGCCAGGCCACGTCGACTTCACCTACGAAGTCTCGCGCAGCCTGCAGGCCTGTGACGGCGCACTGCTCGTTGTCGACGCATCGCAAGGCGTGGAAGCGCAGACGCTGGCCAACACCTATCTCGCGCTGCATCACAACCTCGAAATTCTGCCCGTGATCAACAAGATCGATCTGCCCTCCGCCGAGCCCGATCGCATCAAAGAGCAGATTGAACAGGTGATCGGTCTTGACGCCTCCGAAGCGACGCTGGTGAGCGCGAAGCATGGCACCGGCATCCCCGAAGTATTGGAGGCCGTGATCCGCAAGGTACCTCCACCGAAGGGCGATCCGAACGCTCCGCTCCGCGCGCTGATCTTCGATTCCTGGTTTGATCCCTATCGCGGCGTGATCATTCTGTTCCGCGTGATGGATGGACGAATCCGCATCGGGCAGAAGATCAAGCTCATGTCCAACGGGCGCGTGTATGAAGTGGAAGCGCTCGGCTATCAGTCGCCCAAGCCCGTGCCGCTTGAGGAATTATCGGCAGGCGAAGTGGGCTACGTGTTCGCCAATATCAAGACGGTGTCGGATGCGCGTATCGGCGACACGATCACCGATGCCGGATCGGCAGGGGCTACCGAAGCATTGCCGGGCTTTGAAGAGATCAAGCCGATGGTCTTCGCGGGCCTGTATCCGGTCGAGTCTCACGAGCATGGTCTGCTGCGCGACGCGCTGGAGAAGCTGCGTCTCAACGATAGCGCGTTCAACTTCGAGCCTGAGAACTCCGCCGCCCTGGGCTTCGGATTCCGGTGCGGCTTTCTCGGGTTGCTGCATCTCGAAATCGTGCAGGAGCGTCTGGAACGCGAGTTCAACATCGACCTCATCACCACGGCGCCAGGCGTTCGCTATCTGGTGACCAAGCTCGACAACGAGATGGTGGAAGTCGACAATCCCACGCGCTGGCCTCCGCAGGCGGAAATCGGCAAGATCGAAGAGCCCATCATTGACGCCACCGTGATCACGCGCGAAGAGTACCTCGGCGAGATCCTGAAGCTGCTCGAAGAGAAGCGCGGCTCGCAGAAGAAGTTCGAGTACATTGGCGGCGGGCGCGTCATGTTGACCTACGAGTTGCCGCTCAACGAGATCGTGCTCGATTTCTATGACCGGTTGAAGTCGGCCTCACGCGGCTATGCTTCGCTCGACTATCATCTTTCCGGCCATCGGGCCTCGCCGATGGTGAAGCTCGACGTTCTGGTGGCTGGCGATTCGGTGGACGCGCTCTCCATGATCGTGCACCGCGACTTCGCCTATGATCGCGGCAAGATGCTGATCGAGCGGCTGCGCAAGCTGATCCCGAGGCAGATGTTCGAGGTCGCGCTGCAGGCTGCTATCGGAAGCAAGGTCATCGCGCGCGAAAACATTCCGGCGATCCGGAAGAACGTGCTGGCGAAATGCTACGGTGGCGACATCACGCGCAAGAAGAAGCTGCTGGAGAAACAGAAGGAAGGCAAACGCCGCATGAAACGCGTGGGCCGGGTGGAGATCCCGCAGGAAGCGTTTCTCGCGGTGCTGCAGGTCAGCAAATCACAGGAAGACTAACGCGGGTAGGCATGGAACAGACTCGGAATTCAGGGCAGGTGCTGGCGCCGGGCAAGACGCTCGGCGTGATCGGCGCGGGGGTAATGGGCCAGGCGATTCTCGGCGGGCTGCTGCGCAAGGGCTTCGTCGAGCGCAGCCAGGTGTGGGCCGCGGCAAAGAGCGACAACTCGTGCCGTCAGGTGGCGGAGTCGCTCGGCATCGCCGTGGAGCGCGACTATCTGAGCCGTATTCCCGATTCCGAGATCGTGATCCTCTGCGTGAAGCCGGTTCAGGTGGAAGCAGTGCTGCAGAAGTTGAAGCACGCGCGGCTCCATCCGGAGACGATGCTCATCTCGATTGCGGCCGGTCCGACCACCGAGCGGCTCGAGTCGCTGTTGGGCACGGCGAATCCGTGGGTGCGCGCCATGCCGAATACGCCCTGCGTGGTCGGCGACGGAATGACGGTCATCTGCCCCGGCAAGTTCGCGACCTCCGTCCATCTCGATCAGGCGCAGCGCGTGTTCCAAGCCGTGGGCCGGTGCGTCGCCGCCGAAGAGAGCCACTTCAACGCGGTGACGGCGCTGAGTGGCAGCGGCCCCGCCTATGTATACCTGATACTCGAAGCGCTGGCGGATGCCGGAGTGCGTGTCGGATTGCGGCGCGACCTCGCGCTGGCGCTGGTGACGCAGACCGTGCTCGGCGCGACAAAGATGGTGCAGGAGACGGGGCGGCATCCGGCTGCCTTGCGCGATGATGTGACGACACCCGCGGGCTGCACGATTGGCGGTCTGCTCATGCTCGAAGATGGCAAGATCCGTTCGGTTCTGGCAAGAGCGGTGGAGGAAGCGACACGCATCGCCGGCCAGTTAGGCAAGGCCTGAAGTCCGCTACCGGGGAAGCCTGCGCATGCGAAAACTGATTCGTTGGGGTTGGGTGACCGTTGCGATTGCGGCGCTGTACGCGGCGTTCGTCTTCTGGAAGCGCAAGTCCGAGGCCGATGAGATCGCCGCGCGCAAAGCCGCGATGAACGCCGAGATCAACCGCCGCATTCTGCGCGGCGCGGGCGGCACAGGCCTCAAAATCAGCACCTTCTACGCGACGCCCTCGGTCAAGAAAGGCGACACCGCGAAGCTTTGCTATGGCGTGCTGGACGCGGCCAAGGTGAAACTGGAGCCCGCAATCGAGATGGTGTGGCCGGCGCTGAACCGGTGTATTGAATTCAAGCCGCAGGCCACCGCGACCTACAAACTCACGGCCGAAGACGCCTCGGGCAAACAGGTGGAGCGCACGCTGACCATCGAGGTCCGCTGACGCCCTTCACGAGTACTTGCGCGCAATCTCACCCAGAATTGCGAGCGCGAGTTCGCGCAGACGCTCCATGGTCAGAGCCTTCGTGGCGCGAAACTCTACGCACGAATTCCCGGAGCGGTTCCTGCCGAGTTCCCCGGCACGCGCATCCAGGAGTTCCTTCTCCATCGCGTAGAACATCACGCCCTTGGCGCGGTAGGCGAATCCCGCAACCCACTTCCCGTCAAAAACATACACGGGCATTTTTGATTGAAACATTTCTTCTGAAAATGGGAGTGCGTGGCGGATCTGGGCGCGCAGCCACTCAAGGTCCTCGCGCAGGGCTTCGGGTGCGCCCGCAACGTAGCGTTCCACTTCCGGATTTCGATTCATCCCCGTGATGGTAGCATCGGGGGCTGAAGCGAGACTTACCCTTTCTTGCGGAATCGGAAGATCTCAAAGGCGGGACGGCCGTTGCCGTCGCGAATCACCTTCAGCACCTCCCGTTCGAAGCCGAGGGTCTCGGCGAGTTTGCGCAGCCGTGCATTCACCGGGCCGAAGACCTGACGGTCATCGGTGTTGCTGATAAAGACAGCGCCCGGAGTGGCCATGGTGTAGCGGGCGCCTTCCACCTGCGCCGCATCGGGCGAGTCAATCATGAGCGGCTCGCTCGCCCAATAAAGCGGGATCTGGCCCTGTTGGAGCAGGCGCATGTTGTCGAAGATGCCCCAATCCGTCACATAGGCCCGGGCCGGCGAAAGCAGTTCCACCTGTCGCGAGAGTTCGAAGACCGCGTCGGTCCAGACGTTCGGGCCGCCATTGCGAATCAACTGTGCCAGATAGTGATTGTGCACCAGCAGACCCGAAGTGCACAGAACAACACCCGCCAGCGACGCCACCAACGCGGGGCGCCGGAACTTATCCCCGATCCATGCCACCGCGCAGGCAATGAGAAACAGCGGAAACGGCCACAGGAGAATCACGTGGTGGACGCCTCCACCGGCGTTGCGCGTCGCCAGCATCTGCCCCCAGGCGACCCCGATCAGGATCAGGCAGAAGAGCACGTGCTTGCGGTAGGCGGTGAAGAGTAGCACCGGGGTCAGGGCCAGCGCGGCCGCGAATGCATACCAGTACAGGCTGGCGCGCCGTTCACCCACGCGGTCACTCAAGGCAAGCGCGAACCGCTCGATAGGAGTCCGCGGAGCCCGTTGAACCACCGCATGATTCTCCTCCACCAGATACCCGAACAACGCCGAGCCGTTCAGCGTGCCGCGGGGAAGGTACAGCTTCTGCTGGAGATCCTCAGAGGAGAATTTCGCATTGCCCCGAAACGTTTCGAGCGGACGGCGCACATTATAGATCACCAGCGGCAGCGCGCCGAGGAGGAAAAAAATTGTAGCCGTCCCGATCAGACGGGGTTGCAAAAAACGCTTTATTGAGTTAGGGAACACGAGCAGCGTGGCGATCCCGGCGCCCGAAAGGGTCCAGGCAAACAGCGCCTTATCCCACATGCCGAACCCGAGAAGAAAGAAGCCGGCGTAGATCGGCCGCATCCGGTCCTCCTGGTAGCCCTTGAGGACGAGCAGACATCCGAACAGGAGGCAGGTGTGTTGAATTGCCACAGGGCCCCAATCCATGACCGACGTCATGAGATAGCAGGAGTCAAAGGCGAGCAGCGCGCAGCCGAAGACCGCCGCCGGCGGATGGAGCACACGGCGAAGGAAGAAGTAGAAGCCGGGAATCGTGAGAAGGCCGAGAATCAGCACCGGGACCCGAAGCGAATAGGCGGAGGGTGGAAAGACGCTGAAGATGATGGTGTAGAGGGCGGCTTTGCTCGCCCCAAGATAGCTCATCACCATCAAAGGAACTTTTTTTTTGAAGATGGAGAGCGCGAACCAGGGAGCGGGATTGGGGTACAGACAGTTGCTGAAGATGGCTTCGTCGTTCTGAATTCCCACGTAAGGAATTACCGCCAAGCCATAGAAAATAAATATGATACACGCAACGAAAAGAATCGCGGCGGCGGCTGGGGACATGGATCTTGGCGAGCGCAACTTTCGAGTATACCGCTTCTCACCCCACAGCCTGGCTCCGGGCGGAAGGCCCCGTTAGGGTCTGGGGAACGGAGGCGCAGGCTAGGATGTGGAACAGAGAAGGACTGCGGGAGCGCTACGAAAAACGGCGGTGGCTTGAAACTTTGGCCAAGAAATTGCGTCAAAGGCTGTTTGAGGCGTAATCAAACCGGCTGAGGATGCCGATAAGAGTTCCATCCGGCGGAGAAAAAAAGATGAGAAAAAGTCGGCTCGGTGGCAACTCAATTGCTAAGGGTGTGTTATCATATCGGACTACCCCGCGTTCGACGAGGCCGATTCGGAGTGCCCGTTCGGGACCGAGTGCCTCTGTCATTGATCCTTAGCGAAGTTCACTAAGATCTTGAAACTTTTGGGCCAGCTCCATCGTCTGTACGATGCTGGCCAGGTGGAAAACAAAATAACAAACAAGAAATCCCAAAGAGGAAGAGGAGCAAAACAATGAACAAGAACGAAGTTACCAAGTACAAGAACATGTTGGAGACCAAGCGTTTGGAGCTCGAAGCAGTGGTCAGCAACCGCGATGCCATCGCCATCGAGAAGAGCGCCGATGCGCTGGACGAAGTGCAGCATGCAGCCGAGCGGGAGCTGGCCATTCGCAACCTGGACCGTGAGTCCACGCTGCTGCGGAACGTTCGCGCGGCGCTACGCCGCATTCACGACGAAAGCTATGGTGTGTGTGTCCACTGCGAGGAAGACATCAGCCCGAAGCGGCTGGTCGCGGTACCATGGACCCCCTACTGCATTCGCTGCCAGGAGATCGCCGATCGCAACCGGGAGCATTTCGAAGACAGCGAGTTGTTTGAGGAACTCGTTACAGCGGCCTAATCGGCCCTTTGAAGCTTTTCCCTCTTCCGAAGGCGCGGGCGCAAAGCTCGCGCCTTTCGTGCGTTTAAGGGAGCAATTGAGCGCTGAAGGATGAGCGCTAGCGAGCCTCCGTCCCAAGACCCGCAAGGCAATTTGGGCATCAGATTCATCGGGCGCAAAGCCCCCAAGGATCGCCAAGGCAAAACTCTTGATGTGGGCGATATCGCGCTGGTGGGAGCCGATGAAACGCCAGAAGGCCGTGCTCGACGGAGTGGCGAAGAGTCAAGCGCGTGGCAGCGATGTCCATATCGACTACTCGGACATTCCCGCGCTATCAGAGAAGCAACTGGCGCAGTTCAGACGCGCCCCAAAGAAGTTAGTGGCTGTGCGCTTGGATGCCGGTGTGTTTGAGTGGACCCAACAGTTCGGCGCCGGATACTCGACCCGGATCAACAACGTGTTGCGAGTGGTGATGTCGCAGCAACGATAGAGAGCCGTGCAAGGCGCTCTTCGTTGTGCATCGCGATCAGCCCGGCCCGTACACGGCTCGATGCCTAACCGGAGACCGTGCAGGGCGGGGCGGAGTGGCGGGGAGGGACATCCCACGAACCACGCACGTACCGCGGCCTGCCAAATGCAATCACCTGTGCAGGTGGTTCCCACCGGCCGTGGACGAGGCGATAATGGAATGGGAGGATCGCGACCCCTCGCTTGATCGGGGAACACGCTCAGCCCATCGCGGACCTGCCCACGCGGCTGAAGGCTGCCGCAGTGATATCAAACGGCGAAGCCGGGGCGTTCCCGATCTCAGGAACACCCATCGATCTCCGAGGTTTCGAGTCCCCGCGGACGGACGGAACCCTTTGACGAAGCCCCGTCACCTCGCAAGAACGGGAAGGTGCTCATGGATGCGTCCACTGACCGGTTTTCTGCTGGCGGCGAGGACCCGATCCGAAAGCTGCTAAAAGAGCATGACGCCTGCTTCGAGATCCTGCCAAAGTACGATTTGGTCGACGGCAGGATCGTGCGAACGGGCACCGAGTTTGATCTGTGCGCTCAACCCGATCATGATTCGCGCCACATGTGTCCCGGCTGCCCCGAGTGCCGCCAGACTTACCGTCTGCTGGAACAGGCCGCCAACCAGGCCATCGCCGCAACCGAAACCGGCTGCCGTGAAGTGATCCAGGCCTACGATAGCGCGCTGCACATGTCGCCTCGCCGGCGCTTCCGGCCCGAGGTGGTGCTGGCCATTCAGATCACCGGCGATAGCGGCACTGAGGCGGTGGATGAAAACGCAGCGGAGTTGCGCGAGCGCCTGACCTCGCTCGGGATGCGCCCCGCCTGACACGCTGGCGTTTCGGAAGCCCACCAGGGATTCCTTGCGATGTTCCGGCGCACCGCGAATACAAGCGACGCCGAAAGCCTCATCTCCGAGCTACGATCCTTACAATCGCATCTACTCCCGGGTCGCGATCACTTCCAGGTACTCGGCTTGCACTTGCGTGCGGCTAGCTCCGTCGTAGTTGTGCTGCGACCACAGGCGGACCAACTCGCTCCGCAACTCTTCCTGCGCCGGCGCATCCAGGCTTTCGAACGCGCGGCACATCGGGCCGTAGTTCCCTCGGAAAAACTCCACCACACCCTCCGGCGGGAACGGATAGTCGAAGTGATACATCCGCCGGGTGAGCCGCAGGTGGGCGATCCCATCTTTGAGTCTTTCCCGGACCGTCTCCTCGTCTCCCCACAGGACCGGAGAAGGCGCACCTGAGGGAGCGATGTAGCGGGAGATCGCTCGGAACATCTGGCCGATGAATCCATCCGGAGTCCAGTTGGCCATCGCAATGGTACCCCCAGGCGTGCAGACGCGCGTAAGCTCCCCCGCCACCAGGTGTGGACGGGGCGCGAACATCGCGCCCACCAGACTTACCACCGCTTCAAACGAGGCATCGGCGTAGGGGAGCGACTCCGCATCCCCTTCGTCGAAAATCGCCGGCAGCTTTTCCGCCGCCGCGCGCAGCCTCGCCTTCTCAATCCAATTCGTAGCGATATCGCAGCCCGTCGCATACAGCCCCGCCCGCGCCGCAATGAGCGCAACCTGTCCCGCACCGCACGCAACGTCGAGCAGCCGAATCCCAGGCTGCAGGCGCAATCGAAGAAAGAACTGCTCCGCGTCGCTTTCCATGTAGCGCGAGAAGCGGTCGTAGTCACCAGCCATCCAAGTCGCCCTGAGCCGGCGCTTCAGATCGGCAGTATCTTTCTCCGTTGACGAGGTCATGGCCGGCACCGTCATCGCGCCTCCGATCCATCGTTCAGAGCCCATTCCACAAACTTGCGGGCAACACTCCGGCCAAGCGTCACGCCGGCTTGATTGTCGAATTCAAAGTGGATGCCCGCCCAGATGCGCGAATCGCCCGCTTCCTTCCCCAGCGCCCGGATGAACTCGGCCCGCTCCGGGAAAAGATAGGCGAGTACTTCCGAACGCGCCGCCGAGAACGTGGAGTGGTTCGACGGATAGGAGGGGAAGTTCGGCGCCTGGAACAGTGGCGTCAGCGTAGGATCGAGTTGCGCCGGACGAAGATACCAGTAGGCGAACTTGCCGTCCTGGCTTGCGATAAAAGCGTCGTAGCCGGCCGCGCCGAGCAGCGCGTACGCCCGTGCGGCGCGCAGCGGACTCCGCTCCATCTTATCTTCCAGAATCCACCGATTCAGATGAACCAGCGCCCACGGAAATATGCCTTCCGGCGTCTGCCAGTAAAGTGCCTTCGCATTGGTATTGAGATTGGCTGTTGTCAGCGCACGGGGAAAGTTCTTCACCTCAGCGAGCGCGGCCTGTGTTTCCGCCGACTCACACGAGGGAGGCGGCGCGGGCCGGAACTCCGATGGCGACGTCAGCAATAGCGGCTTCCACTGAGCGGCCGTCACGTTGCCCGGATTCGCGCCCGTCCACATGCAGCGGCCCGTGGGGATGGCTCCGGTCCATACCGCGTCCGACCCGTCAGCACGCGCCTTCAGAATCACCTGCTCGGCGACACGCTTGCCGAGTTCCATGCCCGCGAAGTAATCCGACGGGTACTCCACGCCGGCGTAGAGGCGCGATTTCGCGGCCTCCTCAGCAAGGCTCCGGAAGTACGCGGCTTCGGAGGGCACCAGGTATGCCATCACTTCGGCGGCGGCGGCGGCGGTGGCAGCATAGTCCGACGGATAGGACGAACTCGGTGGTACCGCGACGCGCGGCCGGATCGCAGGATCCGCCTCCGAGGGGCGCGCGCGTTGGTAAGTCTGCTTCGCCGTATGTGCGGCGACCGTCGCATCATAGATCGCCATCGCAACGTAAGTGTGGGCTCGAACAAAAAACGTGCCCACGGACTCTCCGTTGCTTTGCCGGCGGGCAACCAATTCCATCCAACGGTAAGAGGGCGGACCGGCATCCCAGAACTGAATTTGTTTGACGATGCCGGGAGCCGTTTCCGCCGCCGCTTCCCGCAACCAGTTCAATTCACCACGCGTTTCTCCTGTACCGGGTGGGGCGGGCACCGCATGGTCGCTCCCGGACCGGATGGCCCACGTCTTCCACTTACTTGCGTCCTTTGTTTCCTGTGCCGCGGCGATCCCCGCGGTCAGTGTGAACAGGATGACTCCCTGCCCTATTCTGGTGTTACTCAGCATCTCCGTATCTCCTCTGTCGTCTGTGGAGCGGTTGGAAGCGCCCGGCCGGTTTCCCGTGCCGCAATCGGCGTTTCGCCCCCCTGATGGTTACTGCGGAGTTCCAGGGCTTGATGGATTGATCAGGCGTCCGTTATTCTTGGCTGATGCGACCGGCGCAGCCCGGTGCCCGGGGCTTTACGAAACATGGATGCTCTTTCGGAAGTGTTGCGTGCCGTGCGGCTGGAAGGGGCGTTCTATTTCCACGGCGAATTCTCGGCGCCATGGCGCATTGCCGCGCCCGGCTCGGCGGTGCTGGCTCCCAGCTTGTCTCCAAAGGCCGGGCACCTCATCATCTTCCATTACCTGACGGAGGGGCAGGCTTCCGCCGGTCTGCCCGGGGGCGAGTGTGAAAGCCTCTGCGCGGGCGATATCGTCGTGTTCCCTCACGGCGACGCTCACCTGATCGGCAATGGAACGGCCGTGGAGCCGGTGGATCCGACCCGGGCGTTCGCTGATGCGGCCATCGGAATGGCGCCCGTGCGATTCGGTGGCGGCGGGGAGCTGACGAAGTTTGTCTGCGGCTTCATGGCCTGCCAGCCCAAGCTGATCGAACTCCTGCTCTCGGGCCTGCCCAGGATGATGAAGGTCCGCGTTTCTTCCACGCCGTCGGGACAATGGCTGGAGAATTCCATTCGCTTTTCCGTAACGGAGGCGGCTTCGTCGAACCCCGGCAGTAACCTGATGCTGACAAAGCTCTCGGAGTTACTGTTTGTCGAGACCATTCGCAGTTACCTGGCGGGATTGCCCGAGGGTGGGACCGGATGGCTGGCAGGCGCTCGCGATCCGGTGACGGGCCATGCGCTCACGCTTCTGCATCACGACCCCGCGCATCCATGGACCGTGGCGCTTCTGGCTCGGAGACTCGGCGTGTCGCGGACGCGGCTTGCCGAGCGATTCACCCGGCTTCTGGGCGAACCGCCGATGGCCTATCTCGCGCGCTGGCGCCTGCGGCTGGGCGCCGAGCAGTTGGAGACGTCGGATGCCAGCATCGAAGAGATCGCGGCCGCTGTGGGCTATGGATCGGCCGCTGCGTTCAACCGCGCCTTTCGCCGCGAGTACGATTGCCCTCCCGCTCTCTACCGGCGGCGGAAACGGGGCCTGTAGCCGTCTGTAGCCGCCCTTTGCAATGGGCCTCGTAACAATCGCACCGGCCGGCTGATTCAATTCATAGGCGGTTGCGGGCCAAATGCATCTGAGACACAATAGTTCTGAAGAGTTGAACAATTGTGAAATCCCGATCCTACGTCCATGACGAGCGTACCCTCGTCCGTCTGGCGACCGCACAGGGCGGGTTCTTCACGTCCAAGCAGGCCGCCGCCATCGGCTACACCGCGCCCAAGCGAAACTACCACGTCGGCGCCGGCAACTGGGTTCGAGAGCGCCGCGGAATCTTCCGCCTTGCTCTACACCCACTACCCTCGCGGCCGGACCTTGTCCTTTGGTGGCTCTGGTCTCGCAATCGCCAGGACGAACCGCAGGGCATCTACAGCCACCAGACCGCACTCTCACTCCACGACCTCACGGATGTGATGCCGTCGCGTGTCCACATGACCGTCCCCGGCGAGTTTCGGCGAAGCGCACCCGTTCCGAAGGCCCTTGTCCTCCACATGGCAGACGTCCCGGCGAACGAAGTTGAGATCGTTGACGGCGTGCCAGTGACGAAAGCGCTACGCACTCTTCTGGACGTTGCGGCGACGGAAGCCGCACCAGTCGAGGATCTACGCGCCGCGTTCGCGGAAGCGAAGCGCACCGGAAAAATCACTCGAACTGAGATCCTTGAAGCCCAGTCAGACTCCTCGCGCCGGGACCTGCTGCGCAAACTCAAGGGAGGGAAGCGCTGATGCCGGCAGGCCGAAAATACGCCACTGCGGGCGCTTTCCGCCAAGCGCTCGAAGAACGGCTCAAGACAATCTCTCGCGAGGAACGCACCGACTTTCAGCGTCTCTGCCGGCAGGTGGCCTTTGATCGATTCCTCGCGCGGCTTGCTCGCGTGGACAACCCAGACTGGATTCTGAAGGGCGGCTACGCGATGGAGCTTCGCTTCGATAGCGCGAGGTCCACGCGAGATCTCGACTTCACGCTGCGCAAGGGGAATAACCAGACGGCGCTCCTTTGGCTTCAGCGCGCGGCAACAATCGACATCGAAGACTTCTTCACGTTCCGCGTTGGTGAGGCCATGGCCGATCTGGACGCCGCACCCTATGGCGGCGCGCGGCATCCCGCTGAGGCGCGTGTCGACGGCCGGGCCTTCGTCCAATTCCACGTCGATATCGGCATCGGCGACGTGATCTTCGAACCAATCGAAACGCTGGCTGCGCGGGA
>JAEUQE010000660.1 GCA_016789785.1 Bryobacterales bacterium
GTGCTGATCAGCGAGAATCTCTATAACAAGGAATTCGTCGACAAGTACACCAACTTCGCGCAGTTCGAACGTCAGATTCGCGAGCACTTCCAGCGTTACACGCCGGAGTGGGCTGAAGGGATCAGCGGCATTCCCGCCGCCGACACGCGCCGCATCGCGCGGGAACTCGGTTCGCGCGGCCCCGCGATTGTTCCCGCCCACAAGAAGACGCTGTGTGCGAACTATGCCAACGCATCGCAGCTCATGCAGGCGATCACGATTCTGAATATCCTTGCGGGGACGGTAGACCGGCCCGGTGGACGCTACTTCGCCCGCGCCTTCTCCGTTCCCGGTGTCGACGCGGTCTACCCGCCTCCCGCATATCCCGCAAGAACGGGGCGCCGCGTGGATGGCAAGGACAAACTCCCCTTCGTGCTCGAAGACGGGGGCGGCATGTTCTCCACGCTTGCCGATGGCGTTCTGAACAAGTTCCCGGGAATGGTTAAGTTCGGGTTCGTCAACGCATATACGGCCCTCGGCTTCCCCCAACCGAAGCAGATGGAAGAGGCGCTCCGCAGCATTCCCTTCCTGGTCACCATGGACGTGCTTCCCACCGACACCGTCATGATGTCGGACATCGCGCTTCCATCGGCAATGTATCTCGAAGTGAACGACATTGTTACTCGGGAGTACAACGCGAAGTATCCGCAAGCCGTGCCTCGCGTCGCGGTGGCTCCGCCGATCTTTGAAGCCCGTGGCGCGGCGTTCGTGGCGCTCGAACTCGGCAAGCGTCTCACGCCGGACTACTTCAAGCTCCCCAACGGCGAGTTCATCAATACGAACACGCTGCTGGATGAGAAGACGAGACGCGCCGGACTCGGTGAGAGCTTTGCCGAATTCCGTACCCGCGGTTTGACAACGCGTCAGGCGCCTTTCGTCCCCCGCGAAACCTTCGCAACTCCCGGTAATACCGGCAAGTGCCAGATCTACGTGCCGCAGTTCGCTGAGCGGAGTGTCGATCCACTGCCGGTCTGGAAACCTAAGCGGGACGAGCCGAACGCACAATACCCTTACTATCTACTCACTTTCATTCCCGCGGTTCACAAACGCAACAGCACGCAGAACAACAAGATCCTCCACGAAATGATGGGAACCAACGATGTCCAGATCCCAACGGCCATCGCGGCGCGCCTTGGCATTCGCGAGGGGGATCTGGTCCGTGTGCGTTCCCGCGTAGGCGCCATCGAACTGCCCGCGCATATCACCGAGACCCTTCGCGAGGACTGCGTGATGGTGGCCCATGGATTCGGCCATCGTTCGCGCCTGCTCAACACAGCCGGTGGGAAGGGGGCGCGCGACGGCGACCTGGTGCCCTCGCAATCCATCGACGACCTCGTAAGGGCCGG
>JAEUQE010000661.1 GCA_016789785.1 Bryobacterales bacterium
GATGCGATTCTCGTCACGCACGGGCACTTCGATCACATCGCGTCGGTTGTGGATTTGGCGAAGAAGCACAACTCGACAGTCGTCGCGATCTACGAGATCGCCTCATGGCTCGGATCGAAAGGCGTCGCGAACGCCGTGGGAATGAACAAAGGCGGTACGGCGCAGGTGGCTGGCATCTCCGCAACCATGGTGCATGCGCTGCATTCGTCCTCCATTCAGGATGGCGATCAGACCATCTATGCGGGAGAAGCCGCTGGCTACGTGATCACGTTCCCTGACGGACGGCGCGCCTACTTCGCCGGCGACACCACGGTCTTTGGCGACATGCGGCTCATCGCCGATCTCTACGAGCCCGAACTCGCGTTTCTACCCATCGGCGACCTCTATACGATGAGCCCGAAAGAAGCGGCGATTGCCTGCCGCATGATGCGCCCGAAGAAAGTCATTCCGATGCACTGGGGCACGTTCCCGCCGCTAATTGGCCGCCCGGAACAACTGGCCGAGCACATCAAGGATCTGCCCGGAACTTCGGTTTGGACTCTCGAGCCCGGTGTCACGGTGCAGTGGTAAGTACATTCCGAATGAGCCCGCAGCCCATCCCCTGCCTGCTTGCCTCCATCGTGGCTCTGGTGTCCGCGGCACAGCCGGTTGCCGGGCAGAGCCTTCGCATCCCGATGCGCGACGGCGTTGTGCTCGCAGCCAATCTCTACCGGCCGGCGGCGAATCAACGCTTCCTGTGCTTCTCGTCCGCACGCCGTACGGCAAAGACAAAACGCTTCTGCCCAAGCTGAAGCCATTCGTCGAGGAAGGCTACGCGGTGGTGATTCAAGACGTGCCGGGCCGCTATGACTCGCAAGGCGTGTTCGATCCGCTACGCCAGGAACCGCAGGATGGTGACGATACGCTGCACTGGATCGCCAAGCAGCCATGGTCGAACGGCAGAGTCGGAACGGTTGGCGGAGCGTATCTCGGCATCGTGCAGTGGAAGGCGGCACTCACGGGTAATCGCATTTGAAGTGCATCTTCCCGGTCGTCTCCGGCTACGATGATTATCTTGATCGCTTCTACTCCACGAGCGGGGCAATGAAGCTCGGCAATCGCCTGTTGTGGATGGCCGCGAACATGCGAGCGTCCGGCTTCACGCCACCAAACTTCTCCGCGTACACCTCCCATCTTCCTCTACGCGACGCCGATCGCATCGCCACGGGGCAACGCACCGCTTTGTTTCAAAACGCAGTGGAGATCCCTCGTATGACGGCTTCTGGAAGTCGATGCGCACCAGGCAACAGCTTGCGCAAGTGAAAGTGTGTCAGCACCGGGATAAAACGACAGCAAAACGTCCGGCGATGTAGTCGGATCCTGGTTCCATCGTCGGGGACGCGGT
>JAEUQE010000662.1 GCA_016789785.1 Bryobacterales bacterium
GTTGGTGCCGCTGTTTCGTCCGTCGGAAGTCCCTCAACTTGTCCATACCCACTGAGCCCGCGCTGGCCGGCGCCAGAACCGGACTCCACGGCTTTGGAAAACGTCATCGCCGAGATCATAGCAGCACGCCGAATGGCCGGAAATCCATGCGAAGTCAGCTCGACTCCGGCTCGCAGAACTCGGCGATCACCAGCGTACCAGCAGCTTGGCGCAGCGCGTGGTCGCGGTGGTTCAGGCGCCAGACGCCTCGTCTCTGCGGATTCTCAACGCCTTCCCGTTTCCATCGCAAGACCACACTCTGGCAATCCACCGAGTGACAACACTTCCGCAACTCAATCTCCTTTGTTTGCAACACCAATTGCCCCAATCCTGCCACAACGTCAAAGCCCGCCTGCTACCGTCGGATCGGAGACACCCTCTCCGAATCCCGATAAGGAGCACTTCTATGGACAATTCCACGTCTTCCGCCGCAAGACTCGCGGCCAACGCCGCAAACGCACAGAAATCCACCGGACCCACCTCCGCCGAAGGCAGGAAAAGGTCTCCCACAACGCTCGCAAGCACGGACTCTCCGGCGCGAAGTTCTTCTGCCCCGAACACCTCCGGCCCCTCCTCGCCGAGATCGAACAGGAATACCGCCAGTCCATCCGGCCCATCGGCTTCCTCGAAGAAGACGCTCTCATCCAACTCCGCAACGCCCGCTTCAACATGGAACGCGCGCAGATCCTCATGGAAGAACTCGGTCGCGAAGCCGACTCCCGTGGTGTCGACCCGCTCGCTGACCCAGCCACCCGCAAGGACTACCTTCTCTATCAGCGCTACTTCAATCAGAACCGCTCAGCCATGCAAGGGGCTCTGCGCGAACTCCGCAAACTCCAGTCCGAGCGTGTCCTTCGCGAACAGCACAATGCTCATGAACGTTTTCCGGGACTTGCCGACCTCGGACCCAGCATGCGCCTCTATCACCAGCACATGCGCGACAAGCAGCGCATCGAGCAACTCAAAGCACAGCAAGCACTTCACGCGATGATGGAAGGTCCGCTCCCCGGCGAACCCGGCTACCGCGCCGATCTCGACCCCGCGAACCAAACAAACCCACGCCACACCAGGGCAGCCTGAAAATCAGCCGAAGATCCCACCGGAAGGAGTCACTCGAAACGCGACAGCGACGCACTCACCACCTGCAAATGACCTCCCCGTCACGCTCCCTCACAGTGAATGCACTCCCCGTCTGCCCGAACGGCCTTCTCCATGCAGACAGCCATCGGCGCTCGCTATACCGAGGCGAAAGGCCCTTCCGGCTTGATACACTCGCAGTGTCGACCTCGTCGTCAATGAAGAGCCTGATCACAGCGTCCAGCGCCGCGGACTACCGCC
>JAEUQE010000663.1 GCA_016789785.1 Bryobacterales bacterium
GATGGAAGCATTGGGCACCGCTGCCTGCGCGGGATCGAGAATGCGGCCGGTAATGGCGCCGCGATCGGATTGCGCGAGGAGTACCGATAGGCAGAAGAAAAAGAGGGCGAGATAACGAGGCCTCATGCCTGCATTATGACTCGCCCTGCTACTCGATGTCAGATTGCGTGAATCGTTGCCCGGTTAGAACAGCAGCCGCAACGCCAATTGCGAGATGCGTGGGTCACGCGCCGAAGTGACCTGTCCGAAGTTCGCGGCGCCCAGTCCCGCCGAGACGCCGGAGAACTGCGTGTGGTTGAACAGATTGAAAAACTCGGCCCGGAACTGCAACTGCACGGCCTGATCCCCACGCATAAACAGATCCGTGCGCTTGCTCAGCGACACATCCCAATTGTTGATCCCCGGTGCGCGGACGACGTTGCGGCCCAGGCTCCCGAAAGTCCCAAGCGCCGGAGTGCCGAACGTTCCGGAGAACCATTGGAAGATCGTCTTCGGCGTGGAGATGGAGCCGGTCACATCGGGACGCTGGCCGCCCGTGCCGACGCCCGCCCGATCGCCCGGAACCGTGATCGAGAATGGCGTGCCCGATTCGAAACGAGTGATGCCTGATACCTGCCACCCACCGAACGCCTTCTTCGTAAAGCCGGCGGCATTGCGGAAGAAGGGCAGTTCGTAGACATAACTGAGCACGAGAACATGGGTCCGGTCGAAGCCCGATAGCGCACGCTCCATGCCATTCTCGGCATACACGTTGATCGGCGCGACGGCATTGTCGATGGAGCGCGAGAACGTGTACGAACCCTGGAGCGAGATGCCGCGCGAGAAGCGCCGCGTCATCGACAGTTGCATCGAATGGTAGACCGAGTTGCCGGTGGTCTCATTGGTCGTGATGCCGGCGAAGCCCGGGAAAGGCCGCGCCGCATTGACGTTGAGACGGCCCGCGGCGACATCCGCGGATGCGCGCGGTTGATTGATGTCGCGGGAGCGGACAAGTGCGACGCCACGCGAACCCACGTAGCTGATGTCGGCGAGGATCTCGCCGGGCAGTGCGCGCTGCACGCCGAGCGACCACTTCATGTAATAGGGAATGTTCCACGGTGAAGCGAAGTTCGTGAGTGCGATGGGGAAGAAGCGGCGCTCGCCCTGCGCGGGATTCGAAAACGCCGTGCCGAAAATCGATGCGCTCTGATTGAACGGCCAGTTGTTGCGTGCGCCCGAAACAAGCTGCGACCAGCGATCATGAAACATTCCGAAGCCGCCGCGTACCACCGTCTGGCTGTTTTTGCCCACTCCCCACGAGAAGCCGCCGCGAGGGGCAAAGGTGTTGTAGACGGTGTTCGTCATGGCTTGGCCGAACGGCGCATCCTT
>JAEUQE010000664.1 GCA_016789785.1 Bryobacterales bacterium
AAGGATGCGCCGTTCGGCCAAGCCATGACGAACACCGTCTACAACACCTTTGCCCCTCGCGGCGGCTTCTCGTGGGGCGTTGGCAAGAACAGCCAGACAGTGGTACGCGGTGGCTTCGGAATGTTTCATGATCGCTGGTCGCAGCTTGTTTCGGGGGCTCGCAACAACTGGCCGTTCAATCAGAGCGCATCGATTTTCGGCACGGCGTTTTCGAATCCCGCCCAGGGCGAGCGCCGCTTCTTCCCCATCGCACTCACGAACTTCGCTTCGCCGTGGAACATTCCCTATTACATGAAGTGGTCGCTCGGCGTGCAGCGTGCACTGCCCGGCGAGATCCTGGCCGATATCAGCTATGTCGGATCACGAGGTGTGGCGCTGGTTCGCTCACGCGACATCAACCAGCCTCGCGCATCGGCGGATGTTGCCGCAGGCCGGCTGAATGTCAATGCGGCGCGGCCCTTCCCGGGCTTCGCCGGCATCACCACCAATGAGACCACAGGCAACTCGGTCTACCACTCGATGCAGATGTCGATGACGCGCCGCTTCTCGCGCGGCATCTCGCTGCAAGGCTCTTACACGTTCTCGCGTTCCATCGACAATGCGGTCGCGCCGATCAACGTGTATGCCGATAATGGCATGGAGCGTGCGCTATCGGGCTTCGACCGGACACATGTTCTCGTGCTCAGCTACGTCTACGAACTGCCCTTCTTCCGCAACACCGATGGGTTCACCAAGAAGGCGTTCGGAGGATGGCAAGTATCGGGCATCACGCGTTTCGAGTCGGGCACGCCTTTCTCGATTACCGTTCCCGGCGATCGGGCGGGCGTCGGTACGGGCGGCCAGCGTCCCGACGTCACTGGCGCCATCTCCACACCAAAAACGATCTTTCAATGGTTCAGCGGAACATTCGGTACGCCGGCGCTTGGCACCTTCGGCAGCCTGGGCCGCAACGTCGTCCGCGCACCGGGGATCAACAATTGGGACGTGTCGCTGAGCAAACGCACGGATCTGTTCATGCGTGGCGATCAGGCCGTGCAGTTGCAGTTCCGGGCCGAATTCTTCAATCTGTTCAACCACACGCAGTTCTCTGGTGTATCGGCGGGACTGGGCGCCGCAAACTTCGGACAACTCACATCGGCGCGTGACCCACGCATCTCGCAATTGGCGTTGCGGCTGCTCTTCTAACCGGGCAACGAGTCACGCATCTGACATCGAGTGGCAGGGCGAGTCATAATGCAGGCATGAGGCCTCGTTATCTCGCCCTCTTTTTCTTCTGCCTAACGGTACTCTTCGCGCAATCCGATCGCGGCGCCATTACCGGCCGCATTCTCGATCCCGCGCAGGCAGCGGTGCCCAATGCTTCCATC
>JAEUQE010000665.1 GCA_016789785.1 Bryobacterales bacterium
TCGGCATTCGCTCCGAGATCAACATGTACATCGGAGAGAACGAAGCCGTGGTCACAGGCGAGATTCAGGACAAGCTGCTGTTGCTGTGAGAACCCGGCCTACCTTCGCGGCGCTGGCAGGCCTGCTGATGGCGGGCCTCCTGATCAGTGCGACTCCGGCGTGCGCGCAACGCCCTCTGTTGTGGCAGCGGCGCGAGAACACCTTCCATATCGAAGTCGGGAAGCGCCCGATGGAGATCGAATTGGTGACGGCGTCCGCCATCCGCGTATCACGCGGCACCCCGCCTTCCCCGCGCCGGTCCTACTCCGAGACGAACATTGAAGCGGACGCAACGGGTCTGCCCGGAGGTGTGCAGATCGACACAGAGGAACTGCGGATTGAGGTGTCGAATGCCGATGGCCTGGTGAAAGTGATGTTGCTGGGCGGGCTCCGCCTATTGGCAGAGACGGCGGTGCGCGTGGTGGACGGCGAAGCCTCAGCGGAGTTCGAGATTCAGACCACCGAGAAACTCTACGGATTCGGCGCAAGGCCGCATCAGGACCTGGATGCGCGTGGTCTCATGCTGCAACCCGCGGTTCCCTCTTACATATCGAGCCGCGGCTATTCGGTGTGGTTCACCGGATCCGCGCCGCTTCATTTCGACATCGGCAAAACGAGCAAAGACAGGCTTGCGATTCGTGGGAAAGGTGTCGAGCGGCTGGAGTACTTTGTGGCATTCGGGCCATCAGTGAAAGAGATTTGGGAACAGCGGATGAAGGTGGAAGGTGCGGTGGATACGCCTTCCAACTCCGACCTCGAATTGCTTCGTGGCTCGCGATTGCCCAAGGCCGCGTCGCCAATCGCGATGACTGGCGATGTTTGCGAAGATGGCCGCGCGCTGGTGCATGCGAGCCTCTCCGGAGTGTTTCTGCCGGCGTTCGATCTCGCGAAATACCGGAAGGCGGAGGACGCGGTGTTCCGGCGTGCCGCAAAACTGGGCTTGATGGCGCCCGTGCTGTACGATTCCTCGCCGGAGCCTTGGACCGCCTCGCAACAGAAGATCGTCGACGGGATTGCGGCCGCTCGCAAGCGGATGAACCACTATCTGCTCGTGTACGCCGATGAGGTTCGCGCGCGCGGCTATCCGGTGATTCATCCGCTGCTGATGCAGTTCCCTCGTGATCTGCTGGCTGGTTCGCGAGCGGATGCGTTCCTGCTCGGTGATGAAATGCTGGTTGCCCCGTTCTGTGACACGAATCCACGATCGGTGTATCTGCCGATGGGCCAGTGGACCGATTGGGATACCGGCCGCACGTACTCGGGCAAGCGGGAAGTCATGATGGATGCGCCCTCGGATGGAGTGATGGTGCTGGT
>JAEUQE010000666.1 GCA_016789785.1 Bryobacterales bacterium
ACCAGCACCATCACTCCATCCGAGGGCGCATCCATCATGACTTCCCGCTTGCCCGAGTACGTGCGGCCGGTATCCCAGTCGGTCCACTGGCCCATCGGCAGGTACACCGATCGTGGATTCGTGTCACAAAACGGCGTAACCAGCATTTCATCCCCGAGCAGATACGCATCCGCGCGTGAACCAGCCAGCGGATCGCGTGGGAATTGCATCAGCAGCGGATGAATCACCGGATAGCCCCGCGCGCGAACTTCATCAGCGTACACGAGCAGATAATGGTTCATCCGCTTGCGAGCGGCCGCGATCCCGTCCACGATCTTCTGTTGCGATGCGGTCCAAGGCTCGGGCGAGGAATCGTACAACACGGGGGCCATCAAGCCCAGTCTTGCGGCCCGCCGGAACACCGAGTCATCCGCCTTCCGGTATCTCGCGAGATCGAACGCTGGCAGAAGCACTCCGGAGAGGCTCGCATGCACCAGCGCGCGGCCATCTTCGCAAACATCGCCAGTCATCGCGATTGGCGATGCGGCCTTGGGCAATCGCGAGCCGCGAAGCAATTCGAGGTCGGAGTTGGAAGGCGTATCCACCGCACCTTCCACCTTCATCCGCTGTTCCCAAATCTCTTTCACTGATGGCCCGAATGCCACAAAGTACTCCAGCCGCTCGACACCTTTCCCTCGAATCGCAAGCCTGTCGTTACTCGTTTTGCCGATGTCGAAATGAAGCGGCGCGGATCCGGTGAACCACACGGAATAGCCGCGGCTCGAGATGTAAGAGGGAACTGTGGGTTGCAGCGTGAGACCACGAGCATCCAGGCCTTCCTGCGGCCTTGCACCGAATCCGTAGAGTTTCTCGGTGGTCTGAATCTCGAACTCCGCTGAGGCTTCGCCGTCCACCACGCGTACCGCCGTCTCTGCCAATAGCCGGAGCCCGCCCAGCAACATCACTTTCACCAGGCCGTCTGCATTCGACACCTCAATGCGCAGTTCGTCTGTGTCGATCTGCACACCACCTGGCAGACCCGTTGCGTTCGCTTCAATGTTCGTCTCGGAATAGGAACGCCGTGGGGAAGGCGCGGTGCCGCGTGATACGCGGATGGCTGACGCCGTCACCAGTTCGATCTCCATTGGCCGCTTCCCGACCTCGATATGGAAGGTGTTCTCGCGCCGCTGCCATAAGAGAGGGCGTTGCGCGCACGCCGGAGTCGCACTGATCACAAGGCCCGCCATCAGCAGGCCTGTCAGCGCCGTGAAGGTAGGCCGGGTTCTCACAGCAACAACAGCTTGTCCTGAATCTCGCCTGTGACCACGGCTTCGTTCTCTCCGATGTACATGTTGATCTCGGAGCGAATGCCGA
>JAEUQE010000667.1 GCA_016789785.1 Bryobacterales bacterium
ATCCTCCTTTCGGAATCGCAGGAACGCATGATCCTCGCCATCGTGCCCGGGAAGATCACGGCCGCGCGCGAGATTCTTGCTCGACATGAGGTGCGTCACACAGTTGTTGGCAAGTTCACGGGCGAGGGCCGCTACACCGTAGTGCACGATCCAGGCATCCACGAAGAGCAGGTCGTCCACGCCAATGCGTCTCGCATGCCTCGGACCGGCGAAGTCGGCATCGACGTGCCTTACGCGTTGTTGAAGTATGAGCCCGAGCCGATACCCGCACCCCTTGCGCCTCATGCCCGGCCCGTTGCCACCACGTGGACCGCGTGGACTGCCGCCGATCTGCAGCGCCTTACTCCGAAGCTTCTCGCCGACGCTGAAATCGCAAATCAGATGCCTGCGAGCATGCAGTACGATTCGACGGTGCAGGGCCGTCACACGTACGGTCCTTACTTCGGCGACCCCTACCAGCAGCGCGTACCCACCAGCTACTGGGCCGCGAAGCTGATTCCCGGGAAGCCTTTCGCAAGCCTCTTCACCGTCTCCTTCAACCCCTGGCTCTTCGAGGCAAATCCAAGGCTCGCGGCGCGCCAGGCTTTCCTAGCCTGCTTAGGGAAGCTCGTTCTGGCAGGATCGAAGCTGCGCGATATCTGCCTTTGCGACAATTTCTACACGCCGCACATGACTGAGGACTGGGCATACTGGCTCGTCGAGATGGTGGATGAAGTTGCTGCGCTGGTACGGCACTTCGGCACACCGGTGATCTCCGGCAAAGATTCCTCGGCTGGATCCGTCAGGACCCCGGACGGAATCATCAGCGTTCCTCCCGCGGTGTTCTTCTCAGCGCTTGGCAAAGCGGCTGACTTCGACGCGCTTCTCCCCAACCAGTGGCGATCTCCAGGAAATCTGCTGGTGCGTATCGGTCCGGACTGCGCGTCGGCCGCGGGCACCGTCGCGCAACGCGTTCTCGACCTCGCAGGCAACGACGTGGATGACATCGACATTGCCGATTATCTCGCGTACCTCGGCGCGCTCGAAGGCTTCCATCGGCGTGGCGTTTTCGGTGCGATGCCTGTTGACGCGGCGGGCATCCTTGGAGTCGCGGTGCGCGAGACAATGGCCACAGGCTTCGCCGCGCACTTCGACCTCGCACCCAATCAACTCCTGATGGAACACCGCTGCGGCGCGATATTGGAGGTCTCGCCGGAAGTAGTTGACGCACTGCCGGCCGCACTCAACGCACGAATCATCGGACGAATCGAAGCAGGCCCGCCATCCATAAAGTCGCAAGGGATCGAGTTGCTCACACCCGAAGCACAAGTGTCCTGGCAAACCGCGTTCGAGAGGAGCCTGCAATGAA
>JAEUQE010000668.1 GCA_016789785.1 Bryobacterales bacterium
TGCATGCGCTGTTGCGACGTCTCAATCGCCTGCAGCGCGTTGCGAAGCTGTGCCTCAATCGCCTGTTCCGTCTGCTTCCGCTGAAGATGGATGCGGCGCTCGGCCACCGCGGTCTGCGCCAACGCCGACTCCGCCGCGCTATTGCGAAAATTGAAATCGAACGTTACGCCGGCCTGAACCGTCTGGTAGCGTCCGCTGAACAGATTCGAAAGCGACTGCCCGTAGCCGCCGACAAAATCGGCCGGAACACCACCGCCGATGTTCCCGCCCTGAAGAGGTGGAAGTCCCGCCGATTTGCTCAGCAGGTTCAGCCTCTCCAGCAACAGCAGGTTGAAACTGCTGAAAGGATTCTGAGTCACCAGCGCTGTCCCCGCAAGGCCGGAATTCGCGTAGTTCGCATTCAGTTGCACGGCAGGCTTACGTTGATTCAGCGCAAGATTGCGCTGCGTATCGTTGACGTCTTTGCGGATCGCGATGGCCCGCAGTTCCACTCGCCGCTCGATCGCTTTCGCGATCAGCGCACGCAGTTCGGCATTTGCTTCCGATGGGATTTCGGCGCGGCTTGTGGTTGCCGGAATCACTTCATCCTTCCAGATATCCTCGTCCCGGCCACCCGCCAGCAACAGCTTCAGGTTGTTCTCGATCAGATTCAACTGGGTGAGCGCTGAGAAGTAGTTGTCCTTGCGGCGTTCGAGTTCCGCTTCCGCCGCGGCAAGCTCCACAGGAGCCACGGATCCGCCATCAATCAGACGCTTGGTGCGATCCAACTGCTCCTTCGCGAGATTCACGCTTTCCCCCACAACCGTGAGATCTTCGCGTGCCGCCACCAGGTCGTAGTAAGCCTGCTCCACACGTGCGACGACATCAATCACGCGCAACTCGAACTCGATGTCCGAAAGATCCACCTGCTTGCGGCGCAGCACCAGTTCCGTGCGCTCGCGATCCGTATCGCGATCCCGCCACAGTGGCAGGGAGACACCAAAGATCAGACGCGGAGTCACGAATGGGTTGAGCGCAACGAATGGGTTGTTGGTCGCCTGGCGCACGGTATCGAAGTCCGCATGGAGCGACATTGCCTGCCAGTTGATTCGCTGCCGGTACGAGAGACCTGTACTGAAGAAGCTTTCCACGATTTTGCCATCGGCGGCGGCCAGCACCGAACTGGTCGGCGTGTTGCGCCTTTCGGTGGAAGGCTGAAGTCGGAGGATCGGGTCCAGATACGCGCGCGCGCCGAGAATCGCTTCACGCGCGGTGGCCTGGTTCGTTCGCTCGATCTCGATCTCGAGATTGTTGCGCAGGGCCATTTGCACCGCGTCCTCGAGCGGCAACCTGGTCTGCGT
>JAEUQE010000669.1:0-337 GCA_016789785.1 Bryobacterales bacterium
GGATTGAAACTACCGCAGGGCGTATGAGCTTGGCGAGGATGGATAGATTCGTCCGTCAGCAATGACGGACGTGGATTGAAACGAGATGGTTACGAACGGTAAGGGCGCAGGAAAGCGATTCGTCCGTCAGCAATGACGGACGTGGATTGAAACAACGCGAATTTTACCGGGCAGTCGTGTGACCCGCCGATTCGTCCGTCAGCAATGACGGACGTGGATTGAAACGCTTTTGCGGGGGATCGATACACACAACCGCTTGAAGGATTCGTCCGTCAGCAATGACGGACGTGGATTGAAACTCATGAGGCGCGCGCTATGAGTCCGGATGCCAATGATT
>JAEUQE010000669.1:347-1340 GCA_016789785.1 Bryobacterales bacterium
GCAATGACGGACGTGGATTGAAACGCCATCAAGCTGATGCGGCGCGGTCTGTAATGCTGTGATTCGTCCGTCAGCAATGACGGACGTGGATTGAAACCGTAGTTGATGAGGAAGGATTACCGGGCTTAAGCCGATTCGTCCGTCAGCAATGACGGACGTGGATTGAAACAATACATTGCCCGCCATTCTGAGTGCCTGGACAAATGATTCGTCCGTCAGCAATGACGGACGTGGATTGAAACATTTTTGATTCTCCAAAAAAGACCCGATGAAATATCGATTCGTCCGTCAGCAATGACGGACGTGGATTGAAACCTGCGCACGTAGACGGATACCGCACATACCGCACGATTCGTCCGTCAGCAATGACGGACGTGGATTGAAACCGGTCTCGTCTCCGAAACCTACGACCCCCGCGCAAAGATTCGTCCGTCAGCAATGACGGACGTGGATTGAAACCACTGATTGACCATCCCGTCTGCCTGGGTGTTGCGATTCGTCCGTCAGCAATGACGGACGTGGATTGAAACTTTTGGGCCAAAACCGAGGCCCTGCGTGCCGGCTGATTCGTCCGTCAGCAATGACGGACGTGGATTGAAACTCCGTGAGTGGGCGGCGCTTTGCCGCCCGGGGTTGAGATTCGTCCGTCAGCAATTACGGACGTGGATTGAAACCATGCTGACTTTGCCCTTCGACACCATCTGGCCCAGGGATTCGTCCGTCAGCAATGACGGACGTGGATTGAAACGGTGCGCTGGGCGTCGGGGAGCACGCCGGCACGGACGATTCGTCCGTCAGCAATGACGGACGTGGATTGAAACCATCATCACGGCGTCACGCTCGACGCTGCTAGGCGATTCGTCCGTCAGCAATGACGGACGTGGATTGAAACAACGGTAACGCTGGTGTCGGCCTGGAGCTTGGCGAGATTCGTCCGTCAGCAATGACGGACGTGGATTGAAACAAGTCGGACGCGGACATCGTTGATCCTGG
>JAEUQE010000066.1:0-10606 GCA_016789785.1 Bryobacterales bacterium
CCCGATGCTGGAAATCAAGCCCGTGAAGGGACAGGTGGACGATCTGCTGAACGAGATCCGGATCCGCGAGCGCAAGAACGAACGCGTGCTCGTCACGACGCTGACGAAACGGATGTCGGAGGATCTGGCCGAGTACTACTCCGAAGTGGGTGTTCGATGCCGATACCTTCACTCGGAAGTTAGTACTCTGGACCGCGTAAAGCTATTGCGCGATCTGCGCAAAGGCGAGTACGATGTCCTAATCGGCGTCAACCTCCTCCGGGAGGGGCTCGACTTGCCGGAGGTTTCTCTCGTGGCGATACTCGATGCAGATAAGGAGGGGTTTCTACGCTCCACTGGTTCTTTGATTCAGACGATTGGCCGCGCGGCCCGTCATTTGGAGGGGCGCGCGATTCTGTATGCCGATGTGATCACGGTCAGCATGCGGCGGGCGATCGATGAGACCGAGCGCCGCCGGAAGATCCAGTTGGAGTACAACGAAAGGAACAACATCACCCCGCAGTCGATTGTCAAGCCGATTGACATGAGTCTGGTCGCCGTTGCTGAGGCCGACTACGTCACCGTACCGCTTGAGACGGAAACTGAAGTGGAGTTTCTGACTCCGGAGTCTCGCGAAAGTAAGATCGCGGAACTGGAGTCGTTGATGAAAGAGGCAGCACGCAACTTTGAATTCGAAAAGGCCGCGAAGTATCGTGACCGGATCAAGGCGTTGCGCACACCGAAATCTTATGAAAACGTTTCAATCGGTAGCCCTGCTGGCGGCGGGGAAGATCCGTGATTCTTTTCTCAGAAACATTCCGTCCTTTGACGAGTTACTCGGGCCAGTGCGGTCGAGCTCACTCCGATTGGCCAGCAGAATCTGTGGCATTTTGGGCGGCGGCCATCCGGTAGATACCTTTGACGAATTTCACAATTGTGAGCTGATTCTGATTTCCGTCCCCGAACCGTGGCTGCCCGCCGTGGTGGATGAGTTAGTGGAGACATCCATTCCGTGGAAGGGCAAGACGGTACTTCTGTGCGATGAGGAGATGGAATCCACGGCGCTTGCCAAACTCGCCTACGCGGGAGCCCGGACCGGGTCTCTCACACTGGCGGACCGTTCGGAAACGAAGCTGTTCATTGCGGAAGGCGACCGGCGGGCGGTACGCGACGCGAAACGGTTGGTGGAGCGGGGCGAGATGCGCGTACTGACGATCGAGACCGGAAGGAAGCGGCACTACCGCGCGGGCACCGCCTTCGCCACGACGCTCGCGATGCCGCTGATTACGGCGTGTGTCGAGACCCTGCGAGCCTCCGGGCTTGACCAGAACGATGCGACGATGATCGCGAATAAGTTGATGTCACGCTCCATGCGATCGTACATTCAAGCGGGACGCCGCTCCTGGGAAGGGCCGCTGGTGGGGCAGGATCTGGATACCGTACGTAAGCAGGTTCAGGCGCTATTTCAGATTAATCCACTACTGGCCAGTTACTTTTACGAGAACTCCGTACTCGCGGTGCAACTGATGCGGCACGATCCGGAATGGCTGGCCAATCTTGCCGCCGAGGTCTATCCCCGCGTTGCGGGCGACTAATGAACTCTGGCCCGAGTATTTGGGAGCAGATCCTTGCTGTTCTCAATAACTTTGCCTTGCGAACTTCGCGGCTTTGCAAGCGATGGAGTTACGCCGGGAATTCCGAAGCCGCGAAACGCTGGCGCAACTGGGCCGGTACGCTCTGGTCCTGATCGAGCGTGTCGTGAGAAGCGCGGAACCGCCTGCGATAGGAACGGTTGAGCGCATTGATCGTCAAGGGCATCGCGCCCTGCTCTGCGCCCCGTACGCCCTGCATCGGGTCCACCCGTCCGTCGGCCACCAGTTGAGTGACGCCCGATGTGTTATTCGATTTCTGATACCAAAGGATCCACTGCGACAACTCCGGAGTGTAGACGCCGTTCACCTGGATTGGCGTTTCCGGCCGTGCGATGGACGTCGTGGCCGCGGCCGCAATCCGGCTCAGGAAGAACTGCACGAGCATTACGTCATCCGGCTGGTTGGGCGCATACGGTCCCACAGCCTTGTCGATGTTATAGAACGGAACCCATTTCGCAGCCATTTCTGTCGATCGCTCCTGTTGGCAAGGGCGAGAAGCAGGACGGGTTCTGATCAGGGCCCGGAAAAAATGCAAGAGACGTCTTCGGCCCGTGAGAGCACCGTCCCAGTGGCGGCGTAGGTAAGAAGCTCCACGATCCCGCAAGGCGATGGCAGAACGCGGGATGCGCGCAGGTAGCGCACGCGTGCCCTGTCGGCTCTCAAGCCCGCACTCCGACATGTCGGCGAGTTGTCAAAATGGGGCGCGGGCGACTACAAGCCATGCATGACGGAACTCTGTAACGGCCGGCGAAGCTAAAACGGCCAAAGGATCGCCCACCACGGCTTCGGGATCCGGCCCTTCCAGTCCGCGGCGGTTTCCTTGAAGTCACGAGGGATGCCGGTCGCTTTCAGAATTTCGTCGTAGTGTTTGCGGGCGGTGCGGAAGTCGCGCAGTTGGAAATAGCAGTTCCCCGCCATGAGCACTGAGTTCCAACGGTAGACATCGAAGGTCGACTTGTCGTCCAACACTTCCCGGAATTGCCCCAGGGCGTCTGCATATTTTCGCTGGCTGAAAAGGCGCATGCCCTTCGCGTAGCGCAGCTTCTCCAGGGCCTGCGCGCGCACTGCGTCGTTGACCGACGAAGAACGCAGGATGCTCTCGCAGACGTCCTGAACCGCTGCGTAAGCCTCAAGTTCGATATGGCACTCGGCGAGAGCCAGCAGAGACGGCAGACGCAGTTCGTCACTTTCTGAGCAGCGCGCGAGCAACTTCAGCAACGCGGCCCGGGCCTCGGCGTGCTCGCCCGCGTCCTGAAGCTGATAGGCTTCGATCAGCGACAGCCGTTGCCGGGCCCGGTTGCGCTGTTCCTCACTGGCGTCGGCCGAACTGGCGATCTCCGTGAAACAAAGGCGTGCGTGCGTTTCCTGGCCCGCGTGCGTTTCAACAGATCCCAACCACATCAGCGCACCCACCCGGTATGGCGAGTTCGCGGGCAGCAGCGTGTCGAGGGCCTGGCGGAAGTGCGTATCGGCGGCATCATCTTCACCAATACGGCGCAGCATGTCGATCAGATTCAGCCGGGCCTCGGTGGCAATCTCCTGTTCGGAAGGGAGCATGGTGCGGCAGATGAGCCCCTGGAGCGCAGTCTCAAAGCAGGAACGCGCCTTATCGAAGCGGTCCGCGCAAGCGTGCAGCGCTCCCATCTCGCAAAGGGCCTGAGCCCGAAGCCCTGCATCCTCGACGCAGCTTTGCAGCGCTTCTTCGGCCACCGTCAGCGCCGTGGCGTCATCTTCCGCGGCGCGATAACAGCCTGCCAGCCGGACGCGGCACTGCATCTGATACCACGGGTCGGGTTCCACCTGGAGGTAGTGTCTCCAGTGGCCGGCAGCGTCCTTGGGACGGCCAAGCAGCATGCAGACCAAGGCAGCCGACGCCGCTGCGTCCCGCACCACTTCACGCCGGGGAGCACCCGCCAGAGCCTGCTCCAGGAAGCGGAGTGCACGCGTCGCCTCACCTTCCGCATTGCCATTTCCGGAAGCCTCGCAGTGAGCCGCCAGCGAGTGCGCATAGCCAAGCAACCAAAGCACTTCCGGAGTTTGGGGGACGGGCTGGAGCAGCGTCATCGCCTGCCGCGCAAAGTCGCGCGCGGTCTTCTCCTGGCACAACATGTCGAAGTAGATCCACCCCTGCCCAAGCAGCCCCATCGCCTTTCGAGGCGCGTCCGCCGCGGAGGCTGTCATGCGCCGGTAGATGCGCAAAGCCTCTTCGGAATTCCCTTCGCGAGTCCGCGCAAGAGCTTCTTCCACTTGTTCGTCCTGAAACTCAGTTGTCCGTTCGGCTGCCATGCGCTTCCCGCGCGATTCTCCTGGTCTCTTATTGTTCGGCGGATCGGGGCGAAAGGATTAGGTCTGTACGGACGTAATTCAAACGTCTCGATCGGCAGCAAGCGCCGGAAGATCAAAGGTTTAACAGGCAAACGGACACCCTGTTTCCGGCTGACTTCAGACGGGGAAACCGCTTACAACCGGGGCGGGTTCCGGCGTACGCCGAACGGGAGACCGCCCCAGGCTGCGCGCCCTCAGTTGCCAGCCCGGCTCGCAAAGTACTCCATTTCCACCCGGTTCCGGAATGACTATACTGGTGCCGTGGCACTCCAGCCCCAGGCGCAGGCGATCCTCACCGGGATCAAGCTGCTGCACACGGCCGTATGGGGATTCTTCGTCGCCTGTATTGTGGCGATTCCCGTTACGGCCGGGATGGGTGAGTTGCGCTGGGCCGCGATCTTCAGCGGGGTAGTGCTGATCGAGTGCGCCGTGCTCGCTCTGAACCGGGGCCGCTGCCCGTTGACCGATCTCGCCGCCCGCTACACCGCCGACCGGGTGGACAACTTCGACATCTACCTGCCCGTGTGGCTCGCAAGGCACAACAAGACGATCTTCGGCACGGTCTTTATCGCGGGCGAGATTTATGCGGCGTGGCGCTGGCTCGCCCCGTGACCAGCACATTCCGCGACCGCCTCGCGGTCCCGATCGGGGCAGAGGCAATCGAGGCTCGATCCCACTCAGGTTGCGCTGGAATCAGAATAACGTCTCGGCGATTGCCTATCTCACTGGAATCCTGCCCTAATCAGGGCCAGGCGCTTACACCTTCTTCTCGTGCGAAGATACGCTTCCCGACTTCGGAATAACAGCAGAAACTTACCCGTCTTCCTACTTCCCTGTTCCAACAGAAGAACCGCGAGACACTGCGAGCGGAAGACCGCAACCGCGCCGGTTGGGCGACCCAGCGATCACAGCCCCATTGGATCTACCATGACGGCTTCATCGAGGACCTCGGCGCGAGCCCGACGGACACTCCCAGCCTTGAGCCTCGCCCGAATCACACACCTCCCGTGAGCTATGATCGAGAGGCCATGAGCGAACCACAGGAACATGTTTTCAGCCTCGAAAACGACCTCGCGCTGGACCTGGTGCGTGTTGTTGAGGAAGCTGCCATTGCCTCCGCGCGTACCATGGGCGAGGGGGAACGCGACAAGTCGGATCAGGTCGCCGTGCAGGCCATGCGAAAGGCGTTCGAGAACATCCCGTTCGCCGGAAACATTGTCATCGGCGAAGGAGAGCGCGACAAAGCGCCCATGCTCTATATCGGCGAACGCGTCGGCGCGGCCCCGCCGCCTGGAATCGCTTTCCCCGAGGTCGATATCGCCGTGGACCCGCTGGAAGGAACCAATCTGTGCGCTCTCGGCACGCCGAACGCGATCTCCGTGCTGGCGGCATCCGAAAAGGGCGGCTTGCTGCATGCCCCCGATTGCTACATGGAGAAGATCATCGCAGGCCCGGCGTGCCGTGGTTCGCTCGATATTGAAGCGCCTGTGGAAGACAACTTGAAAGAGATTGCGCGCTGCATGGATCGCAGGGTGCAGGACCTGGTGGTCGTGGTGCTTGACCGGCCGCGTCACGAGCAACTGATCGCCGACATACGCAAGGCAGGAGCGCGCATCCGTTTGATCCCCGATGGCGACCTTTCGGCGGGCATCGCGGTGGCCGTACGCGGCGCGGGTGTGCACGCGGTGATGGGCATCGGCGGCGCGCCCGAAGGCGTGATCACCGCCGCGGCGATTCGCTGTCTGCACGGCGCGATGGTGGCGAGGCTTGTGATCGATTCGCCGCAACTGGAAGAACGCGTCATGAGTATGGGCATCCGCGATCCGAAGCGCATCTATTCGGCGCGGCACCTGGCGCCTGGCAAAGGAATCGTGTTCGCGGCAAGCGGCGTAACCGATGGCGCCCTGTTGCGCGGCGTGCGCTTCTTTGGGGAAGGATGCCGCACGCATTCGCTCGTGATGACACGATCGGTGAACAAAGTACGGTTCATTGACTCGGTGCACATGGAAACCGGTCCGGGCCCGCGGGGCATTCGCTTAAGCTGATGACGGCCATCGCGGCACCGCTGCAGTATGCGCTGTTCACGCTCGCGCTGATCGCGGCCATTTGGGACGTGGCGACACGCCGGATTCCGAACCCGCTTGTGCTGGCGGGCTTCCTGGCCGGCATCGCGCTGCAACTGTGGTGCAATGGGCTGCCTGGATTGAAGGCCGCGGCGCTTGGTTTCGGCGTGGGCTTTCTCGTCTTCTTTCCGATATTTCTACTGCAGGGCAAGGGCGGCGGCGATGTGAAGCTCTTGGCAGCGATCGGCACGATCACCGGGCCCGCGAACGTGTTCGTGATCTTTGTTCTGACAGCGGTCTTCGGTGGCGTGATGGCGGTGGTGCTGTTGTTGGTGAAGGGCGGCTTGCCGCAGGCTCTGCGAAATGTCGGACATATCCTCGGTTCCTTGTTCAAGTACGAAGCGCCCCACAAGGCGCATCCCGAGCTCTCCATCGACCATCCCGATTCCGTGAAGCTCCCCTACGCCGTACCCATCGCGCTAGGATGTTTTGTGTTTCTCATGCTCACTTCCAACTTATGAGTGTCACTCTTGATGATGTGGTTCACGCTCGCGAGCGAATTGCCGGCGCGGTGCAGCTTACTCCGTGCACACGATCGGCGGCGCTCTCCGATCTCTGCGGATTCTCGTTATATCTGAAGCACGACTATCAGCAGCGGACGGGCAGCTTCAAGGAGCGTGGCGCGCGCAATGCGCTGTTGATGCTCGATGACAAGCAGCGGGCACGAGGCGTGATCGCCGCGTCGGCGGGAAACCACGCCCTGGGATTGTCGTATCACGGCCACCTGCTCGGCGTTCCAGTGACGGTCGTGATGCCCGTGCTCAGCCCGCTGATCAAGAGCGAGACATGCAAGAGCTTCGGCGCGAAAGTGCTTCTGCACGGCGAAAACATCGCCGAGGCAAAATGTTTTGCCGATGACCTCGCCGCACGCGACGGGCTCACCTACATCAACGGCTATGACGACGCGGCGATCATTGCCGGACAAGGCACGATCGGGCTCGAGATCTTGGAGCAGACGCCGCACGCCGATGCGATCGTAGTGCCGGTTGGCGGCGGCGGACTCATTGCGGGCATCGCACTGGCGGTGAAGTCGAACCGTGACGACATCGAGATTCTCGGCGTCGAGCCCTCGCATGCCGCGAGCTTTCATCAGGCGCTCACATCGGGTGAACCGGTGATGACGGAAGTGAGCCCGACACTCGCGGATGGCCTTGCCGTACCCAAGGTGGGTCCACGGTCGTTCACGGTGGCGCGCGACCGCATCGACGAGATGTTGATTGTGGAAGAGGATCACATTGCGGCGGCGATTCTGAAGCTGGTGGAGTTGGAGAAGTGCGTGGTGGAGGGTGCGGGCGCGGCAGGGGTAGCTGCGTGTCTCTCGGGCAAATTGAAAAGGCTGCGAGGGAAGACGGTAGTAGCAGTGCTATGCGGCGGCAACATTGATCCCCTGATTCTGAGCCGTGCGATGGAGCGCGGCCTGGTGATCAACGGCCGCATCTGCCGGTTCACCGCGACCATCTCGGATCGTCCCGGCGGACTGGCGGAGCTGACCGCGTTGATCGCATCGCTCGGCGCGAGCATCAAGGAAGTGGTGCACGATCGTACGTTCGCCGGGCCGAACCTGTGGTCAGTGAATGTGCATTGCACCATCGAGACTCGCGACATGCAGCATCGGGAGATGTGTTTTGCGCGGATGTCGGAAGCGGGCGTGCAGTTGTTGAACCGCGATCTGTGATTCGCGCGGAACTCATGACTGCTCGCACATGCGCTTGGTGACCGCGTGCCGATGACGGAACATCGACTTCACTTGCAGCCCCACCAACCAGCCCACCACCCAATCCGACAGAGGTCCCAGCGGCAGTGAGCAGCGAATGCGATCCACCAGGCGCGTGCCGCCGTTCTCCGGCTCGAAACGATGCTCGTGCAGCCAGTAGCGGAACGGTCCGCGAATCTGTTCATCGGTGAAGAAGAGGCCATCCTCATGATTCACATGCAGCGCGAGCCACTTCACTTTCAGCGGTCCGATCGGCACCAGGAACTCCACGCGCGATCCCGTGCGGAGTTTGCCCTTGCGCAGCAGCACCTGCGGCTTCGGGCCGGGTGGCGCCAGCAGATCAAAGATATCGTCCCGTTCGTGAAACGCCCACACGTGGCCGGGCGTCGCCTGAATCCAGGTCTGGAATTCGAAGTGGAGCATTGCCGTTCAGTGTAAACTAAGCAGTTCCGGCTGTCGCTGCCTTCCCGTGTAACAGCGCGATCTGCAACAATCGGACTTCACTCATCGAGATGCTGCTCCAACTCCACTCGATTCAGAAGCGCTTCGGAGGCGTGGTTGCGTTGCGCAATGGCAATCTCGCGGTCGAGCCGGGCGAAGTGCATCTGCTGCTGGGCGAAAACGGCGCGGGCAAATCGACCATGATGAAAATCGTCGCCGGCTTGTATCAGCCCGACGGTGGCGCATTGCTGTGGAAAGGGCAGCCGGCGAGTTTCCGCACACCGGCCGAAGCGGCACGGATGGGCATCGCGATGGTGCATCAGGAATCGTTGCTTGCGCCGCACCTCTCGGTCGCCGAGAACATCTTCCTCGGACGCGAAGAGCGTCTGCCGTTCGGTTGGGTGAACCGGCGCAAGATGACGGAGGCCGCGCGCCGCCTCATCGCCGATCATCGCTTTCCACTCCAAGCGGAGTGGCGCGTGGGCAAGTTGAGTCCCGCGGGCAAGCAACTGGTGGAGATTTGCCGCGCGATTCAACATGGATCCAGCCTGCTGATCTTCGACGAGCCCACCAGTTCCCTTTCCGAAGCGGAGACCAAGGAAGTGTTCGGCATCGTGCGCACCTTGCGCGACCGGAAGATCGGCGTCATCTACATCACGCACCGGTTGGAAGAATTGCGGGCCGTGGGTGATCAGGTGACGATTCTGCGCGACGGCGAGACGGTGCACGCAAGCTCGCTCGCCGAGATCACCAACGATCGCATCATTCAACACATGGTGGGCCGCGAACTTTCCGGCTTGTATCAGCGCGAGCCGCTGCCGCCCGGCGAAGCGCTGCTCAACGTCAAAGGGATCACGCGCAAGCCGCTGCTCGAAGACGTGTCGCTCACCGTGCGTGCGGGCGAGATTGTGGGCCTTGCGGGACTGATCGGCGCGGGTCGCACCGAGCTTTGCCGCGCGATCTTCGGTCTCGACCCCGTGGACGCCGGCTCGATCTCCATCAAAGGGAAAGCGGTGCGCGTTCGTTCCCCTCGCGAAGCAGTGGCCGAGGGAATTGCATTGATCCCCGAAGACCGGCAGCGCACCGGTCTCGCCACGGCGCTTCCCATCGGCCACAACCTGACCGTCGCCGACATCGGGAAGGTGTCGCGCATGGGCTTCTTTCTCGATCACGATGCCGAACGAAAGGCCGCCGAAGATTACACGCGCAAGCTGCGCATCAAGTGCTCGTCGTACCGGCAGCTCGCCGGGCGGCTGAGCGGCGGCAATCAGCAGAAGGTGGTGATCGCGAAGTGGCTGCTGCGGGGCGCGCAGGTGTTTCTGTTCGACGAGCCGACACGCGGCATTGATGTCGGCGCGAAGGTGGAAGTGTACGAAGTGATGGATGAACTCGCGCGCGCCGGCGCGGCGATTCTGATGGTGAGTTCCGAGTTGCCTGAACTACTGCAGGTGGCCGATCGCATCCTGGTGATGCGGCAGGGACGGATAACCGGCGAGTTGCCCGGGCGAACCACACAGGAAGAGATCATGCGTTTGGCCACGTTGCATCATGGCGGCGCCACGATTGAGGGAGAGAAGGAATGATCCAGCGGTTGCTGCCATTTCTCACATTGATTCTGCTGTTTGTTGGACTGTCGATTGCGTCGCCGGACAACTTTCTCACCAAGACCAATTTGTCGAGCGTGGTGAGGCAGACCGCCGTGATCAACCTGATGGCGTTGGGCATGACGCTGGTCATCATCTCGGGCGGCATTGATCTTTCGGTGGGCTCCATTCTCGCGATGGGCGGATTGCTGGGCACGATGGCGATGGAGAAAGGTCAACCGATCTGGCTCGGCGTGTTGACCGGCGTGATGGTGGGCTGCGCCTGCGGCTTCATCAACGGCTTCCTCACCACGCGGCTCAAGATCAACCCGTTCATTGTGACGCTCGGCACACTCGGCATTCTGCGCGGCACCACGCTGATCATCTCCAACGGGCTGCCTGTGCATCAGATTCCGCAGTCGTTCTCCTACCTCGGCGAGGGGAACCTGTTGGGCGTGCCGTTCGTGCTGTGGGTGCTGGTGCTGTGCGCTGTGGCCGTGCATGTGATTCTGGAGCATACGCGCCTTGGCCGCTATGCCTTCTCGATCGGCAGCAATCCCGATGCGGCGCACTATGCGGGCATTCCGGTGGCGTTTCATACCACGGCAGTGTACGCGATTTGCGGAATGCTGACGGGGCTCGGCGGAATGATTGAAGCTTCGCGGCTGATGACCGGTCAGCCGACCGCGGGCCAGGGCTACGAGTTGCAGGCGATCGCGGCGGTCGTGATCGGCGGCGGAAGCTTGCGCGGCGGCGAGGGAAGCGTGGTCGGCACGCTGATCGGCGCCT
>JAEUQE010000066.1:10616-37690 GCA_016789785.1 Bryobacterales bacterium
GGTAGCGACCTGCTCGGCATCAGCCCGTACCTGCAGCAGGCGATCATCGGGGCGGTGATCATTCTTGCGGTGTCGGTGGACGAACTGCGCAAGCGGTAGTTCGACAGCCTCCCAACATCGCTCCGGCAATCTTCGCGCGGGGATGACGGCCAGGGCTCCCGTCCGCGATCCCTGGCCTCCGATGATGCGAATCGCTCCCGGATTCCGCAATAGTAGATTGACGCGATTGTTCCGTCACCCGGAACATGCGTTACATTTGAAGGATCGGAGGCGCCGCCACCACGAGCGGCGCGGGGGAGGACCTTTCGAATGCCCAACAAATCAGCATTCTTCCTGACAGCGATCGTGCTGTCCGCCGGTGCGGTTCACGCCGCCAAGCATCTGCAGAAGCAAGCCGCCAAGCCGGTCGGGCTGCCATCTGCATCCAGCAGTTCCGCCAGCACGTTGCCCAAGGCGCCTCTGCCCACGCGCGAACAGACCGAGCTTGCTCGCAAGGAAGTCGTGGAGAAGGTCCAGCGTCTGCCCCTCTACTTCGAGCCCGAGACCGGCAAGTCGGCCCACGAGAGCGCATTCATCGCGCGCGGCTCCGGCTTCTCTATGATGCTGGAGGCCGGCCGGGCGACCTTTGCGTGGGTGCCCGCTTCGAAACGCCCGCCACTTCGAGTGACCACCTCGGCGCCGGCCGCGAAACTGGAAACCGAGATGATCGCGATGCGTCTGGAGGACACCCGCGAGGCGGCACAAGGCGAAGGTGTCGACTTACAGCCGGGCTACAGCAGTTACTTTCTCGGCAATGATCCCTCGCGCTGGCGCACCCAGGTTCCGCATTACGCCAAGGTGCGCTTTGCCGATGTGTATGCCGGTATTGATGTCGTCTACTACGGCAATCAGCGCAAGCTTGAATATGATTTCGTGGTGAAGCCGGGCGGCCGCCCCAGTGACATCCGGCTCGCCTGGGATGGTGTGCGCGACATCCGCCTCGACCCCAGCGGCGACCTCATTCTCGCGGTCAACGGCGGCGAGTTCCGCCAGCTCCGGCCGCACATTTACCAGTTGATTGAGGGCAAGAAGGTCGAAGTCGCCGGCAGTTACCGCCTCTTTGAAAAAGGCCGTGTCGGCTTTGAACTCGCGCGCTACGACCGGAAGAAGCCGCTCGTCATCGACCCTATCCTTCAATACGCTTCCTATGTCGGCGGCAACGGCATTGAGGAAGCCACTACGCTCGCCCTTGACGCCGCCAATAACATTTACCTGGCCGGCCGGACCGTTTCCACCGATTTCCGGCGCGGCACTACCGCTGGCGCCTTCCAGACATCCAAAGCGGCGGGGACAGATACAAACTCCAATTACGATGGGTTCGTTCTCAAGTTGAACCCGCAGGGGACGGGGATCATTTACAACACCTTCATCGGCGGCACGAACTTTGACTCCGTGGAATCCATCACGGTGGACGCCAATCAAAACCTGTACTTCGCTGGTTCGACGTTATCCGGCTCAAACGGATCGGCGGGGCCCAATACGAATCAGCAGACCGGCGGATTCCCCGCGCAGGGCCCTGGCGCGAACTTCTTCAACCTGGGCGGGCAGGACGGTTTCACCACGAAGTTGAATAACACGGCAACCAATCTGAACTGGTCCAGCTATCTCGGCGCAAACGCCACGGACACTCTGACGGGAGTGGCAATCGTCGCCAATCAGGTCTATACCGTCGGCATGCGTGGCGGTGATATCTTCCTTTGTAAGTGGAATTCACTGGAGATGGGCCAGCCGCAAATCACGTCCTACGGCGGTACCGGGGAAGATATCGCGCTGGACGCGGTAGGCTCGGGTTCCTTCGTCTATCTCGCGGGGCGCACCTGCTCGCCCAATCTGGCCAGAGGAAGTTCGACAACCTACAATGGCGGCTGCGACGCGTTCTGGGCGCGCATCAACTCGTCGCTCCAGGTCGCCAATTTTCATTACCTTGGAGGTGACGGCTTCGAAGAAGCGCGGGCGATCGCGGTCATGCCAACAGGCGAGGTGTACATTACCGGCGACATCCAGACACGATTCGTCGGCACTAACTCCAACACTTATGGGTCGGGCCTCGGCGGCGACGCCTTTGTCGCCCGTTACGACACTGCCCAGAATCTGAGCCACTTCGGCTATTTCGGTGGATCGCTACGCGATTTCGGCGACGCCATCGCCGTGGATAGCGCCGGCACCGCGTATGTCGGCGGCTTTACGCAGTCCGATAACTTCCCGGTTGGACCTTTCTCCGCTCCCAAAGCGAATAGCGGTAACTTCGATATTTTTATCATCCGCGTCGCCCCCCGCCCCTCCGGCATTCCCTGGAACTTACTCTTCTCGTCGTACTTCGGCGCGCCCGGCGGCGAAGGTGTCAGCGACATCAAGATCTCTTCGACGGGCCAGGTCTATTTCGCCGGATCCGCCGCGCTCAACACGAACTCGACCAGCGTTTTCCCTTCCACGGCATCCAACCAGACGTTGCTCAGTCCTGCGTTCGGTGGAAGCACCACCGACACTTTCCTCGCCCAACTCGCCTCCGCGCGCGTCAATTTCACCTTGAAGCGCACGTTTGGCCCTCCGCAATCCGGCATGCGCTCGCCGGATAACTTCCGCATCTTCAGTACACTGACTGCGTCGAACACGAGCTCCGTACGGGCGGAGAACTGCGGGTTCAACACTTCGACAAACGGCACCGGCGGGCTTCCTGCCTGCGCGAACTGTGCCGGAGCCGGCGCATTTGAGACCATCCAGACTGTAACTACCTCAAATGCGACCTCTGCGGCGTCGTGCTCCGATCAACCTGTCAAAGTTGGCTGCGAGACCAACGACACGCAAACCACCGTGAATGACTCGACGTTCCAGTGCCCAACCATCAACCCGGCCGAGTGCCTGCCGGTGTTCCAACCCGCGCTAACCACCATCGGCCAAGCCGGAGGCGATCTCGAAGTTACCCTGGATGTCCGGGATAGCTGTAGCTGGGACCTCGGAGTGGATAACTCTTTCGTTCAGATACTCTCCCCTTCCATTGCCACTTTGGCCCAGTTACCCCAGGGGCGCCAGCAGGTCCGACTGCGAGTGCTGCCCAATAACACCGGCTTATCGCGCACGGCACGCGTGGTGGCCAGTTCCGTCCAATCCGGCGAACTCCGCATTGAGCAGTCGGCAGTAGGCGGCGGCGGCGTTGCCATCAGCATCAACCCTACATCGGTAAGTCTTGGCGCGAACCAGTCCGCGAGTTTCACCGCGACGGTGACGGGAACAGGAAATACGGCGGCCACATTCTCCATCAATCCCGCAATCGGGACTCTCAACGGGAATCAGTACACTGCGCCTGCCGTGATCGCCGCGCCAGTTACAGTCACAATTACGGCCACCAGTGTCGCCGACCCCACCAAGACGGCAAGCGCAATCATTAATCTCACCAGCGGCCAGCAATCCACCGGGTTGCGATTCGTAGCACTGAACCCCTGCCGTGTGATGGAAACGCGCCCCGAGTACAACTTCGAAGGCCGGACCGGCGCGTTCGGGCCCCCATTTATGACTGCCGGAAGCACGCGCACGCTCACCATGCCGCAATCGAACGTGTGTAACATTCCGGCGAGCGCGAAGGCTTACGTGCTGAACGTCACGCTGGTTCCGCGCGGCGCGGTCGACTTCGTCACCATCTTTCCAGGCGGCGAAGCGCGCCCCGAATTCTTCACCGTCCGCTCCCCCGATGGCCAGGTTGTCGCGAATTCCGCCATCGTGAAGGCGGGCCCGGGTGGCACGATCCAGGTCTATACCACGAGCAACACGGATATCATCATCGACATCAGCGGCTACATGACGGATTCCACGACGTCGAATCTTGTCTACTATCCACTGACTCCCTGCCGGGTAGTGGAAACACGCGCGGAATACCGTTCGCCGGCGGGACCGTTTGGGCCACCCACCCTCAATTCGCGCGAAACACGCCGGTTCCGCTTCCCCTCCACACCTTACTGCACGGTTCCGCAGGGCGCCGCCGCTTACTCCGTGACGATTACCGTGGTTCCGCCGGGACCGCTGCAGTTCCTCACCGCGTGGCCAGCCGGGGGAGCCCAGCCCAATATCTCGAATATCAACTCTCCCGCCGGGCGCGTGCTGGCGAACAATGTGATTCTACCGGCAAGTTCCGACGGCAGCGTTGACGTGTTTGTCTTCGACCGCAGCGATGTCATTGTGGATATCAACGGTTACTTCGCCCCGGACGACGGAGTCAATGGTCTCTATTACTTCCCAGTCACTCAGTGCCGCGTCACCGACACACAACGCGCACCGGGACCATTCGGCGGCCCCATTTTCGAAAATGAGACGACGCGCAGTTACGCCATCCCCGGGTCGGCGTGCAGCGGAGTGCCGGGCAACGCACGCGGTTATGCGGTGAACGTGACGGCGATTCCGAACGGATCGCCGATGCCGTTCATCACGGTCTGGCAGGCGGGTCAGCCGCAGCCGAATGCCTCGGTGTTGAACGCGTTCCAGGGCCAGACGGTCACGAACTCCGTAGTTGTGCCGGCGAGCCTGAACGGGTCGATCAGCGTCTATGCGTTCCGCCGCACCCACGTGGTCCTCGATATCGCGGGCTATTTCGGCCGGTAGAAACTCGCGAGGCGGTGGGCCGGTGCCTTCACTGCGCATACCCGGCTGATTATTCCATTCAGTGGTCTGCTGGATCGAAGAACTTGGTGAGCATGCCGCGACGCCAACCCGCCGCAGGGACTCCTTCGATCGGTACTCGCTGCGAATACCGTTTCGGCGGGACTGCGCGGCGCACGAAAGCCCAGTTCGAGGTGTCTCCCCTTGCTTGACGTGGCGATGGAGGTCAAGGCGAGTTCAGAGCGTGGGGGGATGCGGGGGATCAGGCACCCGTATCCGCGGCGCCGTATCGTGCAGCACGGATGATCGCGGCAGTGATAGTGGTTTACAGTAAAGGAGTCGGATAGGTTCTCTGGTTTCTGTTCGCCAGGGCGTAATAGAATGAAATCGATTGCTGCGTTTCTAAGGTCTGCCGATTTCCCTGCGTTTACAACTGTTGAGGGAAGGATGTCAGTGGCGGACTTGTTTCAGCCACACGATCGTTGCGGCATTTATGTGCTGGCATTCTCGGACGGAGAACTGTACATTGGCCAGAGTGTGGACATCGTCAAGCGGTTTTCGCAGCATCGGCGCGTACATCAGGACATCGCGGCGATCAGGTTCAAAATAGTACCTGAGTCTGGCCTCGACAGCGCTGAACGCAACTTGATCGAGACGTGCGAACGGAAAGGATTCCGGTTACGCAATATCACATTCAGTTCGCTGCCACCAACGGAGTCAGACTTTGATCTGGTCATGTCACACGATGAGCAAGCGCGTTGGCTGGCCAATCTGGACTACGTGGATCTAACCGGACCGCGCGTTACCAACGATAATCTAAGGCGGAAGTATTCGCGGAAGTTCCGGCTGCTAAGGGAGCGAAACGGAATTTGAGCCTGTTTTGCAGGCAGCCCGTGTGTACGCGCGTGTGGGTGTTCCCGCCATCAGGAAGAGCGAGGTTTCTTTCTGGACGATCTCCTGTTTGCCTTCGTTCGCCGATCCGAGTCTCGACCTGTTTATGCGTGTGAATCTTAACTGGCAGGAAGTCTTCACTGCTTTCCGAGAGAAGGAAACCGGCGTCGACTTCATCTCGCTGCATGTGGCGAAGGAGCGCTTGGCCACGGACAGAGAACTGCGCAGGGAGGTGTGTGGCACTGAACTGGAGCATCACCGCTACATACCTGGCGGACCCGACCAGATCAATGTCGTCGTACCAGTCCAGAGCTTCGATACGCTGATCTCCCGGATACCCGTCAGAAGGGCGATCCGGGAATTCAATCTCCGCCTGGCGAAGAAGGGGCCTTGTCCGTATGGGGCCTCGCATTGTTTCGATTTGGCGGATATTGTAATGGGCGAGTGAGACGGGAGGAGAGCGCATTGCCAGGAATGCCACAAACGCGGTAAGTCGGCCGTTACCTCCGACGGTTTTAGGTTAGCTCGCGGGCTGTGACAGGTCGACAGGTTAAGGGTCTACTTCGATTCGGTATGCGGCTGAGGTGTCGCAACCGTGTGTCTTCAGGGCAAGACAGGTCCGGATCGGAAGGCGCATCGCCAGAAGACATGTTTGTCGGCTGCGTTTGGTGCCATGGCGTGTGTGGTTGTGGAGAAGAGACGCCCCGCGTGTCGCGCGCGGCGCTTGAAGGAGGCCCAAACGAAAAACGGCATGGCACAAGCCGTGAAGGCCTGGGCCATGCCGCTCTTGGTTTCTTGAGGTCGCTTACCAGCGGTTGCGTCCGCCGCCACCGCCACGGTTGCCGCGGTACCCACCGCCGCCGCCGCCACCGCCGCGCTCCGCCTTCGGGCGCGCTTCGTTGACGTTGATGGCCCGGCCATCCAGTTCACGGCCGTTCAAGCCGTTGATTGCCGCTTCGGCTTCTTGATCGTCGTTCATTTCCACGAACGCGAAACCGCGCGCGCGGCCTGTGTCGCGGTCCGTAACCAGACTGACACGATCCACCGTGCCATAGGCTTCGAACGCGGATCGCACCGAGCTCTCGGTTGTCCCAAAGCTCAGATTCCCTACAAAAATGTTTTTCATGATCTTCCTTCTTGGAATTTGCTGGCTGGCGAATCGGGCGCGTTCGATAGGCAGGTGAAACCGGTCGTTGCGAAAATCCCTAAACACGTCAGACAAAGTTCTCTTCCAGTATCGCACATTGCCGGGCGGTGGCAAGTCTATTTTGGCGGGGGCATCGGGAACGCAAATTAGGGTCTCCGCAAACTCAGGTCTCCGTCAGAAAACTCAGCTCTCCGTCAGACGTCGAAGCGGCGCTGGCATTCGGAAACCAGTGCCGTGTTCATCCGGTTATTGGGTCGTGGCCCACCCGGATGGTTGCCCACCCCACAGATGTGGATCCTCGTCACACCCCGCACGGATTCGGCGTGCGTTTGATCTGCGGGCTCAAAGAAAGGCTCACTGCCGGGACACCCGGCTCACCTGACCCAGAATCGCGGCCGCCATGTTACTCAACGACGTCACGTGTTCCGCCGCACCCAGACGAATCGCTTCCCTCGGCATGCCGAAGACCACCGAACTCGCTTCATCCTGCGCGATCGTGCGTGCTCCCGCTTCCTTCATCCGCAGCAGACCCTTCGCCCCGTCCGCTCCCATGCCCGTGAGAATCACACCAACCGCCCTTGGTCCAGCGGCTTCCGCCACCGAACTGAACATCACATCCGCCGACGGCCTCTGATAACAGACCCGCGGACCATCCTGAATCGTCACCCGGACCCCGCTGCCCGGCGACTTTCGCAGCACCATATGGAAATTCCCCGGCGCAATCAGAACGCGGCCGGGCATCAGCGTATCGCCATCCTGGGCCTCCTTCACTTCCATTGCGCAGAGTTCGTTCAGCCGCTCTGCGAACGCCCGCGAAAACACTGGCGGAATGTGTTGCGTGATCGCAATGCCAGGCGTGTTCTTGGGTAGGCGAGTCAGTACCTCCTGAATCGCTTCCGTACCGCCCGTGGACGCGCCAATCGCGATCACCACCGAGCCATCCGCGCCTGTTGCGGAAAGCGGCCGTATCCCCTCGCCGGCGACCGTCATGTCCGCCGGCCTCGTCACCAGCGTTGACTTGCCGGGCTCCCTCCCCGCCGACTTCTCCGCCGGCGGCCTGTCCTCGGATTTCGAAACAACCGCCCGCTTCACCCGCACCGCCGCTGCGGCCCGAATCTTCGCGGCCAGATCGACCCGAAGCTCGCCCACCGAGTACGGTCCCCCCGGTTTGCCAAGCACCTCCACCGCACCCAATCGCAACGCTTCCATCGCCGCCTGACAGCCGGACTGGGCTAGCGAACTGATCACCACAACCGGCATCGGCTGATGCTCCATCAGCTTCTTGAGAAACGTCAGCCCGTCCATTCGCGGCATCTCGATATCGAGTGTGAGCACGTCAGGACGCAACGAGAGGATCTTGTCGCGCGCCACATAAGGGTCCGGCGCAGTCCCCACCACCTCAATGTCCGGTTCCTCCGCAAGCGCCTCGGCCAGCAGTTTCCTCACAATGGCAGAATCGTCCACGATCAGGACCTTAATCTTCATACCAGTGACATTCCTCCCCGCCAGCATGCGGCACGCAACCGCCCATCGGCGCAGCGAATCTCCCGCTCCGCTTCTCCCGGCCCCCGCACCCACAGCCTCCCGGTACTCACTTCCAGCCGCACCGTGCGGCTCTCCGCGCCCCCGGTTTCCTCCGCCCACAGCGGCACGCCAGCATCCGACAGACGCTTCCGCATCGCCTCGGTGTTGCGCCGGCCAATCGCGAACACTCCGTTGTCGTCGCCAATCTGAGCCCCACCTACGGCGCAAACCGTCATCCGGTCCTTTTCCGCACCAAGCCTGTAAGCCGCCCGAAAAAGCAGCGGAATTCCCGTATCCGCGAAGAGAAAAGGATTGCGCACGGCTTTAAGCGGGCTGATCGAGGATTCCGGCAGCATGAAATGAAGTAATCCGCCAATCCTAACCACGGGATCGTATACCATGAGTCCAATGCACGAGCCTAAAGCATAAGTCATCAAGTCAGCCGAGCAACTTACCTTACAATCGCCCACGCCCACAACCGAGAAACTCACTTCCGCACCTCCGCCAAAGCTACGTTGCGGAAACAGGCAGGCTGGACGTACCGCAGCGAATGACTAACCCCGTTCAGGGTTTCCGCATGGCCAATAAACAAATGTCCGCCTGGCTCCAGACATCGCACCAACTGGTTTACGACCTTCTGCTGCGTCGGGCGATCGAAATAAATCATCACATTGCGGCAGAAAATTACAGGGAACATCCCCACCGGCGCATGCTGCTCCACCAGGTTCAATCGCCGGAATTCCACCATGCTCCGTAAGTCCTTCTTCGCGCGATACCAGCCCTCCCAATCGCGCTCGCCGCGGAGCCAGTACTTGCGCAGGAGAGCGGCCGGCATTCCCTCGAACCGTTCGGCGGGGTACACGGCCTTCCGGGCCTGCGCCAGAACGCGAGTACTGATATCCGTGGCGAGAATGCGCACCCTTTGAGCCGCCCGCGGCCCCATCGCCTCCAACAGCACCATGGCAAGCGTGTAAGGCTCCTCGCCCGAGGAACACGCCGCGCTCCATACCTCCAGAAAGCGGTCCTGCACCACAGGCAGAATTGCCGTGCGAAGATAGTCGAAATGATCGGACTCCCGGAAGAATGACGTATGATTCGTCGTAAGTGCATCAATCAGACGCACCATGTCGCCACCGCTCGTATCCGCCTGCACTTTCTGGCAATACTCATCGAATGACCGGCAACCTGACTCCCGAATAATCTTCGCCAGCCGGGCCGTGACCAGCGACTCTTTTCCCCTGCGTAAGTCAAGACCAAACGTATCGTAAGCCAGCCGCCGGATCCGGCTGAACTCCACCGCCGTAAGAGGCCGGCAATTGTCTAAGTCACACTCCGTCATTGCTCCGCCCACAGGCCTCCCATGTCCAGAATCAGCCCCACGCGGCCATCCCCCAGGATCGCGCCTCCCGCCACCCCCGGCACCTCGGCAAGGCCCTCGCCAAGACTCTTGATCACTACCTCCTGCTTGCCCACCAACTCATCCACCATCAGACAGAACGAGTGCCCTTCGTTCTCGATCACAATCAGCAGCGCCGCACAGGGATCTTCTGCCCGCGGCGTGACCTGGAACCGGCGGTGCAGGCGCAGCACCGGCACCAGTCTTCCACGCACCAGCACCATCTCCTGCCTCTGCTGAACCGTAAACAGCATCCCCGCCGTCGGCCGGAACATCTCCCGCACGGCGAACAGCGGCACAATGTAGCGTTGCCGCCCCACCATCACCACCAGACCGTCAATGATCGCCAGCGTGAGCGGCAGCTTCATGAAAAACGTCGTGCCTTCGCCAATCACCGACCGGATGTCAATCCTCCCCCGAAGCTTCTCCACATGCCTTCGCACAACGTCCATGCCCACACCGCGCCCGGAGATATTAGTCACCTTCTCGGCGGTCGAGAACCCAGGTTCCAGAATCAGCCGGAACGCCTCGCTCTCCGGCAAATGCGCGTTTTCCTCCAGAATTCCATTGGATCGCGCTTTCGCCATCAGCTTCGCCGCATCCAGGCCGCGGCCATCATCGCCAACCTCCACCACAATCCGGCCCGCCTGATGATACGCCGCAAGCGTGAGCTTCGCCACCAACGGCTTTCCCGCCGCCGCCCGTGCCGCCGGAGGCTCAATGCCATGATCCAGCGCGTTGCGCACCATGTGCATCAACGGATCGGCCAGTTCCTCCGCGATGGTCTTGTCCACTTCGGTTTCATCGCCCCGTGTCACCAGTTCCACTTGCTTTCCGACCTTTCGCGACAGATCGCGAACCTGCCTCGCCGCCTTCTGAAACAACTGGCCCACGGGCACCATGCGCATCGCCATCGCCGTCCTCTGCACCTCGCTCGTGATCCGCGCCAGTTGCGAGAGATCGCGTTGCAGCCGCGGATCGAGTGTGCCGGCCAGCGATTCGTTGTGGCGCACCAGCGATTGCGCAATCACCAACTCGCCGACCATGTCCACCAGATTGTCCAGCTTGACCGTGTCCACCCGCACCGACAGACTTTGCGCCGCGCCCTGCCGCTTGGCCTCCGCCGCAACCGCCGGGGAGGTCTCGGCTGGCGTCACGCCCGGAGTGGAGGAGGCCGCATCTTCCACACCCTCGCCCTTCATGACGGCTTGCACCTTCATGAGCAGATCGGTATGCCCCGGCATTCCTTCACAGGACTCACCTTCTTCCACATTCGCCACCGCGCGGCTCAATTGATCCACGCTTTCCAGCACGACATCAATTAACGCAGGCGTGACGGTGAGTTTGCCCTCGCGCGTCAGATTCAGAGCCGTCTCCACTTCGTGCGCCAGCTCCTGAATCGAGCGGAATTCGAGAAATCCAGCCACCCCCTTAATGGTGTGAAAGCCACGAAAGATGGAGTGAATCGCCTCCGCATTCGACGGGTCGCGCTCGAGCGTGAGCAGCCCCTGTTCGACAGACTTCAGATGGTCGCGTGACTCGACAATGAAGTCATGGATCAGTTCCGGGTCCTCGGTCAACGGCGTGATGTTCTTCATGGGCCCCGGCCCAGCCACGGCCGCCGGTGCTTCCACACCCAAACCGGGATCGCCGGAGCCCTCGTCAGTCTTGCTTGGCAGGCAGCCTTCCGCCAGCGAGCGCTCCGCCTTCTCAATCGCTTCCTGCAACGCTGTCAGTCCCTCATGCACGCGCTGTGCCGCCCGTGCGGGCTCCGAGGCGCCCAGCACGGCCGCGGCAACCAGTTCCCCCGCAATCCGCGCTGCCTCCCTGTAGCCCGCCTCCGCCGCCCGGCCGCCAATCGCGGATAGCGCGGCTACCAATTGAGGAAGCTGCCCGTCCGACGTGCCGCCGATGATCACCATCGTGGCCAGATCGTCCACCGCTTTGCTCAGACTTACAGCCGGATTGGGCTCCCCATGCTCGCTCATGCTCTCAACCACCTCGCGTCACCGAAGGACGCTGCTCATCACCCAACGGAAGTTCTTCGTAGATCCGCCCATTCGCAGCTTCCCGGCCCGCCGTTGCCCGTCACTGCCGCCTTCCGCCTCCGGGATCCAGGCCGCTCCCCACCCAGCGAATCCGTACACCAGAGCACTGCTCGCCAAATCGAGCCGGGCTCCGAAAGTCAGTAGCGCAAGGCGAATCATGACTTCTGAAAGACTTATCGGTGAGAGAAGGTGGAATCGGATGGATTCTTTGCCGGGAGATTGCCGCGCCCGACCTTCACGCTATCTTCGAAACAATACCCTTCACGTTGCACGTTGCACGTTGGCGCTGCAAAACCTGACGTTAGCGCAGGCCTTCAGCCGGCTTTCCGCCTGCCGCGTCCCGGCTCCTCGGGACCCTTGCCGGGACCCGAGCCTGGCGCCTCAACGAAGAGTACTGATGATCGAGAGGGAATGATGAGAGTGGCGGCCACCGGAGAGACAAAGAAGACGAAAGAGTCACTTCGAACCGTCCGGGCTGGACCGGTCCGCAGCCTCTCATTCTCACACCTTACTGCCTTTTCACTTACAATCTTACCATTTTAGAAAACCTTGACATCTCCGCACTTGCTATCCTTCGACTTACTGAACCAGCCGCGCAATCTCACCGACGTCCTGATGCGTCAGCACCCAGTTAATGTCGAGCAGAATCTTCACGGCTCCCTTTACTTTCGCCATCCCCAACAGATAAGGGGCAGGAACTCCGTCACCGAAATCCGGAGTATCTTCAATGTCGGCGGCAGCCACGTTCAACACTTCCGCAACTCCGTCCACGATAATTCCCATAAAGGCGGGGCCGGGCTGCACATTGATCTGCACCACGATAATGCAGGTCCGCGCACTATAGTCTTGTAATGGTAAGCCGAACCTCACCCTCAGGTCCACCACGGGAATTACTTTACCGCGCAGATTGATTACTCCCCTTACGTAAGGCGCCGTTTGTGGTACCGACGTGATCTCCTGCATTCCCATGATTTCTCGCACGTTCAGAACACAGATACCAAATTCCTCCCGGCCAAGCTGAAACACCAGATACTTACCACTCCGCTCATCGGCGCGAACAACCGGCCCTGCCACCTGTTCTTGAAAAGCTGCGTTCATGAATGCTCCCAGCAATCTCATCGGCAGACTGCGCGAAGTCTTGTGCGGATTTTTGGAGTACTACTCGATCCGAAGCACCTCCAGACCCTTTCTTTCGTTCAGTTTCTGCCACAGCGCCTGAAAGCGGGCTTCCTCCATGGGCTCCTTCAACTGGAAATCGAACGCCCGCCTCGAACCGTAGTGGAGCTTCGCCCGCTCATAGGTCACAATCGTCAGTTGATAGCGGTCCGCCGTGCTGACGTTCTCAAGATCTTCCATCCGCCAGCTCCGCGAGTGCCCTTTCCTTCCAGTCTCATAGACGATACGGTCTTCGCCCACCTTTAGCGTGCCCTCCGACCCCTGCAACGTTCCCAGCAGTTTCACACGCAGGGACCATAACGCCGTCTGGGGCGCATCGCCCAAAGCCGCCACCAGCCTCCGGTCCAGCTTTGTCTTGAGGGCTTCGTATGCGGGCCGGAATGTTTGCCCCTTGGCTGCGTAGAACTCGTATTCGTGATCGATGCCGAGCCTCCATTTGCGGTCCTTGTAAGTGACCACAACCAGCTTCTCCGGCGAAATCCAGATCTGCTGAATGTCGCCATAAGCCCAGGACTGGCGCTCGAGCTTCTTCGGTTTCTTGCGCGGCTTTGCGGGTGGCTTGGGATCCACCTGGTGATAGACTACACCGTCATCGCCCACTGTCAGCACGCCCACATGATCCTTCGCCGCGCGTTCATGGCGGACATCGAAACGCAATTCCGCACCCGCGCCGGCAACGGCCGCAAGCAGCACGATTAAGCCCGCCCGAGTTGCCGCTTCACTTCGAAATGCCATTTCCACACCTCATAAATCGCCGGATACACCACCAACTCCAGCAGGAACGACGTGAAGACCCCGCCAATCATCGGCGCCGCGATGCGTTTCATGACATCGGCGCCCGTGCCCGCCGACCACATGATCGGCACCAGCCCGAGAAACATGGTCGCCACCGTCATGAACTTCGGGCGGATGCGCTTCACCGCGCCCTCACGGATCGCCTCGCGCAACTCAGCCGCACTCCGCAGCCGTCCTTCCTTCTTTGCCTTCTCATACGAGAGGTCGAGATACAGCAGCATGAAGACTGCCGTCTCGGCATCCACACCCAGTAACGCGATCAGCCCCACCCACACGCCGATGCTCATGTTGTAGCCAAGCAGATAGAGCAGCCAGATCGCGCCGACGGCCGAAAACGGCACGGCGAGAATGATGAGGAAGGTCTTCACGAGCGACTTCGTGTTGAAGTAAAGCAACATCACGATGATGAACAACGTCAACGGAACGACGAAGAGAAGCTTCTCGCGCACGCGCTGCATGGCTTCATACTGGCCGCTCCATTGGAGTGCGTAGCCCGCGGGCAGCGCCACACGCTCACGAACCAGCCGGCGCGCTTCTTCCACATAGCCGCCGACATCGCGCCCCGCGACATCGACATAGACATAGCCGTTCAACATGCCGTTCTCATCGCGCAGCATGGAAGGTCCGCTGACGACCTTGATCTCCGCAAGCTGCGAGACGGGCACCTGTGCGCGGCTCCCCATCACCGGTACCAGCACACGGCCCAGACGATCGATGTCACTGCGGAAGTCGCGGAAGTAACGGACGTTCACCGGATAACGCTCGCGGCCCTCGATTGTCGTGGTGACGCTCTCACCGCCCACGGCGCTCATGAGCACGGCCTGAGCATCTTCAATGGTGAGCCCGTAGCGGGCGAGTTCCTCGCGCTTCCATTCGAAGTCGAGGAAGTAGCCGCCTCCCGTGCGCTCGGCAAACACGTTGCGCGTGCCGTTGACCTGCGGCAGCAGTCCCTCAATCTCCAGTCCGATGCGTTCGATCTGCTTCAAGTCCGCGCCGTAGATCTTGATGCCGACCGGCGTGCGAATGCCCGTCGTGAGCATATCGATGCGGTTCTTGATGGGCATGGTCCATGCGTTGGAAGCGCCGGGCAAAGTGAGCGCGGTGTTCATTTCTTCCACGAGTTGCTCGGTGGAGATGTGATCGGGAGTGATGCGGCGGCACATCGCGAGCAGCCACTGCGGCGCCCAATTCCAATCCGAGTACCATGTGGTGGTCTTGCGCCACTCGTGCTTCGGCTTCAGTTGAATCACGGTCTCAAACATGGAGAGCGGCGCCGGGTCCGTTGGCGTTTCGGCCCGGCCCGCCTTGCCAAGCACGGTGCGCACTTCAGGAAACTGCAGGATGAGGCGATTCTGCACCTGCATCAGCTTCTGTGCTTCCGTGACGGAGATGCCCGGCAGCGTGGATGGCATGTAGAGCAAGTCGCCTTCATCGAGCGGTGGCATGAACTCCGAGCCCAGCCGCTCATACACGGGCACGGTGATCGCCACCAGCACAATCGCGCCGGCAATCACTGCGTACTTCCAATCGAGCGCGAGCCGGCACACGGGATCATACAAGCGAATCAGAATGCGGCTCACCGGATGATGCTCTTCGGAATGGATCTTGCCGATGAGAAGCGCGGTCGCCATCCGTGCGAGCCAGCGCGGCCGGAACTGGAACGGATTCATGTGCGTGAACAACAACCGCATGGCGGGATCGAGCGTGATGGCCAGCAGCGCCGCGACAATCATGGAAAGGTTCTTCGTGTAGGCCAGCGGCTTGAACAGCCGGCCTTCCTGCGCTTCGAGCGCAAGTACGGGAAGGAACGACACGGCGATGACCAGCAGAGCGAAGAAACTCGGGCCGCCCACTTCTTTCACCGCGCCGATCACGACATCCTGATAGTTCTCCACCCGTCCGCCGCGTTCCCATTCCTCAAGTTTCTTGTGCGTTTGTTCGACGACAACGATTGCCGCGTCGACCATCGCGCCGATGGCGATGGCAATGCCGCCAAGCGACATGATGTTCGAGGTGACGCCCATCATCGCCATCGGGATAAACGAAATGACGATCGCGATGGGGATGGTGAACACCGGAATGATCGCGCTCGGAATGTGCCACAGGAAGAGGAGGATCACCAGCGACACAAAGACGATTTCTTCAATCAACGTGTCGCGCAGGTTCTGAATGGAGCGAAGGATGAGTTCCGAACGGTCATAGGCGGTGATCAGCTTGACGCCCTTCGGCAGGCCGGGCTCGATCTCGCGAATCCGCGCCTTCACACGATCGATGACTTGCAGTGCGTTCTCACCTTGCCGCATCACGATGATGCCCGAAACGGCGTCGCCCTGCCCGTTCCAATCGGCGAGTCCGCGGCGCATGTCGGGACCAAGCGTCACGGTGCCGACGTCTTTCACACGCACGGAAACGCCGCCGGCATTCGACATGAGCACGATGTTGCCGATGTCGTCTTCGGACTTGGCATAGCCGCGGCCGCGAACCATGTACTCGGCGCCGCTAAACTCGACCAGACGCCCGCCGACGTCGTTGTTGCTATTGCGCACGGCTTCGACCACACGCATCATCGGAATGCCGTAGGATTGAAGGCGGTTCGGATCCACCTGCACCTGATACTGCCGGACGAAGCCGCCAAGCGGCGCGACTTCGGCCACTCCGGCAACGGACTTCAGTTGGTAGCGCAGGAACCAGTCCTGCAACGATCGCAATTCGGCGAGCGAGTACTTGCCACTCTCATCGGCGAGCACGTATTGAAACACCCAGCCGACGCCCGTTGCATCGGGTCCCAACTCGGTCTTCACGCCTTGCGGCAAACGCGGCAGTACGCCGGAGAGATATTCGAGCGTGCGCGACCGCGCCCAATAGATATCGGTGCCTTCTTCAAAGATGATGTAGACGAACGAGAAGCCGAAGTCCGAGAACCCGCGCACGTCTTTGACGCGAGGCGCTCCGAGCATGCTGGTCACAATGGGATAGGTGACCTGATCCTCCATGATGTCCGGACTGCGATCCCATCGCGAATAGACGATGACTTGTGTATCGCTGAGGTCGGGGATTGCATCGAGCGGGATGTGCCGGATCGAGTAGATTCCGCCCAACACCAGGAACGCCGTGATCACGAAGACGAGCACTTTGTTGCGGGCCGAGAACTCGATGATGGCGTTAATCATGCTTGTGGCCTGATGGCACGGCGGAAGGTTTTGGAGCTTCGGCCGCCGATGACGGAGCAGTGTCAGAGCGTGCCATGCCGGCGGCACCAGCCTTCAGTTGGCTCCCGGAATTGCTGGGGAATTGCATGCAGGTGATGCCGGCGATCGCCGTCATCACGAAGACGAGCGCTTTGTTGCGGGCGGAAAACTCGATGATGGCGTTAGTCATGCTTGTGGCCTGATGGCGCGGCGGAAGGCTTCGGAGCTTCGGCCGCGGATGGCGGAGCAGTGTCCGAGCGCGACATGCCGGAAGCAGCAGCCTTCAGTTGACTCTCGGAGTCGATGAGGAAGTTGCCGGAGGTGACGATGCGCTCACCGGCTTTCAAGCCGCTGACGATCTCGACTCGGCCACTCGCGTGTTCGCCGGTGACCACCGTGCGCGGCTCGAGATAGCCGTTGCCGCGATCGACGAACACGGTCTTGCGCAAACCGCTGTCGAGCACGGCTTCGGAAGGAACGGTGAGCCGCTGGCCAAGTCCGATCTGAAAGTCGACATCGACGAACATGTCGGGCTTGAGCGCGCCCGCGCTGTTGTCCGCTTCCAGGCGCAGCTTCACGGTGCGGGTTTCGGGGTCCACCTGCGGCTGAATATGAGATACGCGGCCATTCAACGTGCGGCCGCCATAGGTGACGGAGATGCGGGCGGGCATGCCGATGCGAACCATGGACGCTTCGTTCTCGAAGACCTCGGCCATGATCCAGAGACGGCTCAAGTCGACAACGGTGTAGAGATCGGAATCCGGCGTGATGCGCTGCTTCGGGAACGCTTTGCGCTCCATGACGTAGCCGCTGATGGGCGAATAGAGCGTGACGTTGGTGATGGGCTGACGTGTGCGCGTGATCTCTTCGATCTGCGCCTCGCTGAGATCGAAGAGTTCCAGGCGGCGGCGGGCCGCGGCGATGAGCGAGTCACCTTGCGTGCGGCTGGATTGGAGCGGGCTGCCGGCCATCACCTCCTTGCTGCGCAACGCGAGCAAATACTCCTGTTGCGAGGCCAGCATCTCCGGGCTGTAGATGGAGAGCAGCGGCTGGCCCTTCTCGACGAGCTTGCCTGTGAAGTCGACATGCACACGATCGATCCAGCCTTCGATGCGTGTCTGCACTTTGGCGATGCGGGTTTCATCCACGGTGACCTTGCCGGTCGCGCGGAAGGACTTCACGCCGCCGGTGAGATGCGCCGTATCGTAAGTGACGCCGATGAGTTGTTGCTTCTCCGGTGTGATGCGAACGGTGCCGGGCGGCATCTCGGCATCGTGTTCGTGGGCGCTATGCTCGTGCGATTCCGATTGCTGAGGGACAAGCTTCATGTTGCAGATGGGGCAGTCACCGGGCTTGTCCGAACGCACTTGCGGATGCATGGGACAGAAGTAGCCCTCAGGTTTGGCAGCGGCAGTTTGGGAGGGCTGCGATGCCTCGGGCACAAGCTTCATGTTGCAGATCGGGCAATCGCCAGGCTTGTCCGAACGCACCTGCGGATGCATCGGGCAGTAGTATGTGAGGGCCTTCTTTTCGGCGGCCGGCTGGGGCTTGGCGTACCAGCGTCCATAGCCGAGCCCTGCGGCGAAGGCTGCGGCTACCAGGACTGCCGTTGCGATCAGACGTGCGGCACTCATGCGAGGCTCCTCATGGGATCAACCGCTTTCCGGTCATTTCTTCCAGGCGCACCAGGGCGAGGTGCAGGTTCTGGATCTCTTCCCAATAGTTCATCTCGTACTCAATGACAGCCATGGAATTCATCAGCACGGCGAGGAAGTCCGCCTTGCCGGTTTCGTAAGAAGCAAGCGAAGATTCGAGCGTCAAACCGGCTTGCGGGATGACCGTCTTGCGATAGATGTCGATGAGCTTTGCAGCGGCTTCGGCCATCGCATAGTCATCCTGAATGCGGTAGTGCAGCGATTGGTTGGTGGCCTCGTAGGTGCGTCGGGCCTGCGCGAGCAGTTGCGATTGCTCAGTGACTCCGGGGCGCTGCTTGCGGAAGAAGTAGAGCGGCACTTTGAAGTCGGCGCGGAACATGTACATGTCGGGCATGCGGCCCATGTTGTAGTAGCCGCCGTTCAGCGTGAAGTCCGGGAGGAACTCTTTGCGGGCCATGTTGACGGCCTGTTCAGAGCGCTGGATCATCTTCTGATCGCGGCGAAGCATGGGGGAGTTCTCCTGCGCGGAGCGGAAGAGGTCCTTCAGTTCAGCGGGCAGCGCCACTTCCTTGAGGTCGGTGGGTTGGTCGATGGGCGCGCCGGGCGGGCGGTTGACCAGACTGTTGAGTTCCGCTTCGCGGGAGCGGCGTTCGCGCTGCATCATGACGCGGCGGGTTTCGAGCACCGACATTTGGGTCTGGGCTTTGAAGATCTCCTGCTGCTCGGCCTTGCCTGCGGAGTAGCGCGCTTCGGCGATCTGGATGAACTTCGCGAGAAGGGCGAGGTTGCGATCGATGACGGCTGTGGCGGAGTAAGCGAACGCAAGCTTGTAGTAGGCCTGTTTGACGCGGGAGACGACGCTGAGTTGGGCTTGCTGATATTGCTCGAACTCGGCGGCGGCTTCGATGACGGCCATGTCGCCTGCGAGCTTTCGCTTCCCGGGGAATGGAATCTCCTGGCTGACCATCACACCGATGTTGCTGGTTGGTTCGGTGCCGAGGAGAGCTCCGGGCCAGGGCCGGCCATTCGAGTTGAAGCCTGGAGAGATCATCGGGTCAGGGAGGGAGCTGACTTGGGTGGGCCGTTGACGGGCGGCTTCATAGCGCTTCTGCGCGGCGAGGATTTCCGGGTTGCGATCGAGAGCTTGCTTGAGGAGTTGATTGAGATCGAGGCGGTCCTGAGCGCCGCTGGCGAATGCCGTGAGCATGATGAGCGCTGGCAGGATGGAAGGCACCGCTGTCTGTTGGAGCACGGGAATGGCCTTTGCGAATTCACTGCGATTCCGGCGGTTTGGGCGGGCTTGGGCTGTTTTGGCTACGGCGATTGGAGAATCCTGGACAGCAGATGGAGAATTTTGCACAGTGGCGAGTGCCGGGGAGATGGCACTGGCCGCGACCTGATGGTTGGCCACTGGCGTGCATTGGGGAGGACGATGCGATATGCGGTGTTGCTGGTCGGGATACTGCTCGCCGCGATGATGCTGCGCGCAGAGGATGGGCCGCCGGCCGAGGCATGGACACGGCGCGTGGATGCCATGCTGGACCGGATGCTGAGGGATCGCGGCGTTGCGGAGGTCGCGACGAGTTCTTTGCGTGTCGAGCCGGCGCGGGCAGCGTCGCCCGAGGAACGAGTGCTGAAGGCGCATGGTCTGCCGGTCGATTTGATCGCAGTGGCGAAGGTGGAGAGCGCTCTTGATCCACAGGCGCGGTCGCCGAAGGGTGCGCTGGGAATGTGGCAACTGATGCCCGCAACGGCGCGGCAGTTCGGGCTGGCCGAGGCGGATCGAACGGATCCGGTGCGATCGACGGTGGCTGCGGCGCGGCTGCTACGCTATCTCTATTCGCGGTTCGACGACTGGCGGCTCGCGCTGGCGGCATACAACGCCGGGGAAGGCGCTGTGGATCGTGCGATCCGGCGGGCGAGAAGCCGGGATTTCGCGGAGATTGCGCGGCGGCGTCTGCTGCCCGAGGAGACGTTGGAGTATGTTCCGAAAGTAAGTGCGCTGCGATTGAGTGAGCCGGCGACGGCGAATCCTTCGACGGCGAAGGCGTTCCCGGAGCGAACGATTGTATGGGCAAAGCCGCAGTAAGTTACAGGCCGGTAATCTGGATCGCGCTGTTAGTGGCAATTACCAGCGCGGGGCACTATCTTACGCCAGCGGATTACCGGTTGTGGCACAGCCTGTTCCAACGGATGTATTATCTGCCGGTGGTCTATGCCGCGATCGCCTACGGATGGCACGGGGGCATGATTGCGGCGGTGGCGTCGGGCGTGTGCTACGTGCCGCATATCGTCACGACGTGGTCGCATCAACATCACTACGCGATGGAGCAGTATGCGGAGATCTTTATGTTCCTCGCGGTGGGGCTGGTGACGGGGGTCTTGTCGGATCGGGAGAGGGCACAGCGTGCGGAGTTGAGCCGGGTCTACGAAGAGCTTCGGAATTCGTTCGAGCAGGTGAAACGCGCCGACCGGCTCTCGTCGCTGGGACAACTGGCGGCAGGTCTGGCACACGAGATTCGCAATCCGCTTTCGAGCATCGACGGCGCGGCGGAGGTATTGGAGGCGGGCACGGAACCGGAGGAGGTGCGGCAGGAGACGCTGGGCATCATCCGCAAGGAGTGTTCGCGGCTGTTCCGTCTGCTGACGAGCCTGCTGGACTTCGCACGGCCGCGTGCGCCGGAGTTGCGCGCAGTGAGTATGGACCGCGTGCTGGAGAAGGTGATCGATCTGGTGAGCCATTCCTCCGGGCGGGGCATCCGGTTTCATCGGGAGACTGCGGCGTCGCTGCCGAAGGTCCTGGGCGATGAAGAGCAGTTGGCGCAGGTGATTCTGAATCTGAGCATCAACGCGGTGCAGGCGATGCCGGAGGGTGGAGAGATTCGCCTGAGTGCGCGCGAGCAGGGAGGCGGCGTGCTGATTGAAGTGAGCGACCAGGGGGTTGGCGTGGAGGAATCGAATCTGGACCGTGTGTTCGATCCGTTCTTCACGACAAAGGACACCGGGACCGGGCTTGGTTTGTCGGTGGTGCACCAGATTGTGACGCAGCACGGCGGAACCGTTTCGGCGCGGCGGAATGCCGATCGGGGGATGACCTTTGCGGTGTTTCTTCCGGTGAAGCATGTGCGGCGAGAGGTGGCGCAGCCGGTTTGACGGCGGGCAGACTTCGGGTCTCGATTTGGCCGGTTTCGTCCGCTGAGATGAATGATTGAATCTGTTTTTCGTAACTTTATCCCACTTTTGTGACATTGCGCCCTAGATGTTATGCAGCCGAGGCGTGAATTGGCTTTGTTTCGTTGACGGCTGGATTTGGGGCTTCGAGGATGGCGATGCTGGCTTCGGTGCGGTCCGGCAGCCGTTTGGCGTGGACTTCAGAAGACGGACGGAGGCTGTAATGGAAGCAAGGCCAGGCAGGAGTTTGGTGTCGCCATCGATCTGGGCGCGGAGTAGGCGCTCGTTCTGAAGGAGCCGTATCTGGCGGAGGTAGCGCTGGAAGGTGGAGTTGGCCTGGTTGAAGTAGCGCTGATAGAGCAGATAGTCCTTGCGGGTGGTGGGGTCGGCAAGCGGATCGGCGCCGCGGGATTCGGCTTCGCGGCTGAGGTTGTCCATGAGGATCTGCGCGCGTTCCATGTTGAAGCGGGCGTTGCGGAGCAGGAGGAAGGCATCTTCTTCGAGGAAGCCGCGGGGGCGGATTTCGGCTCGGTACATCTCTTCGATTTCGTCGAGGAGGGGTTCAAGGTGCGCGGGGCAATAGAAGCGTGCACCGGAGAGGCCGTGCTTGCGGGCGTTGTGGGAGACCTTTTCCTTGCCCTCTTCGGTGCGAGGACCGGTGGATTTCTGTGCATTCTCGAGATTCGCTGCGAGTTTCGCGGCGGAAGCAGATGAATTTTTCATGATAGGACTCCTTGAGTGATGTGACGGAGGGCTCGGCCTCCCGATTTGACCGTAGCATGCGGGTGCGGGCGATTCTGACAGTCTGCGGGAGTTAGCGTTGAAAAGAAAGGAGATTCAGTTCGTGGAGGGGTGTAATTGCGCATCGCGGGGGGCGGCTGTTACTGTTGATCGTGATCAGTCGGGCTTGCCTGTGGCTGCCGCGTGGCGGTGGGTTTAACAGAAGAATAAGCTTCTTTTGGAGTGGTGAAAACCCTCATGTCAATGAAGTTGACGCATGAAGAAGACCATCCGTGACCGATCGCCGATCACGCCGCGATGAACGTCGTGCCCACCGCCAGTTCCTCGCCCGCAAGATCGCTTGGCGCTTGCAGGTTGAGGAGGAGGGCGGGCTGCCGGAGGCTGGGCGGGAACTCGCCCGACCGGGTCGCACGCACACGCCCTGTGGAATCGCGTGATCAGCCGAATAGTTCGCTATGTGAACCGAGCCGGGCCAGACGCAGGATATCTTCGTCGACTTTGCGATAAATCAGCAGCAAGCCGGGCTTGACGTGGCACTCGCGGTAGCCAGCCCAATCGCCACTCAAGGCATGATCACGGTTACTCTCAGGCAACACCACTTCGGATGCCAACCGCTCCAGAACGGATGACAACAACGCATCCACATCCTTTCGGTGGCGAGGCGTTGCCTTCGCACGCTTGTAATCGCGCTTGAATGCCGACGACCGTCAATCGTTCGCATTCAGGTCCGCCAACAGCGCACCCACGCTCTTGAAGCGCTTGCCCTTTCCCGACTCAAGCTCAGCAATCGCCTTGCGGGTAGTCGCGTTCGGCGCCTTGATCTCGAACGGCAAGCGACGCTCATCGGCGACACGCAGCATCAGAAGCCTGATTGCGTCCGAAATCGACAACCCCATGGCGGCCAGGGCCTCGGTGGCGCGCTCCTTGGTGCCGGTATCGATGCGAGCGCGAACGTAAGTATCGGTCCTGCCCATGGCTGCACTCCTTCCTGGATTGTAGTCACGATAGGACTACAGGGCAACCTGCCGCGTTTCACCCCAGTTGCGGCGGAGCATGATCAGACTCCTTGGGTGATGTGACGGAGGGCTCGGCCTCCCGATTTGACCGTAGCATGGGGTGCGGGCGATTCCGGCGGTCTTCGGGGATCAGCGTTGAAAAGAAAGGAGATTCAGTTCGTGGAGCGGCGTCATCGGCTTCGCAGGATGGGGATTGGGGAAGCCACGGAACGCCTCACATTGGATATCCCACTTTCCGCGCGATCTCGTAGCACAGATTCTCGAAATCGCCGCGGCACTGTTGCACGTTCGCCTGAAGCGCACCGATGGCGCCGTCGGCACTGGTCAACTTGAACATCGGCTTACGCGCTTCCGTCGCCAGCGGCATCAGACTGCGGTAGTGCCTGACGATCCCGATCTGGTTCGGGTCGGGCGAGGGGACGCCGGCTGTTTGGCCCAAGACGCTCTGGCAGTAGGTCATGATGAGCCGCTCACGCCAGTTTGGGGCCTTCATGGGCCGTCCCAAGCGCTCCGCGTGCTGCATCAGAACATAACCCACCGGCATCATGCCGCCCGGAGGCATCTCGCCCCAGGCGGGCGAGGCGAGCGGCAAAGCTTTCCGCCAGGTGTCCCGCCACTCGCGGAGCGTGGGCCCGAGGTTTCGCAAGGCATGCAGGGAAAGCAGATCTGGCGCGACCGGCACAACGACATGGTTCGATGCCATCAACGCAGCCCGGTTGATGGCGCCAAGGTTCGGTCCGGCATCGATGAGCACCAAGTCTGCTTCATGCCGCTGAGCGGCCTCGCGGATCACACGCCAAAACGCAGTGGTGACGTGAAAGGCCCGCTGACTGCCGTCGAGGCGGCGCGGCCATTCCGCCGATAAGTCATCTTCCGTGCGTGACAAGGCCAAGTCGCCGGCGACCAAGCCCAACCCGTTCGTGAGCGGTTCAATGTGAGCCGGGCGAATGCTGCCTGTGCCGCTGAACACCGGAGCGACCGCCCCATACAGCGTCCGCGGGGAGTCGCCATCGGACCACAGCGTCTCTAAGGTTGTAGGGTCCAACGCCATGATCGAGAGGTGCGACTGTGGGTCGGCATCCACGATCAGGACGCGAGCGCCAAGTTCAGCGAACATCCAGGCCGAGTGATAGACGAGCGATGTCGTACCGACTCCGCCTTGGCTATTGAAAAAGGCGACGCTAATCACCCGCGTTCTCCCTCGACGATAGCGGCCAGGAACGCCGGTTGCACCAAGAAACGAAGTCTATTCCCGAGCGCCTTGCGCGCGATCGAGATGCCGGCGCCGAAACGCTGGACGTATCCCAGTGCGCGCAGGGCTTCAGCCAGATTCGGATTGCGGTAGTCGGCGACGCCGGGCGTGCCGAAATTTTCCGGCGTTACGGAGCCGAATGGGCCACCGGGATTGTGGATCTCGATCCGGTCGTTGAACCAGTACACCCGCACCGGTGCGTTCGTCGCTTCGAAGCTGCGGTGCATGTAGGCGTTGCGGACAAGTTGGCGTAGCGCCTCCATGGGATAGGCTTCGGTTCTCATCTCCCGCGAGACCTCGGCGAATCGTACGGCTTGCCGGTTGTGTGCTTCCAGCTTTTCTTCCAGCCTGCGAATCTGATCGGCCACCGTACCATGAATGACCGCTTCGTCCAGGACTGGGGCGGTCAAGTCGATTCCATCCAAACGAAGGAACTGAGTGTACGCACCAGGCAGCCAATCGGCCGGCGAGCGTCCGATCACCAGGATACCGAGCACCGTTGGGACAGGTTCGGCTTCCCGCAGAACCATCTTGGTGACAGCGAGTTTCTGCTCAATGCTCCGTTCGTTCGCGGCGAGGATGTCACGCGCCACCAACGCGGGCAAATACTCCTGCTCGAAGCGGAGCATGTCCAGTTCGTCCAGCGTCGCCTCACCCACGGGCTGGATATCAAACGGACGATTGGCAAAGCGACGCCTTTCGTTCAGAATGCGCTCGTCCTGTGCGCTGGCGATGCCTCTCCTGGGGCCCCATCGCACATGAATGCGGCCACGGTACCGCACCGGTGGTGTGTCGCATGGCCAGACCGTGATAACCGCGAAGTCCTGCCCGCTGAGGGTGCGCTTCTCGACCAGGAGGCTCGGCGGCGGAGCGATGTTGCCGTCGGTTTTCACATCGGCGAGTTGCAGTAGCAGTTCGTCAGTGACCTGGAAGTTCGCAGCCGGTGACCCGGTGTCGCTCGCACCGATGAAGAGAACCCCTGGCGCTTTGTGGCCCGCCAGATCGTTGGCGAAGGCGCACACGGCCTCGCGGACCGTCCGTGGTGCTTCGCCGCGAAAAGAATCCATGCGCTCCACTCGATCGGACTTGAGTTCGAGCAGCATGGACATCAGTTCACCGTCGGTAAGCGGTTTCATTGCTTTTCTGGCTGTATTGGGAGAGGTCTGGCTTTAGTTTCGCCGAGAGATGTTCTTAGAAGCAAGCACAGTTGCGGTGCTGCAGCATTCCGCAGGATGCGACGATGATGTGGGTGGAGGGGACGACGTAGATCGGTGGAGCCCTCGCTGCGGTGTCGGGGTTCCGGCTTGGCAGGTGGGTTGCTCTCCAATCGATAATGCACATGATTCTGTTTGTACTTTGGCTGGCGGCGCCGCTGTTCGCGGAACACCAGCTTTACGCCGGCGGCCACACTTCGAAGGGCTGGGTGGTCGGCGCAAAGCTGAAACCGAGCGGATTGTTTGTGCGGTCTGGCGAGGATTGGGTGCGGCTCGGGCCGCTGCATCCGGCGATCCTCACGCTCGACTACGATCCGCGCGACCCGCGCCGCATCTACATGGCGGCGGGGAATGGCTGCATCGGGTCGGAAGACGGCGGCAAGACCTGGCGTATCCTCACCAGTTGGGACATGACCGAACTCCAGGACGTCAGCGTCGACCGGAATCAGCCGGATCACATCTGGATCGGCTTGCCGGATGGGGTGGCCGTGAGCCGGGACCGGGGCGCAAATTGGACCAGGGTCAATCTCGGCGTGATGCGCAAATACACCCAGTCGGTTCGGGTAGATCGCGCACAGGCGGGCCGCGTACTCGCCGGCACCGAGCGCGGCGTGCTGTTGAGTGAGGATTCCGGCGCCTCATGGACACCGAGAGGCCTAGGGGAAAGCATGGTGACGCATCTCGAGCAATCCCCTCATGATCCGAAGCATTGGATTGCGACGACGCAGGATCACGGCGCATACCGGTCGGTGGATGGTGGACATACGTGGAGTCCGCTGACGGGCGTGCCCAAGGGTACGCTGTACAATGCGTCGTTCGATCCATCGCGGAGGGGACATGTGGCGATCGCGGGTTGGGGCATCGGGATCGCGGTGAGCGAGGACGGCGGACGCACTTGGAAGGATCGAAGCGAAGGCCTGCCGTCGCGGAATATCTGGCGCGCCGTGTTCGACCCGGACCGGCCCGGCGCGCTCTACGCGAGCGTGCACGAAGAGGCGATTTACCTGAGTCCGGACAAAGGCGCGACCTGGCGCAGCACAGGCACGGACGGCTCCCTTGTATTCGACTTCGTCTTCGTTCCGGAGGTGCGCCAGTGACGACGCTGCTGCTTGGATTTTTGTGCGCTCTGAGCGCGGCGGAGGAGACGCGGGAGGCCAAGTTTCAGGCGCGGGTGCGCATGGTGATTGAGCATCAGGCAAAAGGTGAGAACGGGTTTGCGCCGATCGCCGCGCGG
>JAEUQE010000670.1 GCA_016789785.1 Bryobacterales bacterium
TAATCATCGCGGCAGCCGTAGTCGGCGTACCAATGCAGATAAGGCGAATCGAAGCCCTCCGCTCGCATCCACTGCTCAAACGACAGCCGATCCAGCGGCGACGGCTTCGCGCCGGAGTCCATCGGAATCGTGAACTGCTTCGACTCCCGAAACTGCCGCATCTTCTCATCGAAGCGGCGGTATTGATCGCGATGCGCGCGGGTCACGCCCACTTCGGGCTCCAAGCCCTCCTGCCACCGGCCATGCAGGAACATGCGCTCCTGTGGCGAGTGGCACAGATGACGCTCTTCCCAATTGCCTTGCTCATCCAGCAAACCGAACTCGCGGCAGATCTCGCGCACGAGCACCGATTCTTTGTTCGGCACCGGCAGATAGTGCGCAGCCCATGGATATGCGGAGACTTCGTTCTCGCCCCAGCGCGAGTTGCCGCCTGCTTGATTCTCCATTTCAAGCACAACGAAATCGCGGAAGCCCCGCTTCTCCAGGCGCCACGCCGCGCAGAGCCCCGCCATGCCGCCGCCGGCGATCACGACCGGAACACGCACCTGCACGCGATGTTTCGTGAATGCCGTCCGATCCCGAAGTTGATGGCCCCGTAGATGCGAATCGTCGACGATGCGCCCGTCCACGCGACGCTCGGCCTTGGCGGCAAGCCCGATCAGCCCCGCCGAGAGAAAGCGCCGGCGCGCGATCGGAGCCGCGCGCGAAACAGGCGGCATGTTCTCATCAGCGCGCAACCTGCCTCCATTCGCGTTCGTAGTAGCGCACCAGCGTCTGGTCGTTCAACCGATTCGGCTCCGCCTCTACAGGTCCCATATCCGCGGGGAATTGAAAAAGCTGAGGCAGCATCGCCGAAGTGAGGAAGCGAAGCCCCGAAGGCAACTGCCGCGGAGCCTCATACTCGCGTTTGCCCGCGAGAATAAAGCCCCACTCGCCAAACGACGGAACGTAGGCGTGATAGGGATAGACCTTCAATCCCGCGTGCTTCATGGTCTCCGCCACGCACCAGAACGATTGCCTTGCAAACAAGGGCGACGTTGACTGCGCCACCGCCAGCCCGCCTTCGCTGAGATGCTTGGAAAGCAGCCGGTAGAACGCCGTCGTGTACAGCTTGCCGAGCGAGAAGTTCGTCGGATCCGGAAAGTCGATCACAATGAAGTCGAACACGTCGCGGTTGGTTTCGAGCCAGACGAACGCATCGGCGTTGATCACTTTCACCTTCGGCGCGGTGAGCGACCCCTGGTTCAGCGACTTCAGCAGCGGATGCGTGGCGAAGATCTGCGTCATCTCCGGATCGAGATCCAC
>JAEUQE010000671.1 GCA_016789785.1 Bryobacterales bacterium
GCCGCAAACCGGCCTGGAAAACTTTACTGAGGAGTGATCATGAGACGACTGTTGCGGGGATTGCCATTCGCGGCCGTATTGCTCGCGGGCACGGTGATGTACGCAAACGAGACGCTGCGCCTGAGTTGTTCGCAGCGTTGCGAGCGGCGCTACCAAAGCGCGGTGTCCGCGGCACGGAGCAAGTACGCAGTTTGCGTACGGTCAGGATTTGCTCGTTTCGACCAGTGCCAGGCGATGCTGCAAGGTGAGTTGGCGGAAGCCGAATCGGCGCGAGAGACTTGCCTGCAAAACTGCAAAGCCCAATAGAAACGATTCCGGAGGCCATCCATGGCGATCTTGAAGCTACCCCTCGCGGCGATGTTGTTCGCCGGCAGCGCGAACGTGAACGAAAGGTTCCGTGCCGGCCGAATGCAGGACTGCGACGAGCGTTATGAGACCGCGGCCTCCATAGCCCGCAACAAGCACGCAGCGTGCGCGCGTTCCCGCTTTGCGCGCAGGGAGCGCTGCGACGGCATGTTGCAAGCCGATCTGGCCAAAGCCGAATCGGTGCGTGAAGCATGCCAGAGAGACTGTTCCGCGAATGAAGCGGCGCGGAAATTCGAAACACAAGAAGGACTACGGAGAAAAACAACATGAAAAGAAGAATCCTCAAAGCGATCCCATTCGCGGCAGTACTGCTTGCCGGAACGGCAATGTTCGCCAACGAGACCACACGCCTCAGTTGCACGCAACGCTGCGAGCGCCGCTATCAGAACGGACGTGCCGAGGCGCGGGCTCAGCTCAATGCGTGCCTGGCGCCGAGAAATGCCACACACCTCTGCCACAGTGCTTATGCGGAGCAGCTCTATTCCCTGGAAGCAGAACGCGAGGCCTGCAGGGACGATTGCCAGGTGAACTAGCCTGACCGGTGCGCCGCGCCTTCTCCAGGGGCCGCGGCACTACAGCATTTGCGGATTTCATCGGGGCCACATCTGCGCCGCCCGCGCACGAACATGCGGCCCCGGTGGATGCCGAAAAGACTGCGCGTCATCCGTCCGAACGCCCGGCCCATTGAGCGAGGATGCTGTGGATCTCGCGCACACCATCGGTGAGCGCGGCAGGGCCAGGTTGCAGAATCAGCGTCGACTTCACTTCGTGAATCTCATTGCCGCGAACCGCGCTCACACGCTCCCATCCAGCGCGCGCCGCGATGTGCTTCGGATTCACTTTGCGCCCGCACCATGAGGCGAGGATCACCTGCGGATCGCGCGCAATCACCGCATCCGGAGTCACCACCCGTTTCGC
>JAEUQE010000672.1 GCA_016789785.1 Bryobacterales bacterium
GGCGATGATGTGGAAATCCTGCGGCATTGGGGTCCACTCAGCGCGGGGCTCGGGTCCGAGGTCGCCACAAGAGGCGTCCTGCGGCTCGCCGATGGTTTGTGGAATGGCGACGAACTCAAAGATGGATACAGCCGGCGAGTGAGTGACGTGGAGCATTCTTCCGAGCCCTCCACGGACACACTGCCGCTCCGCGCCGCGCTGGCGCCCGACGATCCGGTTGGCCGCGAACGATTGCGCATCACGGCCAAGTGCGCGGAGAACTGGATCGCGAAACAGCCCGATGGACATTGGCGGTTCCGTAGTTCGTGGTTCAATTGCACCGAGATGGACACCGCACCCGCGCGTGCCGTGGATGTCCATCTCAACACCCGTGCGGCGGGGCCCGCGTTGTGGTCGGCGTACTTTGATCGCGACCCGAAGCTGATTGCGTTGCTCGCCGACTGGGCCGAATCGTGGCGCGTTGCCATGCGATCCACCGCGCATGGCAAACCGTTCGGTCTGATTCCGTCGGTGGTTCGCGCAGCCGACGGCGCGTACATGATTGGCTCCTCGAAATGGGATGAGCCGCAAGCCGAGTGGGATTACTTCCAATGGTCGGGCGAATCCCAGGAAGCACTCACCAGTCTCTTTCTTGCCATGCACGATCTCACCGGTGATGCGAAGTGGATGAAAGCCGCCGAAGAGAGCTTTGCGATCCTGAAGGATTGCCGGAATCACACGCGCTACTGCGAGCAGATCCGCAAGAATCCGGAAGCGCTGCGCATCACCGAGAGGCACGCCGGAAAGGCGCCGAAGGTGGATCGAGCCACGGTGCTTTCCCAGTTGGCTGATTTGGCGTCAACGGCCGAAGAGCGGCTCAGTGCGAACTTCGATATGTACACCACCGAAGTGCTCTGGACAGACCGCGTCTATTACAAGCTGCCCACCGGGTATCGCGACCGGCTCTTCGGAGGCGAAGGCCCGCGAGGCGACCGCTATCCGATGTACGCCATCACATGGACACCAGTGGAAGGCGAGTTCGCGCGAGCTGTGGTGGATTGGGGCAGCCGCTCGATGGAAATTGCGGCGTACAACTTTGAGCCATCGCCGATCACAGCGGAGGCCCGTCTTTGGCGGCTGGACAAGGGCGACTATCGCTGCCATGTGATGGATGCAAGCGGGAAGCTGCGCTACACATCGATCTTCGGCATGCGAAAGAATCCGCAACTGCTGCGCATCACGCTGCCCGCGCGAACAGAGGTGACCATTCGCATCGAGCCCGCGAAGCTCTAAAATGG
>JAEUQE010000673.1 GCA_016789785.1 Bryobacterales bacterium
ATCGTATCCTCCGGCAGACCCTGTGCGCCGTGGCGCTTCGCAATCTCACCGGACAACATCGTGCCTACGGTGCGGTGTACGTTGCGGATCGGCATCTTGAACTCGACTGGAATCTTGTTCTCAATCGCGTCCTTCGCGTGATCAATCAGCTTGTGGTCGAGCGCCTTCTCCAAACCATGATCCTGCGGCATGCTGCAATAGCGGCCGATGCGCTTCGGCACGTCCGGCATGTAGAGAACCTGATCCAGATTGATCCCCTTCGCCTTCCAGTGATCGATCGCTTCGCGCATCCGCAGTTTGTCAGTGCGGCCGATCATCTCTTTCACCGTGCGGAAGCCGAGCTTGGCCATGATCTGGCGGAGGTGCTCCGCGACGAAGAAGAAGTAGTTGATGACGTGCTCGGGCTGACCCGTAAACTTCGCGCGAAGCCGGGGATCCTGCGTCGCGATGCCTACCGGGCAAGTGTTCAGATGGCACTTGCGCATCATGATGCATCCCATGGTGATGAGCGGTGCCGTGGAGAATCCGTACTCCTCCGCGCCGAGCAGCGCGGCGATGGCAACGTCGCGTCCCGTGCAGAGCTTGCCGTCCGTCTGCACCACGATGCGGCTGCGAAGATCGTTCAACACCAACACCTGTTGCGTCTCGGCGAGACCGAGTTCCCAAGGAACGCCCGCGTGCTTGATCGAAGTGAGCGGGCTCGCGCCGGTGCCGCCAGTGTCGCCCGAGATCAGCACCACATCGGCATGTGCTTTCGATACGCCGGCCGCGACCACTCCCACGCCGACCTCGGCCACCAGCTTTACATGAATGCGCGCTTTCGGATTCGAGTTCTTCAGGTCGTAAATCAACTGCGCAAGATCTTCAATCGAGTAGATGTCGTGGTGCGGCGGCGGCGAGATCAAACCCACGCCGGGCGTCGAGTGCCGCACCCGGGCGATCACCTCATCTACCTTGTGCCCTGGAAGCTGGCCGCCCTCGCCGGGCTTCGCTCCCTGCGCAACTTTGATCTGCAGATCGTCGGCATTGGTGAGGTAGTTGATCGTGACACCGAAGCGGCCGCTGGCCACCTGCTTGACGGCGGAGCGGCGCGAATCGCCGTTGGCGTCGGGCACATAGCGTACATCATCCTCGCCGCCTTCACCGGTGTTCGACTTCGCGCCGATACGGTTCATGGCGATGGCGAGCGTCTCGTGCGCCTCCTTCGAGATCGAGCCGAAGGACATCGCACCCGTCGCGAACCGCTTCACAATCTCCGCGGCCGGCTC
>JAEUQE010000674.1 GCA_016789785.1 Bryobacterales bacterium
GAGCCGGCCGCGGAGATTGTGAAGCGGTTCGCGACGGGTGCGATGTCCTTCGGCTCGATCTCGAAGGAGGCGCACGAAACGCTCGCCATCGCTATGAACCGTATCGGTGCGAAGTCGAACACGGGTGAAGGCGGCGAGGATGATGTACGCTATGTGCCCGACGCCAACGGCGATTCGCGCCGTTCCGCAGTCAAGCAGGTGGCCAGCGGCCGCTTCGGTGTGACGATCAACTACCTTACCAATGCCGACGATCTGCAGATCAAAGTTGCGCAGGGCGCGAAGCCCGGCGAGGGCGGCCAGCTTCCAGGGCACAAGGTAGATGAGGTGATCGCCCGGGTGCGACACTCGACGCCCGGCGTGGGTTTGATCTCACCGCCGCCGCACCACGACATCTACTCGATTGAAGATCTTGCGCAGTTGATCTACGACCTGAAGAACTCGAACCCGAAAGCGCGCATTCATGTGAAGCTGGTGGCCGAGGTTGGCGTGGGCGTAGTCGCCGCCGGCGTGTCGAAAGCGCATGCCGATGTGGTGCTGATCTCGGGCGACACAGGCGGCACCGGCGCGAGCCCGCTCACTTCGATCAAGCACGCGGGCGTTCCCTGGGAACTCGGTCTCGCCGAGACGCAACAGGTGTTGGTGTTGAACGATCTTCGCAGCCGCATCGTGGTGCAGACGGACGGCAAGCTCTGCACGGGACGCGACGTCGCCATCGCCGCGCTGCTTGGCGCGGAGGAGTACGGGTTCTCCACGGCGCCGCTCATCACCATGGGATGCATCATGATGCGCAAGTGTCATCTGAACACTTGCCCGGTGGGCATTGCGACCCAGGATCCCCGGCTTCGCGCAAAGTTTACGGGGCAGCCGGAGCACGTCATCAACTACTTCTTCTTCGTCGCGGAGCACTTGCGCCAGATCATGGCCAAGCTCGGCTTCCGCACGGTGAACGAGATGATCGGCCGCACCGACAAACTGCGGATGCGCGAGGCGATCGATCACTGGAAGGCGAAGGGGATCAATCTGGATCAGGTTCTGTATATGCCGGACGTGCCGAAACGTATCGGCCGCTATTGCAGCATGTCGCAGGATCATGGTCTGGAGAAGGCGCTCGACCACAAGCTGATTGATCACGCCAAGGACGCGATTGAGAACAAGATTCCAGTCGAGTTCAAGATGCCGATCCGCAACGTGCACCGCACCGTAGGCACGATGTTGTCCGGTGAGATTGCGAAGCGCCACGGCGCACAGGGTCTGCCGGAGGATACGAT
>JAEUQE010000675.1 GCA_016789785.1 Bryobacterales bacterium
CTATCATCCCGATTCGAAAATCGAGATTGACCGCCGCCTGGATCTGCTTGCCGAGCGCGGCCGCGAGCGCTTCCCACGATCCATCCGATTCACCACGTTCACGCTTGCCTACAACCGCATGAAGTGGCTCATCGTCGATGCGATCAAGGAGCATTGGGAGCGCGCGACGGTGACTGCGGATATGGTCGCTAGCGGCATCCACGTGAAGACGCAGAACGTGACGGCACTGACTCTCGACTTTGAATCCGGTGGCGCCCCGGTCGCGCCGGGCACGAAAGCAACCATCGAGATTGATGGGACGAAGCTGACCGCATCCGCGCCCATGAGCGACGGGTCGCTCCGTGTGCATCTGCGCCAGGAACGCGGCGGGTGGCGGGTGGTGGACTCACCAGCGCAAGCCGGATTGCGCAAGCGGCACGGTCTGCAAGGGCCGATTGACGATGCCTTCATGGATAGCTTCCTCTTCGTACTGCCGACCGGAGAGCCTTCGCAAAAGGGAGTTGCCGAGCGCATCCGCACGGAGCAGGAACGTGCCATCCGCGAGTGGCGCCGCCAGTTTCGCGGTGATGCGCGCGTTAAGAAGGATACCGAGATCACCGATGCCGACATCGCCTCGGCAAACCTCGTGCTTTGGGGCGACCCATCGTCGAACAAGCTTATGGCCCGCATCGCCGCGCAGTTGCCGGTGGCGTGGACGGCGGAGAAAGTTAGTGATCTGCCCGCCGCCAATCACTATCCCGCCTACATCTATCCGAATCCGCTGAACCCCAACCGCTACGTTGTGATCAACAGCGGCTTCACGTATCGCGAGTTCGACTATCTGAACAACGCGCGCCAGATCCCGAAGCTGCCGGATTGGGCGATCATCGACGTCTCGGAGCCCGCCACGGGACGCTGGCCCGGCAAGGTCGCGAAGGCAGGCTTCTTCAACGAAGAGTGGAAGCCGTAGCTGGTTCAACTACTCGCGGGCGCGGACCTGGTGCAGCCGTTCGCGGAGCGCCGGAGACAGCGCCCTCTCGATGTCTGCTGTGATCAGTCCGGCCTCATCCAGATCCTTCAGATGAGCTTCATCCTTTGCGCGAAAGCTCGTCAGTTTCATGCGAACCAGGTGCAGCAGAGGGATCACACGCACGCCTCGCATCACGCAGACCTCTCCCAGATCAGGAACAGCCTCCGGATAGTGAGGACGCACTCGCTCGCCAGTAAAAAGCAAATGAACAACTCGTCTGGCGGAGGGTGCGCCTGCCTGCATGAGCACC
>JAEUQE010000676.1 GCA_016789785.1 Bryobacterales bacterium
GATAGAGTCGAAACTGGAGTGCGTGATTCATTATGAGGGCAGATTCCGCGTTATTCCACATGGACTCGTACTTGCGCGCGAGAGTGGTGAAACTGATGGCGGGTATGACGCTTTGCTGCGCGGTGATGAGCGGGCAACGGTTCATGTCGACGCTGGCGGGCTCGGACTGGGTGTTTCCAGCGGAGGGCCGTCCGGCAGCCGACGCGCCGTTGGGACTGGTGCGCGATCCGGCGGTGGATGCGTCGGGCAACCTCTACTTGCCCGATGAGCGGCAGCACTTGGTGTTTCGAGTGTCGGCAACGGGGACGATCAGCGTTTTTGCGGGTACGGGGACCGCGGGTTTTTCGGGTGATGGCGGTCCTGCGCGCGAGGCAGAGTTCAACCGTCCGTCGGCAGTGGCTGTCGACGCGCAGGGCAACGTGTACATCTCGGATCGCGACAACAACCGGATTCGCGTGGTGAATACGAGCGGCATCGTGTCGACGTTCGCGGGCACGGGCGTGGCGGGATTCCTTGGCGATGGCGGGCCGGCGGCGCAAGCTCGGCTGAGCCGGCAGACGGATCTGGAGTTTGATTCTCGCAACAACCTGTACGTGATTGACTGGGGCAACTCACGGATCCGGCGCATCCGGCCGGACCGGGTGATCGAGACGGTGGCGGGCAACGGCACGTTCGGTTTCAGCGGCGATGGTGGGCCAGCGACGGGAGCGGCCATTGCGCCGTTCGTGGGGCTCGCGATTGACACGAACAACAACGTGTATTTCTCGGGGAGCTTGCGCATCCGGCGGATCGATACGGCGGGCATCATCACCACGGTGGCGGGCAACGGACAATCAGGCAGTCCGGTGGATGGTCAACCCGCGCGCAGTTCTCCCCTGAGGGCACCGGGAGGTGTGGCGGTGGAGCCAGCCGGGACAGTGGTTTTCTCGGATGTGAATGACTCGCGGATTCTGCGCATTACGGCGGCGGGAACGCTGGTGACGATCGGCGGCCGCGATGAGATCGGATACGACGGCGATGGACTGGCGGCCACCGCGGCACGCATGGGCTTTCCGAGGGCGATGGCGGTGGACCGGCGAAACGGCAATCTGTTCGTTTCGGAGGAGATCTGTTACTGTGTGCGGCGGATTGATTCGCGCGGCATCATCACCACCGCGGCGGGCAATGGCCGTTATGGACGCGCGCCGGCCGGTGCGCCCGCGACGCAGGGCTTCTTGTTCGGACCCCGGGGGCTTGCGTTGAACCGGGCAGGCGAGTT
>JAEUQE010000677.1 GCA_016789785.1 Bryobacterales bacterium
GATAGAGTCGAAACTGGAGTGCGTGATTCATTATGAGGGCAGATTCCGCGTTATTCCACATGGACTCGTACTTGCGCATGAGAGCGGTGAAACTGATGGCGGGTATGACGCTTTGCTGCGCGGTGATGAGCGGGCAAGGATTCATGTCGACACTGGCGGGCTCGGACTGGGTGTTTCCAGCGGAAGGCCGTCCGGCAGCCGACGCGCCATTGGGACTGGTGCGCGATCCGGCGGTGGATGCGTCGGGCAACCTCTACTTGCCGGATGAGCGGCAGCACCTGGTGTTTCGAGTGTCGGCAGCGGGGACGATCAGCGTTTTTGCGGGTACGGGGAGCGCGGGTTTTTCGGGTGATGGCGGTCCGGCGCGCGAGGCTGAGTTCAACCGGCCTTCGGCAGTGGCTCTCGACGCGCAGGGCAACGTATACATCTCGGATCGCGACAACAACCGGATTCGCGTGGTGAATACGAGTGGCATCGTGTCGACGTTCGCGGGCACGGGCGTTGCGGGATTCCTTGGCGATGGCGGGCCGGCGGCGCAAGCGCGGCTGAGCCGGCAGACGGATCTGGAGTTTGACTCGCGCAACAACCTGTACGTGATTGACTGGGGCAACTCGCGGATCCGGCGCATCCGGCCGGACCGGGTGATTGAGACGGTGGCCGGCAACGGCACGTTCGGTTTCAGCGGCGATGGTGGGCCAGCGACGGGAGCGGCCATTGCGCCGTTTGTGGGGCTCGCGATTGATACGAACAACAACGTGTATTTCTCGGGGAGCTTGCGCATCCGGCGGATCGATACGGCGGGCATCATTACCACGGTGGCGGGGAACGGGCAATCCGGTGCTCCAGTGGATGGTCAGCCTGCCCGCACTTCGCCACTAAGGGCGCCGGGCGGTGTGGCGGTGGAGCCAGCCGGGACGGTGGTTTTCTCGGAAGTGAATGACTCGCGGATTCTCCGCATTACGGCGGCCGGAACGCTGGTGACGATCGGCGGGCGCGATGAGATCGGATACGACGGCGATGGACTGGCGGCCACCGCGGCTCGCATGGGCTTTCCGCGTGCCATGGCGGTGGACCGCCGAAACGGCAATCTGTTCGTTTCGGAGGAGATCTGTTACTGCGTGCGGCGGATTGATTCGCGCGGCATCATCACCACCGCAGCGGGCAATGGCCGTTATGGGCGTGCGCCGGCCGGTGCGCCCGCGACGCAGGGCTTCTTGTTCGGACCCCGGGGGCTTGCGTTGAACCGGGCAGGCGAGTT
>JAEUQE010000678.1 GCA_016789785.1 Bryobacterales bacterium
GTCGCCCGTACCAGCTTCGGAACTGAGTGTGGCACGCGAGCCAGAAAAAAGCGCCGGACAGGGGATTTCCACCTGTCCGGCGATTCGGATTAACGCTTCAAGACGGTTACGCCGCCAGGGCGACCTGCTCGGCGAGTTGCGGAATGGTTGCTCGCAACACCTGCTGGATGCGCTCGCACGGAATGAACTCCAACTCTGCGCGCACGTGCTCTGGCAGATCCGCCAGATCCTTCACGTTCGCCCTCGGAATCACGATGCGCTTCATTCCAGCACGCCGCGCCGCCAGCACCTTCTCCTTCAAGCCGCCGATCGGCAGCACCAGACCGGTCAGCGTGATCTCGCCGGTCATCGCCGTATCGCCACGAGCCGCTAAGCCGGTGTACAGCGACGTCAGCGCGACCGCTGCGGTGATGCCAGCCGACGGCCCATCCTTCGGAACCGCGCCCGCCGGTACGTGCACATGCACGCCGAACTCCTTGAACTTCGAAGTGTCAATGCCGAGCGATCCCGCATGCGACCAGATGTAGCTCTGCGCCGCGCGCGCCGACTCCTGCATCACTTCGCCGAGCTGTCCGGTCAGCGTCAAACCCTTGCCATCGGGCAACAGCGTCGCTTCCACATAGAGCACATCGCCGCCGGTCTCGGTCCAGGCAAGACCCGCCGCCACACCCGGCTCCAACTGCCGCCGCATGTGTTCGAGTTGGAACATCTCCGGACCAATCAGATCCTGCAAGTGCTCGGGCTTCACCACAAAGGGTTCGGTGGAACCTTCGGCAACCCGCAGCGCGACCTTCCGCGCCACGCGCCCGACTGTCTGCTCCAGACGCCGCAAACCCGCTTCACGCGTGTAGCCTTCCACCAGCGCGAGAATCGCATCCTCGTCGAAGCGAAGCTGCTCTTCGCTGAGCCCCGTCTCCTTCAATTGGCGCGGAATGATGTAGCGCTTCGCGATCTCGATCTTCTCCTCGTGGCTATAGCCCGCCAGCCGCAGAATCTCCATGCGGTCGAGCAGCGGTCTCGGCACCGTATCCAGCCCGTTCGCCGTCGCGATGAACAACACCTTCGAGAGATCGAACGGCAGATCGAGATAGTTGTCGCGGAACTTGTTGTTCTGCTCCGGATCGAGGATCTCGAGCAGCGCTGCCGCGGGATCGCCGCGATAGTCGCGCCCGAGCTTGTCCACCTCGTCGAGCAGGATCACAGGATTCGCCGCGCCGGCACGCCGCAGCGCCTGAATCAAACGCCCAGG
>JAEUQE010000679.1 GCA_016789785.1 Bryobacterales bacterium
CATCCGATCTTCGATTGCACGAACGTCGTGATGTCGGCGCATACTTCGGGTTGGAGCCCCGACCGTCAGGTGCGCCTTATCGATCTATTCGCGGAGAACGTCCGCCGCTACGTGGGCGGTTATCCGCTGGTCAACGTGGTGGACAAGCAAGCAGGCTATTGATTCGCGGCGGTCAGTTGGATCATTTGCCGCGAGCCAGACCGGCATGTTGCGACGCCTTCGCCGTGTCCCCCAACCACTGATAGCTCCGCGCGAGCAGCGCGTGAATCTGCGTCTCCGATGTTTCGCCGCCACTCAACGCGAGCGCACGTTCGGCCTCTTTCACCGCGGCGGCATATTGTCCGCGGCGTGCCGCAAGTCTTGCGGATTCGAATCGCGCATCGCGGCTCGACCCATCGCGGCGAATCGCACGATCAATCCATCTCGCCGCGGCATCCGTTCGATTGAGCACCATCTCCAGACGCGCCGCGATCAAGTATGTCTCCACTTGCGGCTGACCCGCTTGCTCCTCCTGGCGGATCGCCTTTTCGTAGAGCATCGCTGCCTGGTCCGTGTCACCGAGGCTCTCCTGGCAGAGCCCGAGATACAGCGGCGCGCGTGGATCCCGCGCATTCCCTTTCATCGCCGCCTCGAACGGCTTCAACGCGAGTTGGAGTTCATTCTGCTCATACAACACCAAGCCAAGAAGGAACTGCGCATACGCTGATTTCGGATTCAGCGACACCGCCTTCTCCAGATCGGCGCGCGCGAGATCATTGCGCTTCGCGGCCATCGCCAACTTCGCTCGAAGCGTTAGCGCCGGCACGAGGGCCGCATCCAATCGCAGTGCTTCTTCCACCGCATCCAGGCTCGATGCAAACTGTTGCTTCGTGAACAACGCGTTGGCGCGCTCATATGCCGCGTAGCCGGGGGAGTTCTGCTGCGCCCATGCCGACGCGATTGCGATGCTGATCGACAAAAGCAGCTTCATGGCCGTGTTACCTCTACGATCCTGCCACCTTCCACATCGTTCAAGGTGCGCTTCGCTCCGCCAGGCCATGTCACTTCCACGCGGGTTGCACGAGTTGCGCGCCCGAGTCCGAACCGCACGAGAGCCTCGCTGGCCGACGCATAGCCGACGCTTGTTGTCGCATGATTCGTGAACGTGCGCCCATCCGCCAGTGTGATGCGGACCAAGGCTCCCGTGCCTTGCACACGGAACGCGATCCAGTTGCCTGCGTCGCTGGTGTTGCGCAGCAAGCGCG
>JAEUQE010000067.1 GCA_016789785.1 Bryobacterales bacterium
ATCAGTTTGTCCCACTTGCCCGACGGCGCACGCTTGTACACCGCGACGCCCCACGGCTTGCCTCTCCAACCCACGGCGAGTTCATCGCTGCCATCGCCGTCGAAATCGGCCCAGCCGAGAGCGTGCGCCTGATTCAGTTTCTCTTCGATCACTTCGCGCTGCCAGAGCTTGCCGCTCAAATCGATCTTCGGGCGAGGCGTGCCTTGCGGATTCAATGGCTCGGTTGGCTCACGGTAGACCACGATGCTCGATCCATGCCATGGTTCCACCGTAGCGAGATGGCGGATGCGATTCACGCGTCCTGACTTGATCTCACCGGGCTGCCCTTCACCGATCTTGCGTTTCGACCACTTGCCGTCCGCGCCGCGCTTCAACGCATGCACACCTTCACGGCTCGCTACCCAGATCTCGCCGTTCTCGACAATGAAGTTGTGGCCGATGTGCAGCGAATCGTCGGCCACCTCCATGGGCCATGGTTCACTCGAGGGGTTCTTCGGAACCCGAAACACGAGCACTCGCAGACCTTGCCCCTCCCACTGCGGACCTTTGTTGCCGCGGCCATGCAAGGGCACGACGATCAGTTCCTTCCTGCCATCTCCGTCGATGTCGCCCCAGCGCAGACGGTGCAGCGTCGGCTCCTCGGCAAGCGCGGTCAGACTCCAGGGCGCGCCGCCGCCTTGTTGCCGCAGCCATTGCAGACTGCCACCCGCGGCCGTGTTCGTGGGCTGCCAGTCCGCGCCGAGCGCCATATCGGGCTTGCCGTCGCCATCCACGTCATCCACGTCGAAACACACATTGTCTTTCTTCGTCACGCCATCCAGGATCATGTGGCGCTTCCACGTCGGGTTCTCGAACCAGGCCACTTGTGTGTTGTTGATTGCGACGATGTCAAGTTTGCCATCGCTGTTGACATCGGCAAGCGACACCGCGTAGACCACGCCCCAATCCTTCTGAATCTCCTCCGTGCGGAATTTTGTAGCCGCCAGGATGGACGCGGCGGAGAAAAAAAGCGCGGCGCACTTGCAAAGTCGCATAGGGATCAATATACCTAAGAGATTGCCATGCGACTTGGAAGCATACTTCTCTTCTCAATCGTGTTGAGTGCGCAAACTCAATACGACCTTCTCCTCAAGAACGGCCACGTCATCGATCCGAAGAACGGCATCAGCGGGCGCCGCGATGTCGCGGTGAAGGACGGCAAGATTGCCGCCGTCGCCGAGAGCATCGATCCTTCGCAGGCGAAGAAAGCCGTCGATGTCAGCGGGCTCTACGTGACGCCGGGCCTGATCGATCTGCACGTGCATGTGTTCGCCGGTGGAATGGGCGAGAGCTATGCGTCGGGCAAGCTCAGTGTGTTTCCCGATGCGCATACGCTGCGCGCCGGCACAACCACAGTGGTGGATGCGGGCACCTCCGGCTGGCGCAACTTCGACGAGTTCAAAGCGCGCACCATCGACCGTGCGAAGACGCGCGTGCTGGTTCTGCTGAACATTGTCGGCGCGGGCATGGGCGGCGCCGTCGAGCAGAACGTCAAGGACATGGATCCGGCGGCGGCCGCGAAGTTGGCCAGGCAGCACCCGGAGATCATTGTCGGATTCAAGACCGCGCACTACGCGGGGCCGGAGTGGATCTCGGTAGACAACGCGCTCGCCGCGGGAAAGATGACGAACCTGCCCATCATGGTCGACTTCGGAACCTTCCGCATCGAGCGTCCTCATGAGGAACTCGTGACGAAGCGGCTGCGGCCGGGCGATATGTACACCCACTTCTATCTCGCTGCGGTGCCGATGTTGGATGAGAACGGCAAGGTGCGCGAGTACTTGCGCGAAGGCCGCAAGCGCGGCGTGTTGTTCGACGTCGGCCATGGCGGCGGGAGTTTCGTGTGGCGGCAGGCGGTGCCGGCGATGGAACAAGGGATGCCGCCGGATTCGATCTCGACCGACCTGCACTACAACAGCATGCTCGGTGGAATGAAGGACATGTTGAACGTGATGTCGAAGTTCCTCGCGATGGGCATGTCGCTCGAAGATGTGATTCTGCGATCGACATGGAATCCCGCAAAGCAGATCAAGCGCGCGGAGTTGGGACATCTTTCGGTGGGTGCGATCGCGGATGTCGCGGTACTGCGCATGGAGCAAGGCAAGTTCGGCTACGTCGATGTGTACGGCGCGAAGATGGAGGGCTCCAAGCGGCTCACTGGCGAGTTGACGTTGCGCGATGGCAAGGTGGTTTGGGATCTGAACGGCCTCACTCGCGAGGATTGGCGCAAGCTCGGCAAGTACATGGGACAGGGCGATCCGGCGTGGGATGGCTCATTCAGCGAGGGCCGTCGAGGCACTCGGCGGCGGCCCTAGCCAAACGCAACGCGGCCGTGCGCCCGGATCGGAGCGCCGCCTGCCGCCAGCAACTCCATCCAAACTCGACGGCGCAACGGGAGAATTGCCCATTCCCATCGCCTTGATGAGTTCTGGCTGGCTATTCCTTGATGGGTTGCTCGCCCGTATTGCCCGTCTGCGCTTCGCCAGCATGATCAACCTGCCATGGCTTTTCCAAAGCCACTCCCAACCGGACGTTTTTACTTCGCCTTGACAGGCCGGCTGACGGCCGGTGCGCACAACGCGACCTCGCTGTATACTTACGTCCGCGGGAACCTTACTTGTTCTTCTTGACACGTTCACTCCCGCGGAAAGCTGTGCCCATGAAAACGTTCGTGCCGGTTCGTTTCCGGCGGCAGGTGCTCCGTTGCGCTTCGAACGCATTCGCACTGTCCGCTCTCCTCGCTGCGCCACTCAGCGCTCCGGCCCAACAGCCACCCTCCGCCAAAACCAGCAAGCCATCCATCGTCCGCGCCGCGGACCCCGCTCCGGGCGAGTGGCAGCTCACCTCCTCACCCATCAGCCACCTGCTGGACAACAACGACAACTTCTCGCGCGATGACCGCTTCCTGGTGGTCGACACGCGCGACACCGTTGGCGGTGGCATCGGCAATGGCACCACGATCATGAAGATCTCCATTTCCACGGGGATCGAGAATCTCATCTACGCGCCCAACCCCGTCATGACCGGAACCAACGCGGCGCCAGGTCTCGGCGCGGCTTCCTACAACTCCATCGCCGACGAAGTGGCCTTCATCCATGGACCACTGGTTAGCGAGACTCCGAAACTCGGCTTCTATCGCGCGACGAACCGGCGCGGTGGTGTCGTGGTGGCCGATGGCAGCGGCGATCTGAAAGGCTTCCTCGACTTCCGCGACGTCGACAACGAAGCGACGACGCCCGGCGCGCACCGCGGTGGCACGCATCGGCACGAGTACACGCTGGATGGAAGCCGCGTCGGCTTCACTTACGATGACGAGTTGCTCACGAACTATGGCCGCACCATCGGGCTGCTGATGCCACACCCGAGAGCGCCAGGAGGCGCCAGCCATTGGGCGGTGCTGCTGTTGAGAATGGCGCCAACCAACGGCGCCGCGCCAGGGGAAATCGAGCGCGCCGCGGATGATTCCTGGATCGGTGCGCGTGGCCTCATGCGCGGTTTCATCGGACGGGTGAAAGAAGAGAACGGCTCCTACACCAACTCGCTGTTCATCGTCGACATTCCGGAGAACGTCGATGTGACCACGGCGGACGCGGGCACGAAGACTCGCTACCCGGCACCGCCCGCCGGAGTTCGCGTGCGCCGCATCACGAATACGGAAGCCACGGGCATCGTTCGCGGATCGCACGACGGAACACAGACCGCCTACTTCGCCGTCGCCGACGGGACCCGGCAGGTATTCATCGTTCCCTCGAATGGCTCGGATCGCGCCACGGATCCTGCGTTGCGTCCGGTGCAGGCAACGCGAATGCCCACCAATGTGACCGGCGGACTGCGATGGCATCCTTCCGGCAATTCGATCGCCGCGATCAGCGACGGAGGAGTGTTCGTCACCTGCGTGAAGCCGGGGCCGCTGTTTGGCACTTCGGTGTTCCTGACAGCGCGCGGCAGTGGCGTGCCCGCCGCCGACGCGTTGGTATGGTCGCACAACGGCAAGATGCTCGCCTTCAACCGTCGCGTCCCGACCTACGATTCAGCGGGGCGTCTCCTCAAGGACTTCGGAGGGAACGACTTCCGGCAGGTGTTTCTCGTGATGTTCCCGGACGAGAACGGAAACGGGATTGCCGATCCGATCGAGTAGCGCAGTCCTGCAAAAACACAAAGAGCCGGAAATGTTCCGGCTCTCTTCGATCGTTTCTTCGCGCGGTCGGTTCGTTCGCCGAACCTACCACTTGATCTTGTACTGGTTCTCTCCCACCTTCTCCCGGTGAGCTTCGTGGCAACCCTTGCACGACGCGCCGATCTTGCCCGAGGCAGCCTTCGCATCCGCCGCGTTGTTCGCTTTCGCCGCAGCCACCAGCGCCGCCGCCGCCGCCACGCCGTCCTTCGTCCAAGTCACCGCCTTGTCAGCCTTGTGCGCGGACCAGAATTCATCAGTGCCCTTCAGCGCATCGTGAATCGCCTGGCCATGCGTGGCGACATCCGCCATCGAGCCGGCCTGCATCGCCTTCCGCAGTCCGCCCATGTTGTCGCCGGCGGACTTCATCCTCTTCTGCAAGTCCGCCTCGCTCATCGCGGCGAACAGCGTCAACGCGAACATCGCGCAGAGTGCACCGAAACCCAAAAACTTCTTCATGCTAACCGTAATCCTCCCAGAGAGATTTTTTGTGGGGACACAGGTATTCTACATGCATCGGCTGCGTTTGCGGACAGCCCCGCCAATTAAATTCCCTCAAGGAAGCGCGCTCACACCTTCCGATTTGCATTTTCCGCCCGCTTCGCAGAGGATCTGTAGAGGTACTTTCAACCATGCGTCTCCTGGCACTGCTCCTCCTCATCGCGCCAATGGTGGAAACTCCGGCTCTCGCGCAGCCGCCGGTCGAATATCGCATTCACCGCACACCCGCGCCAATCACCATTGACGCCAAGCTGGACGAGCCCGCATGGAACTTCGCCCCGGCCACGAGCGATTTCATCTTCAACTGGCATACCTCCGGAGACAAGGAGCCTACCGAGGCCAAACTGCTTTGGGACGACGAGAACCTCTACGTCTCGTGGCGATGCACGGATCGCCACATCTCGGCCTATGAAACAAAACGGCACGGTCCTGTTTCGAAGGATGATTGCGTGGAGATCTTTCTCAGCCCGAATCCGGCGGCCCCGCGCAACTACTATACGTTCGAGATCAACGCCATCGGCGCCATGCTCAACCGCTGCCGCACGGCGTGGTGGACAGGACCACCCACCTGGGAGCCGGAGGGTGTCGAGCATCGCACCACGTTTCACGGTCTCGCGCGCAAGGACGAAGAGTCCACCGATCGCGAATGGATCGTCGAACTTGCGATTCCACTGAAGAACTTCGCTCGCGATGCCGCGCACACGCCGCCGCGGGATGGCGACGAGTGGCGCATCAACCTCATGCGTACCGGCGGTAAGACCAACATGCAGCAGAGCACATGGTCGCCGATTGCTCCCTCAGGCCCTCGCTCGTTTCACACGCCAGAGAACTTTGGCAAAGTGATCTTCACGTCACAGGCGGCTTCGCGGCGCACTGCCGGCAACGTGCGCGGAAGCCTGGAAGGCGCTGAAGAAGGCCGCGCGATCTACAACCGCTCCTGCACCATGTGTCACGGGCTGGATGGCGCGGCCGGCGATCGGGCGCCCGCATTGGGTGCGCAACGCCGTTATCTTCGGCGCACGCAGCACGAACTCTACGACGCGATTCGCAATGGGATCAAAGGCACGCTGATGCCGCCGTCGCCGCTGCCCGATGCCGACATTCGCAAGATGATCGCCTACATCTTCAGCATCCGGGCCTCGGCCGCCGACCTCCCCGTAGCCGGCGATGTGCAGGCCGGCGCGCGAGTCTTCCACGGGAAGGCCGGCTGCCGCCAGTGCCATATGATCCGGGGGCAGGGGGGCTTGCTCGGGCCTGACCTTACCAACATCGGCGCCGAACGCAAACTCGATGAACTCCGCCGCGCACTGATCGAGGCCAAGCCTGTCCCCCCGCGCGGCTACCAGCCCGTCACCCTGACCACAAAGAACGGCCAGTCCATCCGCGGGGTAGTGAAGAACGAGAATAACTTCTCGCTGCAAATCCTCGGCGCCGATGATAAACTGCACCTGCTCGATCGTGACGAAATCGCGGGAATCACTTACGAATCAAAATCTCTCATGCCTTCGGCGCTGGACCGGACTCTCAGTGCCGCCGAATTCCAAAACCTGCTGGCGTTCCTGAGCCGCCTGACGCGCGAATCGCAACTACAGGGAGCCGCCCGATGAGACTCGCCACCTTTGTTCTGATCCTTGCCGGAACTCTACCCGCACAGGTCACTTACGAAGACCTCAAGAACGCCGCCCCGGCAAACTGGCTCCATTACAACGGTCAGTATCATTCGCAGCGGCACAGTCTGCTGAAGCAAGTAACTACGGCGAACGTCAAGAACCTGGTGCCGAAGTGGATCTATCATGTCAACGACGCGCGGCGCCTGGAAAGCGTTCCCATCGTGGCGAACGGCGTGATGTATGTTTCGCAGCCCAACGAAGTCCACGCGCTTGACGCCCGCACCGGACGCCAGATCTGGTTATGGCAGCGTGAACCGGCCATTCAGAGGGGCCCGAATCGCGGCGTCGCGGTCTATGGCAACAAAGTCTACATTGGCACTCCTGACGCGCATCTCGTCGCGTTGGACGCGCGCACGGGCAGTCTGATTTGGGAGGCGAAGCTCGCCGAGGCAAGCGATGGTTATTGGTGCCCCGTGGCGCCGCTCGTCATCAAGGACAAAGTGATCATCGGCATCGCGCCCGGTGACCACGGGCTGAACGGTTTTCTCGACGCTTATCATGCCGAAACCGGCGAACGTCTCTGGCGCTGGCATTCCATCCCGAAGCCTGGTGAGCCCGGCAACGAAACCTGGGCGGGTGACTCCTGGAAAACCGGCGGCGGCAATACCTGGCTTACCGGCAGTTACGATCCGGATCTGAATCTCATTTACTGGGGCATCGGCAATCCCGCCCCCGACTTCGATGGCGATGTACGCAAGGGCGACAATCTCTACACGGAGTCCATGGTTGCCCTTGATGGCGACACAGGCAAGATGAAATGGTACTTCCAATTCACTCCCTGGGACGTCCATGACTGGGACGCCGTGGAGATACCGGTCCTCGTCGACTTACCCTTTCGCGGCAGACCTCGCAAGTTACTACTGCAAGCCAACCGCAACGGGTATTACTATGTTCTCGACCGGGTAACTGGCGAGTTTCTTCATGGCACGCCATTCGTCCGCAATCTGAACTGGGCCAGCGGGCTTACGGAGAAGGGGCGGCCAATTCGTGTCCCCGGCGTGATCCCGAGCCTGCAGGGAACCAAGACCTGCCCGGCGACCTCCGGCGCGACGAACTGGATGAGCCCGGCTTACAACCCGGATACAGGCTGGTTCTATGTTGTGGCGCAGGAAGGCTGCGGCATCAATACGAAGTCGCGCGATACGTTCCGTCCCGGTGGCAATCCCTACATGGGTACGGGTTACATCGAGAGCCCGGAGGAACCGTGGCAGATGTATGTTCGCGCGCTCCACCCCACCACGGGTAAGTTGCAATGGGAATACAAGCAGATCAATGCGCGCCGCTATGGTGCCGGAGTCCTCTCCACGGCCGGCGGTCTGATCTTCGTCGGCGACGATCAGGGCATGCTCACCGCGCTCGACGCCAGGACCGGCAAGGCTCTCTGGCATTTCCACACCGGCCAGCAGATCACAGGGCAGCCGATGACCTTCGAGTTACGCGGGAAGCAGTATGTTGCGCTGACTGCCGGTTCCAACGTGGTGGCATTCGGCCTGCACGAGTAACAGCGCAGCCGCTCGAAGCGGCACGAGGGATCGCTCGCCCCTGCGATCGATCTGGACAGCGGAGGGAGGCGCGACGGCTTTCGGGCCGCGTTAGACGCTCTTTCGTTCCTATTCTCCTGTTGCGCGCTCGATCCGCGATCCGCCCAGGCGACACGATCGGCGTCGCTCAGCCCTCGCTTGTCGGAGTTACTTGCCGCCGCCCGCAAGCACGAAACAAATTTGGGGCGCTACGGGCTGGGTTCCGAGGGCTCCTCAGCGGCGGTATCGAGTACAACTTCGACCGCCCTACAGCACTCGCTCCCAGATCGGCTCCAGGAAGTAGCCGCCTTTACCCTGCACGCCGGAGAGCGTGTAGGTCTTGCCGACGATCTCCGAAAACAGACCACTGTTGCCATCCACTGTCTGCATCGTCGTGCCGTCCACACCGACGATCACGAAGTGGTGATTGAGGCCAGTGGGCTCCACTACGCCGATATCGCCAACCTTTGGTGGCTTGTTCGCCAGCTTGATGCGATACTCATCGCCCGGCTTGCTCTTCCCGCCGATCGAATACTTCAACGGCCAGCCCGAGACCTTCAGTCCCGCCATGCGATGAACGTACAACGAAAAGATGCCGCACCACGACACAATATCGACACGGTTGCGCTCCGCCGCATCATACTTGCGCTGATACATCCGTTCCGCCTCCACTGAGATGGTGGGGCATCGCGCCGCACTCACACCCGCTCCCGTGAAGATCTCCGTCAGATGCTTTGCGCCTTGCCGCGCGCGTGTCGACGCATCGGCACACAGCTTCGCGGCGATCCTCGGATTCTGCACGCTCGGCCTTTCCGCGGGGTTCCAGCCATAGGTCGCCAGTTCCGCGACAGCGATCTGACGGATGCGTTCGCGAGCCGCATCCTCACTGCCCGGGCTCACTCCCGGAGTGGGCGCGGGAACATCCATCGCTCCATTCGATGGCGTGTTCGCCGAGTGATTCTGCGTCCCCGCCGATCCGCCACTGCTCTGCGGCGACGAACCGATGCCCGACGCGCCACCGGGTCCGCCGAGCAACGCGTTCCATGTATTGTTGCCCACCACACCATCCACCGAAAGGCGCTGGCTCGTCTGAAACTCGCGCACACGCGCTCCAGTGCGCGGTCCGAACGCGCCATCCGGATCGAGGCGTGGCAAACTGGTTGGCTTGCCGTTCAACAATCCCTGCAAATCCTTGACATCGGGTCCGAATGATCCCATACGCAGAATCGGTCGCATCGTTGCTCTCCTTCGTGTCCGCCTTGCTCGCGGCTCTACAACCTCAGGCGAAGGAATGGGCGGATTTCGATCACGCCCGCTGCGATAGGATGTCAGTATTCATTCCCATGACGAAAAGCCACGCCTGGGTGATTCTGTTTTTGATGGTGACGCCGCTCATCGCCACCGCGGACGATCGCGAAACCGCGAAGTGGGTGATCCGCGCCAATGGCCGCCTGCGCATTGCCGGACAGCCTGGCATCATCTCCACTCTCGATGCGCTTCCTTCCACGCCATTCCGCCTGGAGGCGGTGGACTTGGTTGGCACCATCATCGAGCCCTCGGAGTTTCCCAAACTCGGAGGCGCCACCGAATTGCGCGAACTCCTGCTTCCCGGGCCAAGTTTCAATCCCGGCGCTGGCAGCCGCCTGGACGCGAATGAAGAGTTCAAGGCACTGGCCGGGCTGACGAAGCTGGAGAAACTCCACTTCAGCCTACACTTTCTCACGAACATCAACGTGCAGGACAAGGGCCTTGCTTATCTGAAGGGCATCACTACGCTGAAGGAACTCCGCGCCACGCAGAGCCGGCTCAAGGGATCAAGCCTGGCGCCCTTCGTCAACCTCGAAAAGCTCGATCTGAACTACTCCACTTTCGGCGATGAAGGCATGGAGTATCTCATCGGTCTCAAGAAGCTGAAGTCGCTGCTGCTGCGCGACACGCTGGTGACGGATCGCGGCGCGGTGCATCTTGCCTATCTGCGCGATCTCGAAGAACTCGATCTTTACGGTGCGAAGCTCACTGACTCGGGCATTCGTCATCTTGCCAGCGCCAGGAAACTGCGCCGCCTGAATCTGCTTGGATCGCAGATCAGCGACGAGGGCGCGGAAGTGTTGGCCGGCCTGCCTGCCCTCGAAGAACTCATCCTGTATCGTTCGCAGATCTCAAATACGGGTCTCGCGCGGCTCGCGCAGTTGAAGAGCCTGAAGGAACTCGATCTTCGGTACACGCGTGTTTCACGGGGCGGCATTGATGCATTCCGCAAAACGAATCCGCAGTGCCGCATTCACTTTCAGGATGCCGCGCCGCAGTCCGCATCCGCCGCATTGCGTGAAAGCAAGCCCGCCGCCGCAACGCCGCAGGCCATTGCTGATTGGGTACGCAAGCTCGGTGGCCGAGCGGAGTTCGCCGAGGGCACTCTCCGCGAGATCGATCTTGCACGCACACCCGTCACTGATGGCCAACTGCAGCATCTCACCTCGCTTGCCGGACTGAAGAAGTTGAGCCTTGAATCAACGGAGGCCGGCGATCTCGGCATGCAGCAGATCGCGAAGCTGAAGACGATTGAACAGTTGAACCTGAACCACACGTTGGTCAGTGACAAAGGACTCACCGCGCTTGCGGGCCTGACCGCGTTGCGGCGGCTCACACTGAACAACACGCAAATCACCGCGTCCGGTCTGCCGGAGTTTCCGGAATTGGAAGACCTTGAGGTTGCGGGCACTGCGCTTGATGACAAGGGCTTCGCGCTCGTCTGCCGGCAGAAAGCGCTTCGATCCATACGGGCCGGCTATGGTGCGATGAGCGATGATGCGTTGGCGCTGTTGAAGAGTCTGCCGAATCTGAAGTCGCTCGACCTCACCGCTACCGATCTCACCGATGCCGGCCTGCCTCATCTCGGCGCGTTGACGCAGTTGGAGGATCTCAACATCAGCTATGGGCGCTTCACCGACAAGGGGCTGAAGCAACTTGCCGGGCTTGCCAATCTGCGCCGTCTGGAGATGGTGCGCACGCGCTTTTCCGATGCCGCGGCCGAAATCGTGGCGGGCGTGAAGAGCCTGCGGCGATTGAATCTCGACTACACTTCGCTCTCCGACAAAGGCCTCGCCGTTCTGGCAAGTGGCCTGCCGCAGTTGGAAGAACTACGGCTTGATACGGCGAACGTGACCGACGAAGCGATGGTAACGTTGGCCGGGATGCCCAACCTGAAGTACGTCAACGTCTATCACACGATGGTGTCCGACAAGGGATTCGCCTCTTTGAAGCAGGCCAAGCCAAATCTGCAGATCATTTACGACCGCGACTCCTCTCTGCCGAACCGGAGGAAGAGCTGATGCGATTCATTGCACTGTTGTTCACCGGCGCTGCGCTGTGGGCCGCGATTGGCGATGACTGGATCTCGCGGCTTGGCGGCACGATGCAGAAGAACGCCCGTGGCGAAGTGGTTGCGCTCAGCTTTCGCAGCACCTGGATTGACGATGCGGATCTGAAGCCGGTCGCGTCCATGAATGCATTGCGCGTCCTTGACCTCTCGCACACGCGGATCAGCGATATCGGCTTTCAACAACTGAAGAGCGTTGCTTCCGTGGAAGACGTGAACCTCTACTACGCCGAGCAGATCGGCGATGGCGCGCTGGTGGTGATGAAGAACTGGAAGAAGCTGAAGCGTCTGAATCTGCGAGGGACAAAGGTGACCGATCTCGGCGTGGCGCAGTTGGTGGGGCACCCTTCGCTCGAAGCGATCGACGTTGGATTCTCGCTGTTCACGGACAACGGCTTCGAACCAATGACGTCGATTCCCAACTTGAAGGAGATTGCGGTTGGTGGCAACAAGCTGACTGATGTCGGCGTGAACATGCTGCGCCTTCTGCCAGCGCTCACGGTGGTGGATCTCAGCGGCGCGCAACGAACAGATTCGGGCCTGTGGGCCGCCACCATCACCGATCGAGGGCTCGAGACGCTCGGTCAACTGAAGAGCCTTCGCGTGCTGAATCTCCGCGCGAGCAAGATCACGGACGCCGGGATGGAGAAGCTTGCGGGTCTCGCCGCACTGACGGAAGCCAACTTCGGACAAACGAACTTGTCGGCGGCGGGTCTGCAGCCGCTCGCCGGGCTCGAGAAACTGGAGAAGCTGATTCTCCACAAGTGCGCGCGTGTGACCGACGATGCCATCGGCACGCTCACGCAGATGAAGAGCCTGAAGTGGCTGGATGTGGAAGGTACGGCAATCACGGAAGCCGGCGCCGCGAAACTGCAAGCCGCGTTGCCTTCGCTGCGCATCGCGCGCTGAGTTGCGCGGTCCGCAGAAGCAACGCACCTATCCGTTGAGCTTCGACTCCAACTCTTCCCACCGCGCGTAGAGTTGATCTACCGCGCGCTGTGCCTCATCCATCGCCTGATGCACTTCCTGGATACGTTGCGGATCGGAGTACACGGCCGGGTCTTCCAACGCCTTCCGGTGTTCGTCCAACACGGCCTCCGCGTCGGCGATGCGCTGCTCGATGGTCTCGTAGTCGCGCGCATCCAGATAGGAGAGCTTCTTCTTCGAAGGAGGAGCGACACGATCGAGGGACTGCGCCGAAGCGGCTGCCGCCGGCTTCACCCGCGCCGCGGCCTTGCGCTCCGATTGCCACGCCTCCCACTGCGAGTAATCCGCGAACGTCGCCGCGCCGCCCTGTCCATCCAAGCCAACCACTACCGTCGAAACGCGATCCAGCAGATAGCGGTCGTGCGTGACCAGAACCACCGCGCCACTGAACTCGAGCAATCGCTCTTCCAGCAGTTCGAGCGTCGGAATGTCGAGATCGTTCGTCGGCTCATCCAACAACAACAAATCCGCGGGTTCCAGCATCAGACGAGCGATCAGCACACGTGCGCGCTCGCCTCCAGAGAGGCGCCCCACGGGTTGTTCGAGTTGCTCCCCGGTGAACAGAAACCGCGATGCCCAGGCGGCGACGTGAATCACACGGCCTTCATAGATCACCGAATCGGCATCGGGTGCAAGCGAACGCCGCAACGTCACGGACGGATCAAGCTGGCGTGTCTGATCGAAGTACACAATGCGCAGCGCTTCTGCCCGCTGAATGGAGCCGGCCTGCGGCACCAGGCTGCCTTGCAGCAGACGGAGCATGGTCGTCTTCCCGCTGCCATTCGGTCCCACGAGTCCCACGCGCATGCCCGCGGTGATCGTGAAATCGAGCTTCTCAAAGAGCGGCTGATCACTGAAGCTGTAGCGCAGACCTTCGGCAACCACCAGACGCTTTGTCTTGCGATCCGTGGCGGAGAAGTCAATGTCCGCCATGGATGTGCGTGCGCGCGCTTTCATCGCGGAAAGCTCATCCATCATCTCCAGCGCGCGGTCCACTTGCGCCTTCGCCTTCGTGCGGCGGGCACGGGCACCGCGGCGCAGCCATTCCAACTGCACACGTACCTTGTTCTCAAGCGACTCCTGCTGCCGCTGCTGCGCATGCAGATAGTCAGCCTTCTTTTCGAGAAACGCGCCGTAGTTGCCATTCACGCGCAGCAAGCCATCCGGATAGCTGCGATTGATCTCCACCATGTCGGTCGCGACGTTTTCCAGGAAGTAGCGATCGTGACTCACCACCACGCAGGCAAAAGAAGCGCTCGCCAGCAAACGCTCCAGCCACTGGATGCCCGCGAGATCCAGATGGTTGGTGGGCTCATCGAGCAAGAGGACGTCGGGCTTCTGGACAAGCGCTTCAACAATGGCGAGCCGTTTGCGCCAGCCGCCGGAGAGCGACGCGGCTTCGACATCGAAGTCCTCAAAGCCAGCGCGCCCCAGCGTTTCGGCTTCCATTGAATCGCGCTCGCCTTCTGGAACATTGGCCCGCTCAATGGCCCGGCGGATGACAGACCGGACGGTCTCTTTCGAAGCGAATTCCGAATCCTGGGCGACGTAGCTGAGACGTGTACCCTTACGCAGCGCCACATCACCGCTATCGGGTTCGCGCATCCCGGCGAGCAATTCGAGCAGTGTCGATTTGCCCGAGCCATTGGGTCCGATGATTCCGATGCGCTCGCCTTCGTTGAGGAAGAACGTGATGTTTCGAAACAGCGGTTCGATGCCGTAGCTCTTGCCGATGTTGCTTGCGTTGATGAGGATGGCCAACTAGCCATCGTAGCAACGGGATGATCGCATCGTGTAGCCGGGAGCCCGTTATGCCGAGGACGTCAACAACAATGCCGCCGCACCCGCGACGCCGCTTGCATCCACCAGTTCCGCAAGAACGATCGGTGTCTGCTTACGAAGGAACTGTTCCGTGCGTGCGTAGACCTGCTTGCGCAGCGGCACGAACAGACGGTCGCCTGCCGAGGCGATCTGCCCGCCGAGAATCACCAGTTCGGGATCGAGCATGAACAACATGCCGGCGATGGCCGATGCAAGATGCCCGATCGCTTCATCCACGATGAGCCGCGCGGGCGCGTCACCTTCGTGGGCGGCGTCGAACACTTGCTGGCAAGTAGGGGCGGCGGGAATTCGCGTCGCCACGCCGCGGTGATGCAGCGCTGCCGCCGCGCTCTCAATGGCACGCGCGGAGAAATACGTTTCGAGACAACCGCGATTGCCGCAGATACACAGCGGCCCATCCGGGCGCACGGTGTAGTGGCCGAGGTGCCCGGCCACGGCGCCCGATCCATGCACCATGCGGCCCTCGGCAACGATGCCTCCGCCGACACCGGTGCCCAACGTCAGCATGATGGCGTTGCGGCATCCCTTCGCCGCGCCCCACGCCATTTCGCCGGCAAGCGCGACGCGCGCATCGTTGTCGGCCGCGACTTTCGTTCCCACCGGAAGGTACGCGGAAAGCGTTTCGCCTTCCAGATAGTTCATCGTGCCGGGAAGGTTCAACACATGCGCCGTCGCGGGATGAAGAATGCCCTTGCATCCGATTCCAACGCCATCCACAGGATCGCGGAGAAACGGAGCGAGCAACTCTGGAAACGCGCGGCGAAACTCATCCAGAGTGGGAGGACTTGCGATGCGATGCGCCTCCAGCACCTTGCCGTCGCGAGTGACGAGACCCGCCTTGATCTGTGTGCCACCGATGTCTATGCCAAGGATCGCCATCGACTGAGCAGTGTACCGCATCGGCTACAATGCCTATTCAGCTTTCACGCATGACTGCACTCGATACCTACTTCGAAAAAACGATGGCGCTGCTCGCCGAGTTGCGCGCCAAGGAAACGGAGAACATTCGCAAGGCCGCGGAACTTTGCGCGGACCGTATCGCCAAAGGAGGATTGGTCTTCCTTTTCGGTAACGGCCACTCGCGCATGATGTGCGAGGAGATGACGCCTCGGCAGGGCTGCTATCCCGGCTGGGTCGCGATCGTGGAACTCGCCCTATCGAATCACGCTGACATTGTGGGCGCCAATGGACTCCGCGCTCCGCTCCATCTGGAGAAGTATGAAGGTTATGCGGAAGAGATCCTGAGAAGCTATCGCTTCGGTCCGCACGATGCGTTCATCGTCATCTCAACCAGTGGCATACGGCCTGTGATTGTGGAGATGGCGGAAGGCGCACGGCGACGGGGCATGCCCGTGATCGCGATTGTCGCGCGCAAGCACTGTGAAAACGCACCTTCAGGGCACTCCTCCGGCAAGAAGCTCATTGATCATGCCGACATCATCATCGACAATCACTGCCCGCCGGGTGATTGTGTGGTGGAACTGGAAGGGCTGGAGTGGCGGACGGGACCAACGTCGACAGTCACAGGCGCGATGATCATGAACATGCTGCGCTGCGAAACAGCGGAGTTGCTGCTTGCGCGCGGCGTCACACCGACGCTGCTTCCATCGCATCAGTTTGTGGGAAACACCAGCGCCGCGGAGCAACTGGAGAGGTTCTACGAAGATTATCGTAGATCGTTGCGGCACCTGTACGAGTGAGGAGAATGCCATGAAGCAAGTGCGGATTGCGATGTTGGGCTCGGGCTTCGTCGCTGAGTTCTACATGCAGGGACTGGCCAATGTGAATGGCCACGAAGTCATCGTCAACTACTCGCGCGGAATGAAACGCGCGAAGCCCTTTGCCGAACGGTGGAAGATCGCTGAAACCACAACGTCGCTTGATGCCGTGATCAGCCGCGATGACATTGATCTCTTCATCATCGCGCTGCCCAATGAAGAGCATCTGCCGGTTGCGCTCGAACTCGCAAAGCGCAAACGCAATCAGGTCTGTACGAAGCCGCTGGCAAGAAATCGCACCGAGGCGAAGCGGATGTGGGACGCGGCTCGCAAGAGCGGACGGATGCATGGCTATGCCGAGACGGAAGTGTTCTCCCCATGCGTGGTGAAGGCTCGCGAGATCATTGAACAGGGCGGCGTGGGCAAGGTGCTGTGGGTGCGCTCGCGCGAATCACATTCAGGTCCTCATAGTCCGCACTTTTGGGATGTGGAGAAGACCGGAGGCGGCGCGATGAACGATCTCGCCTGCCATTGCATCGAAGCCGCCCGCTACTTCTTCGGTAAGGAAAACAAAGTGGTGGAGGTGATGGCGTGGGGCGCGAACCTCGTCCATCACAAGAAGACGAAGGGGGAGGACAACGCGCTGCTGGTCTTGAAGTTCGAATCTGGTGGCATCGGGCACTGTGAGTTGTCCTGGACCACGAAGGGCGGCCTTGATCTTCGCAATGAAATCCACGGTTCCGAGGGCTCGCTCTTCACTGACGTGACCCGAGGCACTCCGATTACTTCGTTCACCACCAAGACCGCCGGCTACGTGATCGAGAAAGCCGACATCGATTTCGGCTGGATCCGGCCGTTGCCTGAGGAAGCGTTCGCCTATGGCTATCAGGCGGAGATGCGGCACTTCGTGGAGTGTGCACGCGATGGCGCGACGCCTCGAGAGACTTATGAGGACGGCTACATCGTGAATGCGATTCTCGACGCCGGCTATCAGTCGATGAAGGGCAAGAAGTGGGTGCGAGTGAAGTACTAGGCGCCGATGAACCTCGTCATCACAGGCTCCACTGGCATCGCCGCGGCAACCGCTGAGTTGGCGCGGGCGCGAGGGTATGCTGTCATCACGATTGGCCTGGATGCATCGGCGGATATCGTGGCGGACCTGCGCGAGGAATTTGCGGTTGGTGTGGCCTTCGCAGGGGCGTTGGAACGTCTACGGGAAGTGGATGCGCTGTTCAACGTCGCGGGCATTAGCGGGCGCCGGTACGGCGATGGGCCGTGGCATGAATGCAGTGCCGATGGCTTCGATGTCACGTTCGAATCAAACGTGCGCACCACCTTCCTGATGACGCGTGAAGCGCTGCGCTATTGGATGCGTGAGAAGCGCGCCGGCGCGGTGTTGAACATGGGCAGCGTAACCGCATCGCACCCGGAACCGCAACGATTCGCCACGCATGCCTACGCTGGCAGCAAGGGCGCGCTGGAGTCGATGACGATTGGCGCGGCGGCATACTATGCACCGCATCGCATCCGTCTCAACGTGATTGCGCCCGGACTGGTGCGGACGCCGATGAGCGCCCGGGCACAGCAGGACGCCGGGATTCAGGAGTACATTCGAACCAAGCAGCCGCTTTCGAATGGAATGCTGGAGCCCGATGCGATCGCTCGTGCGGCGCTGTTTCTGTTGAGCGAGGAATCGCAGCCCATCACAGGGCAAGTGGTGAATGTGGATGGCGGCTGGTCCGTGCTTCCCTAAGGAGAATCCATGCAACCGATACCGCTGCGGACAACCGTGATCGGCAGCTATCCGTTTCCCGGCTGGCTTGAGTTCGCGAGTCAGCATCTTGATCAGTTCGGGAGTACCGATCTGGATGAGATGCGCGATGACGCGGCTCTTGCGGCGATCATTGATCAGGTGACCGCGGGGCTCGATGTCATTACCGACGGTGAGCAGACGCGCTTCGACTTCAACCTGTCGTTCTACGGGCACTTGGAAGGGATCGCGCTCGAAGGCAAGCAGCCCCGGCGGTTTGGTCCACCCGCGCATGACCAGCGCGGCAAGCACGCGGTGACGGGTGAGTTGAGGGCGCCACGCGGGTTGGGATGCGTAGATGAGTATCATCGCTTGAAACGGCTTGCGCCGCGCGGCCCCGTGTTGAAGATGAGCGTGCCTGGCCCGTATACGCTGAGCGGGAGGCTGCTGCCGAACGCCCAATACAAAGACCGCTGGGCGTTGACCGAAGCACTTCTGCCGATCGTACACAAAGAACTTCAGGATCTGGTGACAGAGGGCTGCACTGAGATCTGCATTGATGAACCTTCCATGTCGTGCTATGCGCAGAAGGAAGATCTGAAGCGCTTCGTCGATATCTTTAATCGCACAGCGGCGGGGCTGCGCGAAAAGTGCCGCTTGTCGACTCACCTGTGCTTCGGCAACTACAAGGCGCGTGCGGTGGGGCCGCGGCAGTACGCGCCGATGTTTCCGGCGTTTCTCGATTTCGATGTGGATGAGATTCATGTGGAGATGGCGAGCCGCGAGTTCGCCGAACTGGAGATCATCGGTGTGATTGCGGAGCGGCGCGATGTCTCGGTGGGCGTGCTTGATGTGAAGAGCTACTACATCGAGACAGCGGCCGATGTCGCCGCGCGCATCAGGCGATGTCTGCAGTATGCGCCCGCGGACCGGCTTTCGTTTGCGCCGGACTGCGGGCTGAGCCAGACAGCACGGTGGGCGGCGAAGAAGAAGTTGAAGGCAATGGTGGATGGCGCGCGCATGGTGAGGGAGCAGCATGGCCTCCACTGAGCGCATTGGAGTGCTGGGCTTCCTGCATGAGTCCAACACGTTTCTCGGCGTCCCGACGGTATGGGAGGACTTCGCGGCCACGTCAATGACCGAAGGCGCGGCAATGCTGGAGCGCTGGCGAGGCAAGCCCCACGAGTTGGGCGGCATGCTGGATGGATGCGCGGAGTGCGGCTTCGAAATCGCACCGGGCTTTGCGACCTTCGCGGTACCTTCCGGAGCGATTCGCGCGGAGGACTTCGAGCGGCTGGCGAATGCGCTGATCGAGTCACTGCGGGAGATGGGCCGGTTGGATGGACTGCTGGTCGCGTTGCATGGCGCCACCGTGAGCGAAGCATTTGGCGATGCCGATGGCGAAGTGCTGCGGCGGATTCGCGATGTGGTGGGCACTGAGTTGCCAGTGGTGGTGACGCTGGATCTGCATGCGAACGTGTCGGCACAGATGGTGGAGCATGCCACTGCGATCACGGCGTACCGCTCGAATCCGCATTTGGATCAGCGCGAGCGCGGACAGGAAGCTGCGCGCTTGATGGCGCGAATTCTTCGTGATGGTGTGCGTCCGGTGATGTGGCTGGAGACGCCGCCATGGGCGATTCCGATCGGCGCGCAACACACGGCTGTGGCGCCGGCCCGCGGCCTGTATGCGGATCTGGAGGAAGTGCTTCAGTGGCCGGGAGTGCTGAGTGCGAGTGTGTGTCTCGGCTTCTACTATGCGGATGTAGCGGAGATGGGGACGAGCTTTCTCGCGGTGGCAGACGGACAGGTCGAGGTTGCGCGGCGGGCCGCGCAGTGGATGTCGCGTCGTGCGTGGGACCGGCGTGCGGAGTTTCTTCCGTCGCTGCCCGGGCCGGCGCAGGCAGTTGCCGATGCGATGGTGTCGAAGCGCAAGCCGGTGGTGTTGATGGACGTCGGCGACAACGTCGGCGGAGGGAGTGCCGCGAACTCAACGGTGTTGTTTGAAGAGTGCATGCGGCAGGGGGCTCGCAATGCATTGGTTGTGCTGCATGCGGCAGATGCGGTGGAGCTTTGCGTGGCGGCGGGTGTTCGCAATCTCGCGAGCGTGCAAGTGAACGGCGTCGCGATTGAGGGCCGCGTGCGCACGATCTCCGATGGCGTGTTTGTGGAGACGCAGGTGCGCCACGGTGGCTGGACGCACAACGACCAAGGAGTCACCGTAGTGTTGGAGACGGCAGATCAGCACACGGTGGTGTTGACCAGCCGTCGCATGGCGCCGATGAGTCTGGAGCAGTTGTTGAGTCTCGGAGTTCATCCGGAGCGCAAGGACATTCTGATCGTGAAGGGTGTGGTCGCGCCGCGCGCGGCCTACGAGCCGGTGGCTGGTGAGATCGTGCTGGTGGATACGCCAGGCGCGACGGCGAACGATCCGGCGCTGTTCCGTTATCGCAACCGGCGCGTGCCGATGTATCCGATGGAGCGAGACGCTGTTTACTAGGCGCGGCTTTCACTGCAGGATCGGCAGCAGCAGATAGTCTTTCGATACGAAGAGGCTGCCCTCCGTGGTGCCTTGTGGGGCGATCTGCTTGAGGCGCTGTGTGAGTTCTTGTGTAGAGATGCGATCTGCCAGAGTATCCGCGAAAGCGGTCGCGATGCGCGTGATCTGATCGGGAGACTCGTGCACAAACTCGAGGCGGAAGTGATGAATGCCGGCTTCGCGCCAACGATCGAGATGGCTGCTTGCATCCTGTGCTTCCGCGCCGAACACCGTATTGCGGCAACCGACGTCGGCCATCACGGGATGCGCACGTCCGTTCTCGTCGCGCAGTGATACGCGATGCTTCTCGCAAGGATGTCCGCAGTCTTTGAAGCTGGTGCCTGTGGAGAGGAAGCGGCAGAAGACGCAATGCTCGGTGTGAAACACGGGCAGGTGATGATAGGCGACGGCTTCGATGTTGGCGGCGCCGGCGGTGTGTGCAAGCGTCGCGATCTGCTCTGCGTTGAGATCATGCGTCGGGGTGATGCGCGAGAGGCCCATGCGCAGCAGCATGTCCGCGGTGATGGCGTTGGCCGCGTTGAGACTGAAGTCGCCAGTGAGCGGCTGCGAGGTCTGGCCTTGCAGCGAACTCAGCAGGCCCGTGGAGCGGATGAGAATGGGGCAATCGAGCTTGAGAAGGAAGTGAAAGATGCGCTCTTCACTTGGCTTCAATACGCGCGGACTCGCCACTCGCGCAGTGAGGCCGGCCGCTTGAATGCGCTCGACCGAGGGACGCAGGCCATAGAGTTCCAGGTAGTCGAGCGTGATGCTGGCGGGACGGAGAGGGATGGCTGCATCGAGTTGATCGGCGGATCGCACGAGCAGATGAAGCTGTGGATCGGCGAGGGGTTGCGCGGCCGCGCGGAAGCGAGGGAGCACATGCGCGACAACTTGGGCCCAGGGCCGCGTGGAAGGCGTAGTGGGTGTTGTCTGAAGCTGCGACAACTGCGACACGGCATCGCGGCGAAGCTGATTCAGCAAGGAGGATGGCACGAAGGGATTGCCGTTGATCTCGAGGTCGATGCGCGCGAGTTCATAAGGAGTGTTGCCGAGGCGGCTGAGTTGATCATGAAGATAGCCGGCGTTCACAGCACGATCGCGCGCGGAGCCGAGCGGATCGGAGGAAGACACAGTGACCGAGGTGTGAGGAGGGTTGGCCAACGTCCAGATGAGAATCAGCGGCTGTCCTTCGCAGACGACGGCGCGTACATCGACGGGTTGCTTGCGTAGCGGGGCTGATGGTTCGGTGAAGGTCTTGGCGGCGCGATCAATTGCGGGATCGTGCGTGCGCCACACAAGGTCGCCGGCGCGAATGCGGCCAACCTTAATGGCACCGTGTGCGAAGCGCAGTTCGACGTTGCCGTTTGCCACGCGCTCCACTTCATAGATCCGGCCGCCTTCCTCTTTCTCTTGCGGGCTGCGCCAGGAAGCAGCGTCGAACACGATGCCATCCCCGGGCTTGAGAGGCGAGATTGCGTCGGCGGCACTTGGACGGATGACAACACCTTGCGAAGCTGCGCGAATGACCGTGCCCATCTCGACGCCGCGATGCCGCGGGGACCGGCCTTGGACCACGGCCTGATGATCGGTGCCGGAGATGAAGAAGGCGCCGAGCCCGCGGGAGTAGACTTGCTCGATCTGGAGTTCTTCAGCGGGGGTGATGGAGAGCGGCTTCTCGTCCCATGCTTCGTCGATGGCCTTGCGATAGGCATGCGTGGTGAGCGCAACGTAGTCCGCGTCCTTGTAGCGGCCTTCGATCTTGAACGATTCGACGCCAGCCGCCACGAGGTCGGGGATGTGGTGCAGAGCGTAGAGATCGCCTGGCGAGAGGAGATAGCGCGCATCGGCGAGCGGCTTCACTGCGCCGTCGACGATCAGCTCATAAGGCAGGCGGCATGCTTGCGCGCACTGGCCGCGATTCGCACTGCGTCCGCCCCATGCTTCGGAGGAAAAGCACTGGCCGGAGTAGGAGACACAAAGCGCGCCGTGGACGAAGGTCTCGAGTTCGCAATCGGTCTGCGAACGAATGGTGCGGATGTCCTCGATCGAGAGTTCGCGGGCAAGCACCACGCGGCGCACGCCGTGGCTCTGGGCAAGACGCACGCCCTCGGCGGAGGTGATGCTCATCTGCGTACTACCGTGCACTTCGAGACCGGGCGCGATTTCTTTTGCAAGGCGCACGACGCCGAGGTCCTGCACGATGATCGCGTCGACGGCGGCTTCGGCGATGTCCTTGAGAGCCTGCGCCGCTTCCTTGATTTCGTGATCGAAGACGAGGGTGTTGAAGGTGAGGAAGCCTTTCACGCCGCGGCGATGCAGGGTTCGCATGACCTCGGGCAACTCGCTGAGCGTGAAGCCGACCTTGGCGCGGGCGCTGAAGTGTTTGAGTCCGAAGTAGACGGAATCCGCCCCGGCCTCGATCGCTGCATGGAGCTGCGGCCAATAGCCTGCGGGGCTCATCAATTCGGGCTTACGGCGAAGAGGCACACTTCCAGGGTAACAAGCCGGTATACTGCGGGGCATGGATCGCAGAACATTTCTCGGCGCCGGTGTCGCGGCGGGCGCGGCAGCGTACCAGGGAGGCCGGAAGAATATCCTGCTCATTACGGCGGATGATCTTGGCCCAATGTTGAGCTGCTATGGCGAGACGCGCATCGCAACTCCGCACATGGACAAGCTTGCAGGCAGCGGTGTGCGGTTTCAGACGGCGTATGTGACGCAGGCGTCGTGCAGTCCGTCACGAAGCTCGATGTTCACGGGGCTGTATCCGCATGGGACGGGTCAATATGGCTTGGCGAACACGGGATTCCAACTGCACACGCCGCTTCAGCAGGCAACGATTCCGAACGTATTGAAGCGCGCCGGCTACCGGACAGGGATCATCGGGAAGCTGCATGTGGAGCCGGAGAAGACGTTCCAGTTCGACTATTCGCAGCGCGGGCAAACACGCACGGTTCGGGAAGCCGCGGGCTATGCGGGCAAGTTCATGCGCGAAGGCAGCGATCCGTTTTTTCTGATGATGAACTTCACGGATCCGCATGCGCAGCGCTTTCCGGATGATGCGACGAAGTGGTTCTTTCCGGCGCAAGTGGAAGGTCTGCCAGAGAAGCCGATTGCGCCATCGGAGCGCACGGTGTTTCCGTTCCAAGGCATCGACAGTGAAGAGCAGCGCGAGCGCGTGGCCAATTACTACAACTGCGTGCTGCGGCTGGATGCGGGCATTGGCATGTTGATGGAGGAACTGAAGCGAGCGGGCAAGGAAGAGGACACGGTGGTGTTGTTCGTTGGCGATCACGGGCCTCCGTTCGCTCGCGGCAAGACGTCGTGTTATGAAGGCGCGCTGCGCATTCCGTTCCTCGCGCGATGGCCTGGCGTGTCGAAGCCAGTGGTGAGCAAAGCCCTGGTATCGACGGTGGATCTTGCACCGACGATCTACGATGCGGCTGGAGTGCAAGGTCCGGTGAAGATGCATGGACGGAGTTTGCGGCCCGTATTGACGGGGTCGACAGGCGGATGGCGCGAGTATCTGGGAGGCGAGTTCCACTTCCATGGCAACAACCCGTTCTATCCGCGGCGTGCGATTCGGGATCAGCGATACAAGCTGATTCACAATCTGCTGGCGGGGCGTGCGAAGCCTTCGACAGGGATTGATGGCGACTCGGCATTCGGTCAGTCGCGCGATGCGAAGTACGACGGGACGCCGGTGCGGCGGGCGTTTGACACGTTCGCGAATCCGCCTGAGTTCGAGCTGTACGATCTGGAGAAGGATCCGGTTGAGTTTCAGAATTTGGCGGGCAGCGCGGCGGGGAAGGCTGTGGAGGGCCGGATGAAGAAGGCGCTGGACGCGTGGCGCAAGGAGACGGAGGATCCGTTTGTGGAACCTGCGTTTCTTGAGGACATGTTCAAGAAGGGTGCGCCTGCGGCTCGGCGTGGTTAGCCCTCATCGATCGTGCGTGCCGCCGGCTGTGGATGCGGCCTGTAGCCAATCGTCTTCCGTGGGACATGGCGGGTGAGCGCTTGTGATCCAGCCATGAGCAATTCGCCGGCCACGAGCACAGGCCTCGGTAGAGTCGAGAAAGGGCGTGGGTGCTGACCTTGACGGCCGGCCCGCTTCCCATTCCCGCTCATCCGTAGGGATGATTCGCTACTCCCCGACCATCTCGGGCCTCCCCCACTGACGCAGATTACCTTCCTGGCATGCCGTGCTCACTACCCCGGTGGTCCGAAAGGTGCAGATGGTTATCTCTTGTTGACGCGCCACCGCGCCGGGCTCTTCCCCTTCGGCTTCGGCCTTCCCCGCTCATGTGACGGGTCGGCACCACATTGTCGCTTTCGAGGCCTGCTCAAGCTTCACACACGTTACGGCCTGCGAGGTCGCTCGCCCACCTAACGTGGGCTTTGTCGCGAGGCTCCAGCGGGATCCGTTTCCAGAACTCACTGCTCGCCAGATATCGAATCTAACCATCAACTGTTCGAGTGGGTCCTTCCCCCACTGGCAATCTGCCCACTTGGGGAGCACACATGAGTGTCGAGGCGGCAGACTGAAGTCTGCGTTACCGTATGCCCTAACTGAACAGTGTCGCGGCGTCGCCGCGGCCCTACCACTCGATTCGGAGCTGAGCTTGCATCTCGCGCGGAATGGCCGAATCGAACTTCGCATTTCGATCCATGGTCGCCGTCACAACACCCGCCGTTCCCAGGTCCGTCACATTCGTATTCGGATTCATGTAGTTCGGATGGTTGAGCACGTTCGTGCCGAGGAACTCCAGGCGGAACCGCACGCGCTCCTTCAGCAGAAAGTGTTTCGCCAGCGTTCCATGCATCACATTGCCCGGCGTACCGTAGATTACGCCCTTGCCTGAGTTGCCAAAGCGCCCGATTGGCGGCGCTGCAAACGCCCCGACATCAAACCACCTTGCCACTGTTGGATTGTCGAGCCGCCCATCGGCTATGCGGTCCGGCCGCAACGTCACGGTCGGGCGAGTGCGCGTGTTCGTGAATCTCGTCCCCGTCGGATCGGGCCCCGTCCACACCGGTGTGATCGCCCCTCCGGTCTCGTAAATGTAGATACTCGAAAGCTGCCATCCGCCGAAGATCGCATTGCCAATGCGGCCCATATTGTTCGCCCATAGCCGTCCTTTGCCAAACGGAAGGTCATAGATCACGTTCCCCATCCAGCGGTGGCGGGGCAACGCGCCCCAAGTGGATCTCTCCGACCTCCGGTCGTACGCATTCTGTGGAGACTCCAGATTCTCGAGATCCTGAATGTCCTTCGCGAGCGTGTAGTAGAGCTGATAGTGCAGACCCTTGTAGTTGCGCCGCTCCACTTCCATTGAGACGCCGTGATACTGATGCCCGGCGCCGTTGTCGGTATAGTTGATGCCTGGATATCGCGGAAACCGCCGCGGCTTGTCCACGTAGAGTTGCGCATCGGCCAGAGGCTGGTTGACGTCCCACCGGTACACACCCTGGCGCGTATTGGTGCCTGTATAAGTCACACGGAATCCGGTGTTCCATTGCTGCCGCTCCAGCGTGAGCGAGTACTGCATGCTGTAAGGAATTCGCAAGTCGGGCCGGAATGCGGGAGGCAGGCCAACCGTAGTCGGACCGCCCGCCGACGTCTGCGGAAAGAAGGTTGGCAGCACCAGTGGAGCCTCGCGTGGATTTGTGAAATTGGGCTCCGTGATGTTGAACGGCACCGTCGATCCAGCACTTGGACCCACGGGAGCAGCGTCAAAGAAGATCCCATAGCCGCCACGAATCACCGTGCTGTTGTCCCATGGCCGGTAAGCGAATCCGAAGCGCGGCGCCAGATTGTTCTTGTCGGGCCGCGTCAGCGTGGAACGCGCGTAGCCCGCCTTCGATGCCTCCACCACGCCAACATATCCGGTTGGCATGAGCGGACTCACCTTGTCCAGCGCGCCATCCGGAACCACGATATTGCCCGAAGTTATGTCGAACGCGGCCTGCCGGCCGTTCTCCTCGCGCCAACCCGTGTAGATCTGATAGCGCAAACCGAGATTCAACGTGAGCCGGCGCGTCACCTTCCATTCATCCTGTACGAACGCGGCATAAGTCCGGTTGAACCGGCGCGGCTCAATCGCTGGGAAGTTGCGCGCCAGAGTTGTCGGAACGCCAAGCAGAAAATCCGCGTAAGTATGCCCTGTGAATTGATTCGAGAACGTTGCGTTTCCGAATAACCCCGCACCCTGCCGGATTTCGTTGGTGAAGCCCCAGAAGTACTGGAAGCCCATCTTCAGATTGTGGCTGCCGCGAATCCAAGTGACATGATTCAGGAACTGTTGAATCAGATCACGCCCGCACGGTACACAGTCGCCGATCACCGCGATCGGAGAGAGCCCGAGCGCCGCGAAGTCCACGCGAGGAATCTGGCCCGCCGAAGGAAGGTCCGGCGCCAGACCACGCAGACCCAACTCCTGTACCAATGCCTTCCCGTCAATCCGCGATCGATTGGGCAGGTCGTCAAACGAAGTTCCCCACCGGAACTCATTCAACAGGTTCGGACGGATCGAATGCGTGTAAGCGATGGTCGCCGCACGTAGCGTACGCCACCTGCGGAAACGATCCTGGATTGTCGGCAGGCTCTCCCAATTGTCGAGATTCCAATCCACTTTGGTCAGCCGCCCGTACACAAACGCCTTGTCGCTGAAGCGATGATCGGCGCGCAGGGTAAGCGTCGGCTGATAGGCAATCTGGTTGATCCGCAATTCGCGGTAGTTCAACGCCGCAAAAGTATTCGGATCCCCGAAGTTCGGCAACGCGAGAAAACGATCCTGCAGCGTACGCGCCGTCCCATTGATGCGCGACGCTGGAATCACGTTGCCCGCGAAGGGCGCGTTACCGCCGAAGGGATCACGGATTGGCGTGGCAACGCCCGAAAAGTTGCCGGCTCGCCATGCTGACAAGGGCACAGTCTGGTTGATCTGCGTTCGGCCCGGGCTTCCCGAGTTGATCTCGAGAGTCCCGAAGATGAATGTTCGATTCCGTCCGTCGTAAATCCTCGGAATCCAGATCGGACCGCCAGCCGAGAACGTGAATCGATGGGCCACACCGCTCGCGCGCTCGGTCGCAAAGGGATTGCGCACGCGGAACGCGGTGGTCGAATAGTAGTCCGAAAACGTCCCGTGAAACTCGTTGTTGCCCGCGCGGCTGATCAACGTCGTTTGACCGACGGTGCCGAACTCCGCGCTCGACCCGCTAATGTCCATGCGCAATTCTTCGAAGGACTCGGTGCGGTCCAGCAGCGGTCCACTCGCGTACCCGCCTCCGGAACGCGCAATGGTGGTGCCGTCAATATTCGCCGCACCCTGGTTCTGCCGGCTTCCCGCGAACGATACCTGAAATCCAACGGCCGTCTTGTTCACTTGTGGCGAGAGCGTGAAGTAGTCCCACGCGCGCCGGAGCGTGAGCGGCAAGGCACGTAGCGTCTCGCGATTCTTCACGTCTGAGATGCGCGCGCTTTCCGTTTCGATCAGCGTTGCGCCGCCCTGTACTTCCACGATCGTATCCACCGAACCAACCTTCATCGAAATGTCGATACGGCGATTATCGAGGCCGGTGAGAATAATGCCATCCACCACCGCTTCCTGAAAACCGCTCGCCTTCGCACGAAGCACATAGGTTCCGTTGCGAAGGTCCGAGATGGTGTACTGGCCCGTCTCGTTGGACGCTGCCTTGTAAACGTAGCCCGTGTTGATGTCGCGCGCCTCCAATGCGACGCCCGGAACCGCGGCGCCGGTGGGATCGGTGACAATGCCCGTCAGTGTTGCGGAAGTGCTCTGCGCAAGCGAAAGGGAGGCGCTGGCCCAGAGAAATACCCAGAGTGCGATAGCGGGAAACATTGCGGAAAGACTATCAAAGCGCAACACCGTTCGCCACTGCGGCCGCCGGCTCCGATGATTCACGCGATTGGACGGAGCCGGATCAGTAAGATCTGCAGGTCGCCGGAACGAGCGCGGGCCACCTTGTGGAGTGCAGCGCACAGTGCACGAGCGGCAACTGCCAGGGTGGACTGGCCGCCGATTCCCGATCGGGGTAGAGAGAAAATTCTACCCGGAAGCCTGCCCTCAGAACCGAGGCGGTAAAACTTTCCAGGTGTCGCTGCCTGGTCCGGCAAAATCGATCGGCGGGCGCCGTTCACATCCAGACAGCATAGTCTTTATTTTCAAAGCGATACGAGTTTGGCACGGGTCTTGCACTAGAAAGGGCACGGGGAGAAAGGCAGGCAGGCGGCTTGAAGGCCTCCGCCTTCAGCGGCTTGCCTGTCTACGTAAATCGCGCCCGGCCGCGGGACGCCACGCGACTTACAAAAGCGCTCGTGCCTGCGTATTTCCCACGCAGAGCGCGAACTTCACTTACTGCGACCGTTTCCACTGACACAAACTGATGAAGGAGATCGATAACCATGAACACGAATAGTGTGTCTTCTCAACCCGAGAGTACCTCGCGTTTCTCCGCTCCCGTGATTGCCGGCCTTACCCTCGGCGTGGCGCTCATCGGCAGCAACGTTTACTTTGCCTCGCGCACCAGCCAGCTTGAGTCCGAGATCAAAGGCTTGCGCACCGCCGTGAAGGAAGAACTGGTAAGTCTGCAGAATGACACCAAGAGTGTTTCGCAGCAGAACGAGCGCACCTTCGCCGAGTTGCAGAAGCAGATTCAGACGACGGAATCGAAGTCCCAGCAGGCCGCGATGCAGGCCGGCGCCAACGCCCGCCGCTATTCCGAACAGGTTGCGAGGAAGATCTCTGACCAGCACCAGCAGCAGTTGAGCGCCACCAATCAGCAATTGCAGGAACAGTTGAATTCGAAGATCGGCGAAGTGAAGGAAGTCGCCACCGCGACCAACGCGCAGGTGACGGGGATCGCCAGCGAAGTGACCAGCGTGAAAACGGAAGTTGCCAGCGCGAAGTCGGAACTCGACCGCACGATTCAGGATCTGCGCACCGTGCGTGGCGACCTCGGCGTCCAGAGCGGACTCATCGCCACGAACTCCAAAGAGCTGGCCGCCCTGCGTGCCATGGGTGAGCGCAACTACATCGAGTTCCAACTGCCCAAGACCAAAGGTCCCCAGCGCATTGGTGATGTGGCCGTGCAGTTGAAGAAGTTTGACCCGAAGCGCAACCGCTACACGATCGAGCTTGTGGCCGACGACAAGAAGGTGGAAAAGAAGGATCGCACCGTGAACGAACCGGTGCAGTTCTACCTCGCCTCGGCCCGGGTGCCTTATGAAATCGTGGTCAACGAAGTGCGCCGCGACAGCATCGTGGGCTACCTCTCCGCCCCGAAGGTGAAGCAGGCGCGCAACTAGGCTCGCCGCACACGTCCTCCGACCAATAGACCATTTGTCCTTCCCATACGATTGCGCCGTTCACCGAAGTTGGTGGGCGGCGCGTTTTTTTTGCACCGCCAAGCCGCGCGGTCAACTCCCCAGCACGATCGGCACCAGTTCCGGCATCCGGTCCAACAGGTAGTCCGGCGGCTCCGCCTTCAGGGACTCCGGCTGAAATCCATAGGTGACGCCGCAAGCGGGAATCCCCGCGTTCCTCGCGGTGCGGATGTCGACCGCGCTATCGCCCACCATCAGCGCAAGGTCCCGCGCGACTCCCGATTCCCTCAACAACGCGTGCACACCCACGGGATCCGGCTTCTTCTGCTCAAAGCTGTTGCCGCCGTAGATACGGAAGAAATGCCGTGCCACGCCGAGCCCGTCAATGATCGCCTCCGCAATGTGAGCGGGCTTGTTGGTCAGCACCGCCATCGGAATCCCACCATCGCGAAACGCATCCAGCGACTCGCGTACCCCCGGATACAACACCGTGTAGTCGAGCATGTGCGCCCGATAGTACTGCAGGAAGAACGCGAGAGCGCGCTCCACATCGGCATCCGGCGCATCGGGACCCATCGCACGGCGGATCAGCACCGGCGCACCATTGCCGACGTAGGAGTGGATGGTTTCCGCGGCCAACTCAGCGAACCCCATGTGCACACGCGCGGCGTTCACCGCGTTGACAAGATCCTGCTGGGAATCGATGAGTGTCCCATCGAGATCGAAAATCAGCAATCGCATTAGAATTCCGTCTTCTTCGGCACCGTGACCTTACGGTCCGCATCCTTGTCTTTCTCGCGCCGCTTTTCGCCGCGCTCTTTATCGATGCCGAACTCCACGGCCTTGCTCCACGCGCCGTGCACTTTTTCGTAGCTCTTCTGGAAGCCGTCCGTCAGTTCGTGAGGCGCGGCCTTGCTGAAGATGCGCGCGGCTTCGAGGACATAGGGCGCAATCTCGCTTTCGACAATCGAACTCGGCGGCGGGTTGAGACTGAACGCCATCACGACCATCACGATCGCAATCGAAATGAGAAGCCCTCGCAGAAGCCCGAAGCATGCGCCCAGCGTCCGGTCCAGCCATCCGATTCCAGCCCACTTGAAGGCCATCGCGAGCAACCTGCCGATCACGGCTCCCGCAAGAATCACCAGCGCGAACACGGCAACGAATCCGAGAAAGTTCGCCACCGCTTTCGAACTCACATATTCCATGAACATGGAGCCCGCCGCACCATAGAACCAGACTGCCAGAAAGAACGCGGCCAGCGTCGCGGTGATGCCGACCACCGTGCGCGCGAATCCTTTCATCCCACCCGATACGACCGAGGACGCGAGCGTCAGCCCGAGAACAACGTCGAGCCAATTCACTGGAGATCCCTGCCGGTAAGCGCCAGGTATGCTTCTTTGTACTTCTGGCTGGTGCGCGAGGCGACTTCGGCAGGCAATGGCGGCGCGGGCGGACGCTTATCCCAATCGAGCGTCTCCAGGTAATCGCGCACGTACTGCTTATCGTAGGAACGCTGTGGCCCCCCGGGCACATACGTATCGCGCGGCCAGAAGCGCGAGGAATCGGGAGTCAGCACTTCGTCGGCGAGCGTGATCTTGCCGTCAATCATCCCGAACTCGAACTTCGTATCGGCAAGCACAATCCCGCGGGTCTCCGCGTAATCCGCAGCCTTGCGGTAGATGGCGAGAGTGAAGTCGCGAAGCTGATGCGCCAGACCGGCGCCTGCGATCTCGACAAAACGGTCGAAGGGGATGTTTTCATCATGCCCCGACTGCGCCTTCGTAGCGGGTGTGAAGATCGGTTCCGGTAGTTTGCTGCTTTCGAGCAGGCCGACCGGCAAAGCGATCCCACAGATTGCGCCCGTGGACTTGTAGTCCTTCCATCCCGAGCCCGAAACGTAGCCTCGCGCGACACACTCGGCTTCGAACATCTGCGCGCGCCGCACGAGCATGGACCGTCCTTCGAGCTGGTCGCGGAAGGGCTGCAATTGCGATGGGTATTCGGAAAAGTCGGCGGTGAGGAGGTGAGTGGGAACGATGTCCTTCAAGAAATCGAACCAGAATAGCGACATCTGGGTGAGGATGCGCCCTTTGTCGGGAATGCCCGTGGGAAGAATGCAGTCAAACGCGGAGATGCGATCCGTGGCGACGAACAAGAGCGTGTCACCGAGATTGTAGACGTCACGGACCTTGCCTCGGGATCGCAGTTCGATGCCGGGAAGGCTGGTTTCAAGCAGGATCGGAGAAAGCATGCGGTTGAGGGTCAGCGGGCAGAAAACAGCAATGCCGCGGGTGCGGCGTTGCACGATGCTCTGTCACTCTGATTAGTGTAGCGCCCTGGGTGGGCCGCTGGAGGATCCGTTCCTTGCTCAGGCGGATTTCGGCGAGCCCGCGGGCAGCAGATGAATCTCGCGCACATCCGCCGGCGAGGCCGTGAAGTCTTCGTACAGATCCACACCCTTCACGGTGATGATGTACCGTCCGTTGTCGGCCACCTTGATCTCACCACTTTCCTTGAGATACCAGAGAGGGAACTCGAGATGCTCTTTCGGGATGTTCAGCAGGTCCTCCATCTCGCGGATATTGAGGCCGGGCTGATTGGGACTGTGCTGGCGCTTCTGGTAAAGCACGCCGAGGATGCCCTCGCGTTTCTTCTTCTCATTCTCGCGGCCAGACGGAGCAGTCTTCTGATCGAAGACCTGCCAGGTGACCTTGGACTGCGCGCGATGCTGTACATCGTAGGCCGCGCGCTGAGCAGGGTCGCTGAGCAGATGATAGGCCTTCAGCAGTTGCTGAAACAGGGGCTCATTTCCCGTCTCGGCGTTGTCGGGGTGATAACGCTGCGCCAACATGCGGAACACGCGTTGAATCGTCTCAGCCTCGGCGTTGGGGCTGATCTGTAGCAACTCGTAGTAGTCGGCGAAGTCCGCCGATGGCGTAGGTGTGTTTGACATGACTGAAATATGAGGGCACGCGAACCGGCCCTGTTCCGTCTAACGGCAGCTTGGCCGATCGATAAGATGAGAGCTTGCGCTTAGTACACACCGTGACTTGCCTTAGGGGAAACCACTGCGCGACAATCGCGAGGTCATGAACTGGAATGATGCCGCCGAAGACCTTTTGAACGCGATTCTCGCTCGCACACCACGGCCAGTGCGCGAAGAAGCGGAGAACGCCCTGCGCAAGGCCGCCGAATCCACCGCGGAGGAGGAGGGGAAAAACCGCGTGGGTGTCGAAACCGTGGTGGCCGCCTGGGTGCGTTCCACTCCTGTGCCGATCCGCCCGGACCTGACGCGGCAGATGGAGCAATTGGGTCTCGACCCGGATGAGTATCAGTGGCTGTTGGAAGAGAATTGACTAGCCCCAATTACTTTTCATTTTGGGGCATGGCATAGGTCCCGAGGAGTCAGGACCCTGCCTAATAGTGACTCCGTAGACCGGCTACGGTAACGCAGCCTTCAGGCTGCCGCCTCGACACTCATGTCGAGGCCCGTGCTCACGGCCGGCGAATCGCCCTGATGGATGATAAGTTCGTAGTACATCGGTGATCGCGCATTTCCTTCACCTCGCCCTGCGCCGAGATGAGTCTCGGCGCGGCAGGCTTAAGCCTAGCGCCACGGTGAGGTGCACAGCGCTTAAGAGAAAAAGTGAACAGTGCAGTATCGAACCTAGTGCTGCGCGGGAATGCTCCCCGGGCATCGCTCGATTGATCTGTTGATTTTGGAGGATTGCTCGCGGCAGGACTATTCCTGCGCCGACATTTGCTGATCGAGATCACGCCATGCGCTGATCTTGAGCCGCCGGCAGACCCAGCACAGGCCCTCGGTGGAATTCGGAGCCGCATCGGCATCGCACACCTTGCACTTCACGGCGGAGCTTGGACGGTCCGCCGATATCGCAGCCTTGGCCTGCTCAATGATCTCTTTCGAAACCACCGGCTTCTCTTCGATTGGTTTGCGTCTCATAGGCGGATATAGTCCCTTCACCAATCACACCACACGAGGAACGAAACCGCAATGCCAAACCCGCGGATTGAGGTTTCGCCGGCTGCTGTGCTAAGCCTTCGCTCTTAGCCGGAACGCCTGCCGGCGGGCGTTTCACCGGTCTTTCCGGCGCGTGGCCATTCCACGCTCTTCTGCCGGCGGAACCCGCGCACCACAATCGCATCAGGCCTCAGATCGACGATGGTGTGCGCTCCTCCGGCGGGGTCAGGTTCCTCAATCACGGAGACCAGCGTCAGATAGTGAATCCCGTTGAGCTGCGAATAGCCGCCCTCGTGGTGATGGCCCTGAAACACCGCGGCGACACGGCCGGACGTTTCCAGTAGCTTGCGAACGTCCGCTGCGTTCTTCACGGCAAGTTCGGTTGCAACATCCAGCCGCTGGTGTGCGAAAACAATGGTGGGCAGATTTGTTTTGGCAAGATCCTTGGCCAGCCAGTCGAGTTCGGCTTTGGGAATCCAGGTGTCACGCCAATCGTTGTTCTTGCGGCCGTAAGGGGTCTCATCTTCCTTGAAGCACGCGTCCAGAATGACGAAGTGCCAGCCTGCCCGGTCGAACGAGTAGTAGGACTCGGTGCGGCCGATCGCGCCGAGAAACTCCTGCTTGGTGAGTGTCCAGATGCAATGATTGCCGAGCACGTAGTGGCGATCCGCTTTCACCTGCGCGAACACTGCCTCAGCCTCGCGGGCAAGCGCAAGTTCGCCCTCCACGGTGGGCGCTTCGTCGATGAGATCGCCCATCTCCACGGCGAAGTCGACGCCCTCGGAATTGAACTCCGCCACCGCCGCCCGCAGACGCCCAAGCGCCTGCCGGTAGTAGCGGTTGTTGCGGACATCGAGTTCGGCATGATGGATGTCCGCGACCAGGCCGATACGAAGCGTTGCTCCCGGCGGCATCATCATCGGAAGAGCCAACAGAGTCCGGCGCAGCATATCAACTCCGCAGTCCCGCACGGCACAGCGTTCCGCGGCCGGACCGCGGCGCCGCCTTGGTATGATCGTGAGTCCATGAAAGCATCCATCCTCGTCCTTCTGGCCGCATATTGCGCAGCCCAAGCGCCGTTGCGTGCGCAGGCAGTCTCTTCGAAAACCGCACCGAACATCGTCCTCATTATCTCCGATGATCACGGCTGGACGGACTACGGCTTCATGCGCCACGGCCACGTCCGCACTCCGCACATCGACAAACTTGCGGGCGAAGGGTTGCTCTACACGCGTGGATATGTTCCGAGCAGTCTATGCCGCCCGAGCCTCGCCTCCATCATGACCGGACTCTATCCGCATCAACACGGCATCACGGCGAACGATCCACAGGGCGATGCGCGCGATCCTTCCAATCGCGAGCGGATGGTGAAGATCTTCGAGAAGTCGAAAACCCTGGCAGGCATGCTGGCGACGAAGGGTTACGTTAGCTTGCAGACCGGGAAATGGTGGGAAGGACAGTGCACCTGTGGCGGGTTCACCGAATGCATGACGCACGGCGACGTGAAGCGCGGTGGGCGTCATGGCGACGACGGCCTCAAGATCGGCCGGCAGACCATGCAGCCCATCCTCGACTTCATTGACCGCGCGGGAAACAAGCCGTTCTTCCTTTGGTACGCGCCAATGATGCCGCACACGCCGCACAATCCGCCCGACCGGCTGCTGGCACGCTATCGCGATGCGGGCCTGCCGCTCGCCGTGGCCAAATACTACGCCATGATCGAGTGGTTCGACGAGACCGTTGGCGCGCTGCTGGGGCATATCGAAACCCGTGGTCTGACGCGCAACACGCTGGTAGTCTATCTGGCCGACAACGGTTGGGCGCAGCCCGAGGACGTCCGTCCGCTGCATGCGACGCGGGCAAAGATGTCGCCCTATGACGCCGGTTTGCGGACTCCCATCATCGTGCGGATGCCTGGGCGTGTACCAGTGGCACGGGAGGACGCAGTGCCGGTGAGCAGCATCGACATCGCACCCACGGTTCTCGCAACCGCGGGACTGCGCAAACCGGCGGAGATGCCGGGTCTGGATCTGACGAAGCGCCAGGCGTTGGCCAAGCGTGGCAAGGTGTTCGGAGCGATCTTCTCACACACCGGCGTCGATGTGAACTCGCCAGTCTCGAACCTGAAGTATCGTTGGGTGATCGAGGGCCGGTGGAAGTTGATCCTGCCATTCGATCGCAATCGGGACTTGAGGCTGTGGGAAGGGCAGCCGGAGACGGCATGGTCGGACACTCCGGAGTTGTTTGATCTGCAATCGGACCCCAAAGAGCAAACGAATGTATTTTCAAAACAACAAGAAATCGCAGACAGGCTCAAGCATTCCCTGAATCGATGGTGGAACCAAGATTTGCATTGACATTCTTCAATCGTTGAGTTATGTTTGTATTGGAGGTTCGCATGGCTACACCAGTAATGGCGCCGATCCCAATGTCTGCAGGTCTGAAAGTGGCGGATGAGGTATTTCTGGCCGTGGCCTTGCTGACGAAGGAGCATCCGGACGCTGAGGATTACTCGGTGGACGATATCCTCGCCCGCCTGGCGCAGGAAAATCTCTGCGGAGCGGTTCGGCCGGGGGTTGCGGTGCACATTCGTCAGCACTGCGTGGCGAACAAGCCTGCGAATCCAGGGAACTATCGCATGTTGATTGCGACCGCCAGAAACCGCAGGCGGCTGTACCGTCCGGGCGATCCTGTCGATCCGACGCGTGTAGGCCGAACGGTACCGGACAAGGCAGATATTCCAGTGACGCATCACTACCTCGTGGATTGGTATCAAACCGAATACTGCAAGTTGGTGGAGGGCGGGGCCGCTGCCCGGCCGGAAGCGGCGGGAGACGGCTGGCTCGGCGGACTCCTGGCAATGCAAGGTCTCGGCAGGGGCATGTGGAAGGAAGAGGGTCCCGACGCCTATGTCAGCCGCCTCCGCGAGGGCTGGGAGTGAATCGGTTTTGGTGGAGGAACGGGCGCTTGCCGCATTCCCGCTGGCGGCGCCCGAATCGCACACCGCATTGCCCGGCCAACAGGAGCCCGCGTGAGCAGAATCTTCTTTGACACGAACCTGTTCATCTATCTCATGGAGGATTGTGGCGAGCTGACGCAGCGCACCGTCGAGTTGTCACGCCGCATGCAGGAACGGCGCGATGAACTCGTGACGTCGACACTGACGCTGGGCGAGGTTCTGGTGAAACCCTATGCCATGGGTGACACGGGCTGGGTCAGAAGGTACGAGGGGCTGATGGATAGTCCCGGCATCGTGGTAGTGCCGTTTGAGCGGGCGTGCTCGAAGCTCTTTGCGCAGATTCGTGCCGACCGCTCCATCAAGCCACCCGACGCGATTCAATTGGCGTGCGCAGCCTACGCGAAGTGCGACTTGTTTGTCACCAACGACGACCGGCTCAGCCGGAAAGCCGTTCCGGGGATCCATTTCATCACCTCGTTGCAGAGGGCATTCATCTAGCCAAAAGTGTTTGAGATTTTTGGCTGCACTCAGCGATCAGCCCCCGAGCGGGGCGACATCCCGCTCATGGAACCTGAAACTTGATCTGGGCGGGCGCGATGTGTCGTCGGATGGTGTGACTCAGGTGGCACGATCTGGCCGAAATCCGGCAACTCCGAGGCGGAAGTTTCTGGAGAGCCACACACACGTGCCGCACCCGATGGAACTCATTACAGCGTTACCTACGCGGGCGGATGCGCGGGCGAGCAGTTCCCGCCCGGTGCTGTTTCGATGGAGATCGCCGCGAGTCGCACCGTATCGCCGAAAGGTGCATGCTGGTAGACATGAACCGCAGATCTCTGCTGTCCCTCTCCGGCCTGTCCCTTTCTTTGCTGCCCGCGCCCGCCGGAGCGCAGTCCCAAACACCAGGAGCCGGCACGCGCCATAGCATCAGCCTTGATGGGCCATGGCAGTTCCGGCTCACGCCAAACGCGCCGTGGCGGACGGTGACCGTGCCGCATACCTGGCAGACGGAACAGGAGCATTGGGCGCACTACGGCGAGGCATGGTATCAGAAGG
>JAEUQE010000680.1 GCA_016789785.1 Bryobacterales bacterium
GTTGACGATCATGTGCTGGCGAAGTGGAAGAGCCTCAATCTTGCGCCTTCCGCCCCCGCCTCCGATGCCGCCTTCATTCGCCGTGCTTACCTGGACGCCGCGGGGATTCTGCCAAATGCCGAGGAAGTGGAGCAATTCCTCGCGGACAACTCCGCAGGCAAGCGCGCGAAGCTCATCGACAAACTGCTCGATCGCGACGAGTACGTCGACTACTGGGCTTACAAGTGGTCCGATCTGATGTTGGTTTCCAGCCGCCGCCTGCGGCCGAATGCCATGTGGTCGTTCTACAACTGGATTCGCGACAGCGTGAAGGTGAACAAGCCTTGGGATCAGTTTGCTCGCGATCTCTTCACCGCCTCCGGCAGCACCCGGCAGAACGGCGCGTTGAACTACTTCGTGCTGCACAAGGATCCGATTGACCTTACGGAGAACGTGACGCAAGCGTTCCTCGGCCAAAGGCTGACGTGTGCGCGCTGCCACAACCACCCGCTCGAAAAGTGGACGCAGATGCAGTACTACCAGATGGCGAATCTGTTTTCGCGCATTGGCATCAAGAACGGCGTCGATCCGGGTGATTCCGTCGTGTTCGCGAAGATGACCGGTGACGTGAATCATCCGCGTCTGCTGAAGCCGCTTGCCCCCGCGCCGCTCGATGGCGAATCGCTGTCACTCGAATCGAATGAAGACCGGCGCCTGCATTTTGCAAAGTGGCTGACGTCTCCGAAGAACCCCTACTTCTCGCGGGCCATTGTGAATCGCGTGTGGGCGAACTTCATGGGCCGCGGTCTGGTCGATCCCGTGGATGATGTTCGCGAGGCCAATGCCGCCTCGAATGAAGAACTGTACGCCGCGCTGATCAAGGACTTCGTGGATCACCAGTTCGACATCAAGCACCTGATCCGCACCATCATGAACTCGGGTGTGTATCAACTCGCCTCCGAGGCCAACGCAACGAACCAGTACGACAACGTCTACTACTCGAAGTACATCGTGAAGCGTCTGCCGGCGGAAGTGATTCTCGACGCGATGAGCCAGGTGACCGGCGTGCCCACTCCCTTCAGTGGCTATCCCGCCGGCACACGCGCATTGCAGCTTCCCGATTCTCAGGTGGCCTCGCAGTTTCTCTCTTCCTTCGGGCGGCCCAATCGCGTGATTTGCGATGCGAGTGAACGGTCGTCGGATCCGAGCATCGCGCAAGCCCTGCATGTGATCAATGGCGACACGTTGAACAA
>JAEUQE010000681.1 GCA_016789785.1 Bryobacterales bacterium
CCGGCTCCGCACCCTGACGTCGCGAAGGCGGACATCAGCCGGTCCCGGGTCTTCGAGCCGCACTGCGGGCATTCGATTGGCTCGTCTGCCTCGGCGAACCTCCGCAGCTTCTCGAAACTGGAACCGCATTTCTGGCAACGATACTCGTAGATCGGCATACTACTCCATGGTACCAATCCCGGGAGATTCGTCCGGGGGAATAGTGCTCATGCTGTATGTCACCCATACAGCCATTGCTGTATATTGGGATCAGCGTGCTCAGATCGGCCAAAGTGTGGGCGCTGGCGGGTGCAACTCTGTTGTTGGGCCTCCTGGCTGGAGTGTGTGACCCCGAAGGCCCATCAGACAAGGCGATTCGAAGCCAGCGTGTGCGTGTCAGCAGGGTTGCAAGACCAGACCTGGACCACGATTCTTCCGATCACGCATTGGAGACTCTCCAGGGAAGGGTTGCTTCCAATCTGGCGAAGCAGGTTGAACCCCGAAAAGCTCCACTGCCGGCCGCGCTGTGCAACCTGACTTTCTGGAAGCCGTTGCCCATTGTTTCGGAATGGGTAGCCGGACTACGTGTTTCGCTTTCATCTCTCTCTGTTCCGGGGCTCACTCCCGGCCGTTCGCCCCCCGTCTTTCAACCGTTCCTCGCCTAGTTCTCAAAGCCAGCCTGTAGCTTTGTGCCTGTCCGCCCATCTGAGGTGGCATGCTGAGGCCGCGGGGAATTGCCCGTGCTCCCGACGCGCACAGTTCACTTGCGGGAGCAGTGTCGTTAGTCCTGTGAGAGGGGTTCATCCATGAATAAGCTGTTAAAGGGTTATCAGCACTTCCACGACGATATCTTTCCTGAAAAGAAGCCTCTGTTTGAGAAGCTTGCCGGGGAACAACATCCACGAGCGTTGTTCATTACCTGTGCGGATTCGCGTGTTCTTCCCGACTTGATCACTCAGGCTGAGCCTGGGGATCTCTTCATCAACCGGAACGCCGGCAATATCGTGCCGCCTTATGGGGAGCGCAACGGTGGCGTATCCGCTACGATCGAATACGCGGTTCTGGCTCTGGGCGTGCGCAATATCATCGTATGCGGGCATTCGGACTGTGGCGCGATGCGCGCAGTCATTCACCCGGAGAAGGTCAGGGACATGCCGACGGTGGCTTCGTGGCTGTTCCACGCCGAGACCGCCCGCCGCATTGTTGACGAAAACTACTCGGAGTTGGAAGGCGAGAAGAAGCTCAACGTTCT
>JAEUQE010000682.1 GCA_016789785.1 Bryobacterales bacterium
GAAGTTGGCGCAGTCGAAGCCAGTACTCCCTTAACACCGAGTGCTAGATGTATATACTTAACAGAGTAATACTAGCTGATTACACGAGTTCTTGAAGTTGTGGGTCGCCTGCATTCGTAAGGTGCCCGCGCCCGGCGGGTCGTAGTATTGTCCTGTGGGTGGATACCGAACGACCGATGCCCGGGTTGCGGAGGTAGTCTCTCCCATCAGTGGCGCTGGATGAAGGAGGTTCCCATTGAAGGTGAACCTGAAGTTGGACACCCACTGACTCCAGCGGGAGGCTTCGGGGCCGGTTGTAACAGCGATCGCCTCCGCTGTCCAGCGATCGGGGCCCCAATAATAGACCCCAAAGACCCGATTACGGGTTGCGTTCGTCGTACCACTGCAAAACGAAGTCGCAGGCAACTGATATCCGCTCCCGCCGGAATAATCCGGGTGAATCGGTGTTTGGTTCCATATTCCGTAAACCACATAGGTGCTCATGTCACCTCGATGCATAACCGCAGCCTCGTAGCTGGGGCTGAGTGCGATCTCCGGGCAGAACCAGCCTGGAGCGCAGTATTCCGTTTTCAGACTTGGGCTGACGATATGCAACGCCGTCTGCACGAACGGGAAGTACCACAGAGTGCTGGGTACGTCTAAGAAATCGCTCGCGGTACATGATGCGGCGTAGACATTGTATTCGCGGAGGCCCGACTCTTCACAAACCGGCACATGAACTGGCTGCCCTTCTCTGATCTGCCGCGCTCGCACCGTGAAAATCGCAATCATGAAGTTCTCCAGATCGCCACCAGGACAGAATGAACTCGCATTGCAGCCTGACGTAATGCCGAGTTATTTCATCCTCTGGATGTACTTGAAAGCAGGGTGACCATTCGGTGTGAGATCTGGGTTGTTGTAGTCGTAAAAGGGAACGTCGCTGAAGTAAGGGCTGGTGTTGTACGGGAAACTGTCGGGGTCGCCGTTGGCGTTCATGGCACTGTATAGCGATCTGATCACGAAAACCGCTCCCATCCAGCGCGTAAGCCTGTTGCCGGGGCAATACTGGAGGGGTTCCGCCACGCACCCGGTGGTGATGAAGCGATTATACATAAGGTTAACAGTGCCACTGAACTGAGCAGATGCCGGAACGTCAGTAAACTGCTGGCAGTCCGCAGAAGTAGTCCCGGCGGTGAGAATCGTCAATATGTAGATGAATCGGAGCATAGGGTTGCGCCTCCACAG
>JAEUQE010000683.1 GCA_016789785.1 Bryobacterales bacterium
CGGTGAATGTGTTGGGTCCGCTGGTGGCCCGGGTGCCGGGGGAGGCGAGCTTCCGGCAGCACTACGGCTTGGCGTTGAAGGCGGCGGGAAAGAGCAAGGAGGCCGAAGCGGAGTTTGCCGAGGCGAAACGGCGCGGCTGGAAGGAGTAAATCGGAGTGGGCCGGTTTATCCGAATCCGCGAATCATTTGAACGAAGCGTTCTGTTCGTTGCCCCTCTGCTTAGCCCGATACTCTTTGACAATACGAACTACGTCGGCTTCTGTGATACCGCTTGCTTCGGCACTCTTTCGGTACTTGGCCGTGATCTCCGCGCGACGCTGTTTCTCGTAGGTGCGTAGAGCCTCGCGCACAAGCTCGCTCATGGTTCTGTTCTCCGCTTTGGCCATCCGCTCGAGAGGGTGAGCATAGCGCGATCGCATACTGTCGTCAATGCTTGGGAAAAGCACGGCAGCTCGGTCCCGGAAGGAGGAGTCGGCCAAAAAAAACAAATCCCGCGAAACCAGCGGAGCCGGCCTCGCGGGACATCGGAGGTGTTCGGAGGAAATGCGGAGTCAGTTAGAAGTTAGACTTCGGTCTTGCGTCGGCGAACTCCCCACAGGAGAATGCCGAGGCCGCCGGCGAGGACGCCATAGAAACCAGGTTCGGGGACGACTTGGACGAGGAAGGTCTGGCGGTCCACAGTCGGCTTCTCGTCACAGAGTTTGGTTGGGTCGGCACAGGAAGCCGAACGCAACGCACCATCCTTAGTTACCAGCCAACTGACGATCGCCCATTTGGTTGGATCAACCTTGGTAGAATACTCTGTGTTTGCCTTGTTCACCCACCAAGCAATGCTCTGGTTATTAACAGTACTGGTGCTGGTATTGTTTGTGAGACCCTTATCAATCACTCCCGTCAGACTCAATGGTCCGTCGGTTCCAGTTGTGCCACCAGTATCTGCAGTTCCGATGTTATTGTTCATGATCGACCAGATGGCTTTTTGGATGTTAGTATCATTATTCCCAGCATTAGCCGACCCAACGAAGGTGTATCGACTGACCAAATAGGCAGCCATCAAATAGCGTTCTTTAGCAGCAGTCGGAAGTGCGACGGTGTTTCCGCCAGCAGTGGCGAAAGAATGATTCGTCCATCCAGGGTTGGCTGGCGCATTCGCAGAGATGTTTCCGTATCGGACGGCATTCGCAAGTCCGGGGAGTTGATTGATGCCGACGATAT
>JAEUQE010000684.1 GCA_016789785.1 Bryobacterales bacterium
AAGGTGTAATCTTTCATGTCGTTTTCAGAAAGCACCTTGAACTCGGGGCCGGCCTGCAAAACCGTAACGAGCCCTTCTTCATTCGTTACATAGAGCTTTCCATCGGCCAGCACCGGGGACGAACTATAGATGGCGGGCCGGATGCGTTTGCCGCCGTAGATCTCGGCGCCGGTTTTTGCGTCAAGGCACCAAATGATGCCGCGGTCGTTGGTCACATAGAGAAATTTCCCGTCGGTCACGGGAGTGGGAACATCGGGACCGTTCGGATTCTGCCACACCATATGAGATTTAGTGACATCGCCCCGGCCGCCGGGACGGAGCGCCGTCAGGGGCCGCACGCGTGTGGGCGCGTAGATGAGCCCATCGCGCACCACTGGCGAGGCGATGATGCGGTTCATGGGGTTGTTCTGCGGGTTGAGGACATTGGCGCGCCAGAGTTCCTTTAGTGTGGCGGGGTCGTGCCCGGTTACTACGTCGCCGCCGGTGATGATCAACTCCGCTTGTTTTCCGGAGGTCCAGATTGCGGGTGTCGTGTAGCTATCCGGCGATTCGACGATGGCGTCTGTCGGGCGGTCCATGCGCGCCACTGTCTTGCCGGTTTTCGGGTCGATTTTCAGAATGTAAGAAGGGTCGTCGGTCTTCATTCCGTGCAACACCTGCACGTAAAGGGTTCCGTTCCATAGCAACGGCGAGGACGCGTAGCCCCAATTCAAGCCGAAAGTCCCGTAGTCCTTTTGGATATCGCGAGACCAGAGTTCGGCGCCGTTGAAATCGAAGGCTTTGAAAATGCCGGTGCCGGTCATGACAAAAACGCTTTTGCCGTCGGTAACCGGTGAGGGGGAGGACATGTTCTGCTTGTTGATCTTGTAGTTGCCGCCGCCGATTTTCTTCTTCCATTTCACGGTGCCCGCGGCGCGGTCTACCGCCCAGAGTTGCAGGTCGTCGTTTTCGGCAACGTTTAGGAAGATGGTCTCGCCCCAAATGATGGGGGTGGCGCCGCTTCTGGCGGGCAGGGCCAATTTCCAGGTTACGTTTTCCTCCGTGGACCACTTTTCAGGGAGGCCCCGTTCGTCGCTGACGCCGTCGAGCGAGGGGCCTCTCCACTGCGGCCAGTTTCCCGCCATGAGAGTGGCGATTGTGAGGGGGACAGAAATCCAGATGCGGCGCATACACGCCATGATACATGCCGCAGGGGTGAGAAATGTGCTTGACAG
>JAEUQE010000685.1 GCA_016789785.1 Bryobacterales bacterium
GCCCAGGACGTGCGTGGCCGCGTCCAGGGGCTGGTTACCGATTCTTCCCAAGCCGTTATCGTCGGGGCGCAGGTGACCCTCACCAATGAGGGCACCAATGTCACTGCCAACACGCTTACCAACAGTAACGGGCAATACCTGTTCGACTTCGTGATTGCCGGCAACTACACCGTCACCGTCGAGATGCAGGGCTTCCGCAAGTTTGCCCAGCGCGGCGTACTCGTGCAGAGCCGCGGCGATGTCACGGTGAATGCCGCGCTTGATATTGGCTCGGCGTCGGAAACTGTGACCGTCCAGGGAGCGCCCGTTTCCGTCCAGTTCAATACTTCGACGATGGGCCTCACCCTCGATAAGAAGATGACGAACGAGCTTCCGGTGATCAATCGCAACCCGTTCCTGCTGGCACAGCTCAATCCGGCAGCCGTCATACGCTCGACTACGGAGCAGAGCCCTTATCACCACTGGGCCGCCACTCAGGTCGACGTGGGCGGCAACACGACCACGAAGAACGATGTGATTGTGGACGGTGCGCCGAACATGGCCTCGGAGAAATCGGCCTACACGCCCGCGATGGACGCGGTGCAAGAGGTCAGCGTCCAGCAGAACGCGGTTGACGCGGAATTCGGGCACTCCGCCGGCGGGGTCATCGCCGTGCAGATGAAGTCGGGCACGAATGAGTATCACGGGACGGCTTACTATCTCGGCCGTAACCCGGCGATCAACGCCGTGGCCGACCATATTACTCGCCGCGCCAACCTCACTCGCAATCACATTTTCGGCGGCACCTTGGGTTCGCCAGTGATCAAGAACCGCGTGTTCAACTTCGTGTCCTATGAGGCGTGGCGCAGCCAGGACCCGCGCTCGGTGGCCTTCACGTTGCCAACCGACGCGGAACGTACCGGCGATTTCTCGCGCTCCATCAACGCCCGCGGCGGTTTGCGCGCGATCTACAACCCGTTCACTACCGTCCTCAACGCCGACGGTACCGCGACCCGGCAGCCTTTCGCGAACAACATCATTCCCGCCAGCCAGCAGGATCCGGTCGGCCGCCGTGTGATGAACGACATCTGGAAGCCGAATCTCCCCGGTGAGGGCTCCGACCTTGTGAACAACTATCGCACCGGTTTCGCCGAGCGCGTGAAGTATTGGAACTTCTCCGATCGCGCGGATTGGAACGTCTCCGAGAAGCTGAAGATCTTCGGCCGCTTCTC
>JAEUQE010000686.1 GCA_016789785.1 Bryobacterales bacterium
TCCAGTCCAACTGCGCTCCGGGGCCGATATTCAGGGCCTTCGCGACGTCCTCGCTGATGCACAACTGCACGCCCTGCTTCTCCGCGTTCGCCGAAGCGTCCCACCACTTGCCGTCCAGCACAGTGACCGGGGCGGGCTTCTCGGCAATCCACGTCACCGTCCGTGTTTGTCCGAACCTGCGTGTGAAGCCTTTCAGCCCGAGTTTATCCGGCGGCGTGCCATTTACCTTGGTGATGCGGGCCGACACAATCGGGATCACTTCGGTGTTGCCTTCCACGCCATCGCGCGCCTTCAGCATCTGCGCCACGCCATCGCGCTCCTTCGGCGTGATGTTGATGAGGAACACGTTCGGCATTCCCGGAGGAGCACTGCTTGCGATCTGCACCAGCATCGACGTCTGGACCAGATACACCGTCAGCGTGAACATCACTCCGAGACTCAGCGCCACCAGCAGCGCTGTCGCCTGATTTCCAGGCCGGTAGATATTGGCAATTCCATGACGGATGGATGCTGGCAGGGCGCGCTGCGTCATCGCGCTGACTTGCTTCAACACACGCAGCAGCCCATAAGCGATCACGCTGAGGATCAGGATGCTCGCCGTGAACCCGCCCACGAAGTACGCACTCACGCGCAGCGAATCACTCAGCCAGTAGACGATGGCGAGAATCCCGCTCAGAATTACAGCAGCCACAAGTGCCGTCAGTTTGCCATTTCGCAAGCGGTCCTTCCAGCCGGACCGCGTCTCTTCCATGTCGCGGCGCAGAATGAGCGACGGGCGAATCCGGCGGATGCTCACCAGCGGCGGCAGCGTGAACAACAGTGTGGAGAGTACCCCGATCGCAAGCCCTTGCAGTGCGGAGAGTGGATCGAGGCTGACATCAGGCGTGAGTTGGAAATACCGCGCGAGCAGCAGAGGGAAGATTCGCTGCACCAGAAGTCCCACGGCAATTCCGGCAGTGCCGCCGATCAACCCGAGCATGAGCGTCTGCACCAGATAGATCCGCACGATCTGGCCCGATCGCGCGCCAATCGACTTCATCACGGCGATGGTGTCCATCTTCTGCTGGAGATGGGAATGCATCGCCATGCCGACGCCAATGGCGCCAACGATCAGCGCAATCAGGCTCACCAGACTGAGAAACATCGTCGAGCGATCGAGCCCGCGCGTGATCAATGGATGGGTCTCGCGATAGTCCGTGATCAGCGC
>JAEUQE010000687.1 GCA_016789785.1 Bryobacterales bacterium
GTCGATCTGCACCAAGGCGTTTCGAGAGGATCTCCAATGGGCCGTGGTGCTGAGCGGCGATACCGCGCATACGGTTGTAGTGACGCAGCTACTCGCGGAATTGTCGGCGAGGGGCGTAACGGCCATCCATGGCGATGGGCCCATGCGAGTTGGACTTACTTCTTCTCCGCAACAGCCTTGAGCCGGGCTTGGAGCCGGCCGGGTTCGTGGCAGGACAAGCACATGTAACTGCCCTCAATGCGGGTTTGGTTTGCCCAGCGTTCGGCACGCGATGGATAGGGCGTTCCCTGCAACTGCTCCTTCATGAGCGCGATGTACTTCTCGCGATCGGCGCGCTTGTCGAGACGGTCCGCCGCGAGGGCAAGCCCGCTCCACAACTCGCCCCGGAAGTGCGGCGGGAGCTTGTCCATCACCTGCTTCTGGAGTTCGGAAGCCGCGAAGTAGTTGCGATAGCCGAGTTCGAAGGCCTGCTGGCGATCCGGTTCGGCGAGGCGGTCGCCGAACATGATCGAAGTGCCTCCCGAGACAACGAGGACGCTGATGTTGTTGGGCGCGAGTTCCAAGGCCTTGGTGAACTGCAGTTGCGCCTCCTGATACAGGTCCCGATACTTCTGCATGTCGCCGGCTTCGCGCGCACGGACGGCGCGCAACACTTGACCGCCCCCTTGCCACGCAAGCGCCGCGGGGTTGTTCGGTTCCACGGCGAGGATGTCCCGCAGTTTCGCCATGCCGCTTTCAAAGCGCGGCATGTCGCCGGTCATGAAGCCGGCGAAGATCTCTTCGCGGACCCAGGTAGACACAGTGATGCCCGCGGGCCGGGATTCGGCACTGAGCGCGGCAGATGCGATCGTCAGAAAGAGAAGTGTTCGTAGCCCCATGAGTGATCCTCGATTCCCCTATTCTGCCATTGATTCCGTTTGGCCGTTCGGCGCAGCGAGTTCGTGTGCCCGCAAGTACTGGTGATGCTGACGGCGAGGCGAGCCTCCCGCGAATCGCACAGTACGTCAGCGATACGTCTTGTCGTCCACTTTGCTCAAGTCGACTCCATCGGCGAACACTCCAAGCGTGACCACCGCGAAAGTGAAGACGTTGGTGCCTGGCTCCAGGTGTCCGCCGAAGGCATGCTCGGGAGTGACCATGGTCATGTGAGCGTGGATGCGGCCGTCGATCACGTAGCCATTCATGCTCACGATATCGGCGGGCGA
>JAEUQE010000688.1 GCA_016789785.1 Bryobacterales bacterium
ATGGTCCTCCATCACACCACGGGCCCATTGCCCAAATGGCTGGAAGAAGGGCTGGCCGAGTTCTACTCCACGCTCGACATTTCGGACCGGAAGCTGAGGCTTGGCCGTCCTGTGGAGAGTCACGTGGCGTTGCTCGCGCGGTTGCCGTGGCTGCCCGCAAGCGAACTCGCCGCCGTGAATCGCGACTCGCGGGTTTATGACGAGGCGTCGCGCGCCAGCGTGTTCTATGCGCAGAGTTGGGCGCTGGTGCATCTGCTGCGGCTGGGCGAGAACTATCGCGCCAACTTCAATGCGTTTCTGACCGCGATGGCTTCCGGCGAATCACTTCCGGCGACGTTCCAACAAGTATTCGGCCAGTCATTCTCCGATGTGTTTCCGGAACTGAAGCGATACCTCGACCGGGGTGCTTTCCCCGTCGTCGAATACTCGGCTGCGATCGATCCGGCCAATGCGGCCGCGAGCGTGACCCCGCTGTCCGATATTGAAGCTGATCTGGCTTTCGCCGAACTCGCGCACGCCGGAGGGCACTTCGAGGAGGCCGCGCGGATCTATCAGAGGCTGAGCCGCCGGGCCAAGGAGAACTCCCCGGAGATTGCCCGTGCTCTCGGCCTGCTCGCACTCGCCGGAAAGCGCACTGCCGAAGCGAAACAGCATTTCGAATCCGCGATGCAGGCACAAACCGCGCAAGCGGACGTGTATTTCGAGTACGCGATGCTGCTGCGCGATCAGGGCGCACCCCGCGAGGAATATCTTGGCCACCTGCGCAAGGCGCTTGCCGTGAATCCAAGTTATGCCGAAGCCCAGTTCCTGACCGGCTCCACGCTGCAGACCTCGGATCAACACGCGGCCGCGCTGCCACACCTCGAACGGGCCGCGTCGATCTTTCCGCGCCAGTCGTATTTCTGGCATGCACTGGCCGTGAGTTATCTGGCGGTGGGCAGGACCGCCGATTCGCGCAATGCGGCGTCGCGGGCGCTCGATTCCGCCACCACTCCCGAACAGGCGGAAATGGCACGGGCCGCCCTCAATCTCGAAACGTCACGCCGTACGCCCGCGCCGAAGAAGCAGGACGTCGTGGTGCCGGATTCCTGGCGCAAGAGCGAGGGCGATACGAAGGTCTCGGGCGTTTTGGAACGAATCGACTGTTTGGGGGAGCCCGCCCGGTTTGTCGTTCGAGCCGGCGGCCGTTCGATTCCGCTCCTGGT
>JAEUQE010000689.1 GCA_016789785.1 Bryobacterales bacterium
ATCATGACGAGGCCGATGGAGATGCCGATGGCGACCTTGCCGAGCGGGCCCATCACGGTGAGCGTGTAGCCGAGCAGCAGGGAGATGCCAATGACGAGCACCAGCACGCCGGCTGCGTTCAACAGGCTGGTGCCGATGACGGCTTCCCAGTCGCGAGGCGGTGCAGGGGGCTCCAGGACTGGCGGTGCTTCTTTTTGCGGCTCGGGCTGTGTTGCTTCGCCGATTGGGGGAAAGGCTGGCAGCGGAGGCGATGCGGGCTCGATCGTTGCCACAGGCTCCAACGTCTCCACAGGCTCCATCGTCTCGATGGGCTCGACGCCGGCAGGTTCCGACCGATCGGTCTGTACGAGTTCGGCAACGCTGGTCTCCGGTTGATGGATCGCCTCAGGCGCGGTTTGATGAGCGGGTCGATTCTCAAGCGCGTAGACGCGGCGGGTGAGCTGCTGAATGATGTCGTCCGCGGCGGTGAGACTGGAACGTAGCGAAAGGAGTTCGGCTTCGAGGCGGTTGGCGCGGCGAGAGGAACGCCACCAGACGAGGCATGCGATGACCAGCGCGAAGACGTCCATGGTTATCCCTTGAGCAGCACTTTCAGCACGCCCTTCTGGGCCGCGCGTTCGAAGGCCTCAGGCGCTTCCGCGAGCGGAAACACATCGTGGATCAGCGGGCGCAGGATCAGACGTCCGGAACGGATGAGATCGAGCGCGGGCGCGAAACGTCCGCAGCGCGAGCCAACGAGAGTGATCTCATTGACGATGACCGGCGCGGTGTCGATGGACACCCGGTCATGCACTGTAGATTTGAGGATGAGAGTGCCGCGGGGCCGGGTGATGGCGATGGCGTGTTGAAGGCCCGCGGAGGAGCCTGTGGCGTCGACGACATAGTCATACATGATGGCGGGGGCCGTGCCGTTGACAACTTCATGCGTGACGCCGAGCGGAGCCACGAGTTGCATCTTGTGGGGATGACGGCCATACATGCGGACGTGCGCACCGTGGAGTTGGAGTACCTGAGCGATGAGAAGGCCGAGCTTGCCATCGCCGAGCACTGCGACGGGCGCGCCGGCGAGGATCTGTACCTGATCGAGGATCTCGCAGGCGGCGGCGACGGGTTCGGTGAAAACGGCCTCTTCGTCGGTGAGCGTGGACGGCACTTCGAAGAGATTCTCTTCCGGGAGAGTGAGGTATTCGGCGAAGGC
>JAEUQE010000068.1 GCA_016789785.1 Bryobacterales bacterium
GCAGCGCCGGGAGGCCGAAGCGTCGGTACGGGCAGCGAGGGCCGTTGCGGAACTGGCGCGAGTGGAGTTGGGACGCAGGAAGCAGTTGTGGAGCTACGGAGTGATTTCGCGTAGCGAGTTTGAGGTGGCCGAGCGTGACTACGAAGTTGCCGCGGCACGCGTGAATTCGGCACAGGAACATGCGGCGCTGGTGGAAGATGAGACCCGGCCGGAGGATCTGCGGCGCGCGGCGGCGGAAGTCGAACATGCGCGTTCGACGGCCGAGGAGGCGCGAGCGCTGGTGGAAAAGGCGATGGTGCGTGCGCCGATTCGAGGAGTGATTCTGCGGAAGAACCGGCATGGCGGGGAGCGGATTTCACAGCTTGATACCGAGCCTGTGGTGATCCTGGGCGATTGTTCGCGCCTTCGCGTGCGCGCGGAAGTGGATGAGAACGATGTGGCGCGAATTCGAGTGAATCAGGCGGCGTGGGTGCGGGCCGATGCTTACGGTGAGCGGCGGTTTCAAGCGAGGGTGATCCGCATCGGAAACATGTTGGGTCGCAAGTCGATTCGCACGGATGAGCCTTCGGAGCGCAACGATGTCAAGATCCTCGAGACGCTGCTGGAACTGGAGGCTGGTGCGCGGGTTCCGGTGGGGATGCGCGTGGATGTCTTCATCGAGCCGTGATTACACGGGCTGGGCGGCGGACTTCGTGATTGCGGCACGCATGCCTGCGGCAATCACACGCTGTGCGCGAAGGCCGTCATGGTGATCGGCGGGAAACGGTTGGCCCGTGCGGCAGCATTCAATGAACGCCGCGGCTTCGCCTTTGTAGGCGTAAAGAAATCGATCGACGAACTCGGGGCCGGGCCGTCCGTCGCTGCCGGGGAACACACGGTGTGCAATGGGCTCCTTCGCGCCGCGCCGTCCATAGGCTTCGACTACCGTATCGAGAGGCTTCTGCTCAAAGCGGCCGACGTGGATCTGGCCTTGATCGCCGAAGATCACGCTCTCCACTCGGTAGCCCGAGACATGATTGCGGCTCACTTGCACTTGTCCCATCAGATCGCCGTCGAACCAGAGATAGAGCAACGCGTCATCGAAGTCTTCCACACAGGAAGCAACGCCGTAGTTGTAGAGGCGTGATCCGATGGCCAGCGCGGACACCGGCATTTGCCCGGTGAGCCACAGGATCTCATCCACGTTGTGCACCGACATGTCGGGCAGGATGCCATCGCTTTGATAACCGTGCGGCGGCGGTCCTGAATCTTCCAGCGCAGAGTAGATCTTGAACACGCGGCCAATCGCGCCGGATTGCATGAGTTCCTTCGCATAGGCAAGCGCCGGATCGAAGCGGCGTTGAAACGCGAGCATCAGGCGGCCGGGATAGTCGCGATCAATCTCGGCGGCGAATGCGATATCGCCTTCGAGCGTGCCCGTGAGAGGCTTTTCGAGCAGCACGCGATGGCCCGCGGAGAGCAGTGTTTTCGCGTGCGCGCGGTGATGCTCGGTGGGCGTGATGATGAGCGTTGCGTCGCACACCTGAGCCGCCGCGAGTTCCTCCACCGATGCGAACAGCGGCACGTCGAGATTGCGCTCGGCTGCGAAACGGCGTGCTTTCGCGATGTCGAGTTCGACCAGCGCGGCGATGCGGCAGGCACCGGTTTCGCGAGAGAGGTCGTGTACGTTCGAAGCATGAACCCAGCCCATGCGGCCAAGTCCCGCGATGGCGATGCGGAGCGGTTCGGATGCCATGTTCTATTGCTTTCGAACGGTGGGATACTGGATGCCCAACTGCTCCAGGTAGGTCTTGTACTTCGTTGCGTCGTAGTAGAACTTCCGCAAGGCGGGCTTGAACTTCTCCATCTTCTCCTTGTTGAGTTCGATGGCGGGCTGATCACGCTCACTGATGAGCGGCTTGTATTGCTGATCCTTGGTCTGCACTTCCCGGAAGTACTTCCAGGCTTCGTCGATCAACGATTGGTTGAGCAGAAAATCGAGCGCGGTCATGGCCTGGACCTTCGCGCCGGCGGTGGACCCTTTGTGTGCGATCGGGGTGGCCATGGCGACGGCGTTGGCCCAATGATGACCAGGGAGATTGGGAATGTTGGCCGGGTAGCGCATGTAGGTCATGGGCATGACCCAGGAGATGTCGCCGACGTCGTCGGATCCGCCGCCTCGCGATTCTTTCGGCGGGCCTAACGTTTCGATTTTGCTCTTGAGCCCATCCTGCTTCTGGCCGAGTTCTTTTTGGAGCGCCTTGGCCAGGGTCTGATCCTCCTCCGACCACTGCGGCATGCCCACGGAAGCGATGTTCTTCGATTGCACTTCGGCGATGGTTTTGTTGAAGTGGTTCGGCCACGCGGAGCCAACGATGCGCCAGCCCACGGTGGTCCCGGTCATGTTCGCGGCGGAGTTCGCGATGGAGTTCGCAGCCTCGAACATCTCCGAGATGTGCTTGTAGTCGAGTTCGCGAAGGTAATACCAGACGGTGGCTTCCGATGGCACGACGTTGGGCTGATCGCCGCCGTTGGTGATCACGTAGTGCGAGCGCTGCTCGGTGCGCATGTGCTCGCGGCGCATGTTCCAGGCCATGTTCATGAGCTCGATGGCGTCGAGCGCGCTCTTGCCTCGCCATGGGGCACCGGCGGAATGCGCGGCCTGTCCCTTGAAGGTGTACATGACGGAGACGAGCCCGCTGTTGCTTGCGGGCTGGCCGTAGGAGGAGGCGAACTCGGAGGAGACATGCACGCCGAGCATGATGTCGAGCCCTTTGAACAAGCCCTCGCGCACGAAGAACGCTTTGGTGGCGACGAGTTCCTCGGCCACGCCGGGATAGATTTTGAGAGTGCCGGGGATCTTGTACTTCATCATGAGATCCTTCAACACGAGGGCGGCGACAACGTTGACGGCCATGCCGGAATTGTGGCCCTCGCCGTGACCGGGCGCGTCGGCGACGAGCGGGTCATGATAGGCGACGCCGGGCTTTTGGGAAGCGCGCGGAATGCAATCGATGTCGGTGATGAAGCCGATGGCGGGCTTGCCGGAGCCCCATGTCGCGACCCAGGCGGTGGGCATGCCGGCGACTTCGCGTTGCACCTGAAAGCCGTTCTTTTCGAGCATGGCGGTGAGATAGCGCGATGTCTCGAACTCCTGGAAGCCAAGCTCCGCGTAGCTGAAGATCTGATCCACCATTTGCTGCACCAGCGTGTGGCGCTTGCCCACTTCTTCGGCGGCTTCCTTCTTGAGGTCATCGAGCGAGGGACGCTGTGCCTGCGCCATACCAGCGCAGAGCAGTGGAATGAGCACCGGTATCAGTGTCAGGCCGGGCCGCAACATGTGTGGGAGCATGCCGTATTTTAGCCCTCAGGTTGGGATATACTCAAGAGCAAACCGGAATTCACCCGAGGAGCGCGAAACGTGTATCTCCGAGCCGTAGCTTTGTCGCTCAGCGCGGTCAGCCTGCTCATTGCCGCGACCGCCGTGACCGAAAAGTACACCGCGGCGGAACGCCGTCACTGGGCTTTTCAACCTCGCAGCAATCCACCGATTCCCAGCGTTGCCGGCGCATCGAATCCAATTGATGCTTTCCTGCTGGCGCGCCTGCAGAAGGAAGGGTTGCGCTTTGCGCCGACGGCGAGCCGCGAGGTGCTGATCCGCAGGGCGTACTTCGATCTGACGGGCCTGCCGCCATCGCCCGCGGAGGTCGATGCATTCGTGAAGGACCGTTCGCCGAAGGCTTGGGAGAATCTGGTGGACCGTCTGCTGGCGAGCCCGCACTATGGGGAGCGTTGGGCGCAGCACTGGCTCGATGTCGTGCGCTTTGCGGAGACCGATGGCTTTGAGTACGACACGCATCGTCCACACGCATGGCGATATCGCGACTACGTGATCGATTCGATCCAGAAGGACAAGCCTTATGATCAGTTCCTCACCGAACAGATCGCGGGCGATGAGATTGATCCGGACAGCCAGTTGATGCGCACGGCGGCTGGTTTTCAGCGTTTGGGCCCGCTTCGGAAGAACGCCGGCAACCAGGAAGTGGCGAGTTCGCGCAACGAAGTGTTGACCGAGATGACGAACGTGATCGGCTCAGGTTTCCTGGGAGTCACGCTGGGATGCGCCCGCTGCCATGATCACAAGTTTGATCCCATTCGCCATACGGACTACTACCGCATTCAGGCCTACTTCGCCGCGGTGCACGAGAAGGACATGTCGCTGGCGACGCCGGAACAGGAAGAGGCGTACAAGACAAGCAAGGCCGGCTATGAAGCCGAGTTGAAGAAGATGCGGGCCTCCATGCGCAACCTGTCCGGTGAAGAAAAGGGACGCATGCTGCAGAAGATCCGCGACATGGAGGAGACGCCACCGGAGCCTCCGCCCTCGGTGTTCTCGGTATCGAACGACATGGGGAAGTCCTCGCCGATTCACGTGCTGGCGCGCGGGGATCATCAGAACAAGGGCGCGCGTGTGTATCCGCGGCCGCTCGGTGTGCTGGTGCCCGAGACAACGCCCGAATTGCCGGCGGATGCGGCCAATCCTCGCACGCAGCTTGCGAAGTGGATCACCGATCCCGGAAATCCGCTCACTGCGCGGGTGATGGTGAATCGCGTGTGGAACTATCACTTCGGTCAAGGTATTGTGCGCACGCCGAATGATTTCGGGCGCATGGGAACGCGGCCTTCGCATCCCGAACTGCTCGACTATCTGGCGAATGAGTTCGTGAGCAATGGCTGGCGCGTGAAGCCGCTGCACAAGATGATTCTGATGAGCAAGGCGTATCAGCAGTCATCGGATTCGCCGCAGGAAGCGGTGGCGCATGAGAAGGATCCGGACGCGACGCTGCTGTGGAAGTATCCGCGCCGGCGTTTGGACGCGGAACAGATTCGCGATGCGATGTTGTCCGTTGCGGGCCGGTTGAATGCGAAGACGGGCGGGCCGAGCGTGATTGTGCCGGTGGATCAGGAGTTGGTGAACCTGCTCTACAAGCCAACGCAGTGGGCCGTGAACAAGGACAAGAGCGATCATGACCGGCGTAGCGTGTACCTGATTCACAAGCGCAATCTGCGGTTGCCGATGATGGAGGTGTTTGATGCGCCGGACATGCAGATCAGTTGCGCGAGGCGCGAGTCAAGCACGCATGCGCCACAGGCACTTGAGTTGATGAACGGGGACTTCGCCAACGAGATGGCGCGATCACTGGCGGCGCGATTGGATCGTGAGGCGGGCGACAGCCTGGAAAAGCAGGTGGATCTGGCATTCCGGCTTGCGGCGGGGCGTTTGCCGAACGCGAAGGAGAAGGCATCGGCTCTGGCGTTTCTGAAGACGCAGCCGTTGCGTGAGTTCGCGCTCGCGGTGATGAATCTCAACGCATTCCTCTACGTGAACTAAAGCGGAGCAATTCGATATGGCAGAACACATTCGCTTCACTCGCAACCGGCGGGAGTTTCTCTCTGATGCTTTCTGCGGATTCGGATCGGTTGCCCTCGCGGGCATGATGGCGGAGCAGCAGGCGAAGGCCGCGAAGGTGAATCCGCTGGCGGTGAAGCAACCGCACTTCGCACCGAAGGCGAAGAGTGTCATCTTCCTCTTCATGGCGGGTGGGCCGAGCCATGTGGAAACGTTCGATCCCAAGCCGCTGCTGAATCAATTGCACGGGCAGAAGCGCCCGGCGGAGTTCGGCGAGGCGAAGTATCAGTTCGTGGGCGCGGAAGCGAAGCTGCTCGGCACGAAGCGCACGTTCCAGAAGTATGGGAAGTGCGGCATGGATGTGTCCGACCTGTTGCCGAATATCGCGACGTGCGTGGATGACATTGCGCTGATCCGGTCGTGCCATGGCGACATGGTGGTGCATTCGGCGGCACAGTATCAGTTGATGACGGGGCGCATCATTCCAGGTTTCCCGAACATGGGCTCGTGGGTGCTGTATGGCTTGGGCGCGGAGACGGATTCGCTGCCCGCGTACGTGGTGCTGCCGGATCCGGATGGTGCGCTGGAAGCGGGCCAGCCGATGTATACGCAGGGATTCCTGCCGGCGGTGTATCAGCCGACGATGCTGCGGCCGGGGGCGAAGCCGATTCTCAATCTCGATCTGCCGCAGGATGTGAACTACACGACGCGGAAGAAGACGGTGGATCTGATTCGCGAGTTGAATCAAGCGGGGCCGAATGCGGAAACCGATGAGTTCTTCGCGCGGATGAACGCGTATGACCTTGCGTTCCGCATGCAGATGGAAGCGCCCGCGGTGTTTGATCTGAAGAAGGAGTCGACACAGACGCTGGAGATGTATGGCGTGGGCAAGGAGCCGACTGATGACTATGGCCGGCGTTGCCTGATGGCGCGCCGCATGGTGGAGAAGGGTGTGCGCTTTGTGTGTGTGGTTTCGGGCGGCGGTCCCGGCAATCTGCAGTGGGACGCGCATGACGACATTGAAGAGAATCACATCCGCATGGCGGCGCAGACGGATCAGCCCGTGGCGGCGTTGCTGAAGGATCTGAAGCAGCGAGGCATGCTGGATTCGACGCTGGTGATTTGGGGCGGCGAATTCGGCAGGTCGCCTGAGGCGCAAGGCGGCAAGGGCCGCGATCATCACAATCTCGGCTTTTCGATGTGGCTTGCGGGCGGCGGGATCAAGGGCGGACAGACGGTCGGGGCGACGGATGCGATCGGGCTGCGTGCGACGGAAAGCCCAATTCACTTCCGCGATGTGCATACGACGGTGCTGCATCAGCTCGGGTTGAATCAGCATGCGCTGAGCTATATGCATCAGGGCCGGAGGGAGCGGCTGACGGAGATTGAAGGTCACGTGATCAAGCAGATCGTGTGATGGCGCAACGCTGCGAACTCATCAGCGCTGACCGTGGGGTCTGGTCGAGTCCCAATGTTCTTCAGTTAGGCGCGAAGCTCGGGTCCCGCCAAGCGTCCCGATGAGTCGGGACGCGGCAGGCTGAAAGCCCGCGTTACCGTCAAAAAGCGCCGCGCGCCTGGATGGTTTTGCCGTCGTGTTTACGGGCTTGGGCACTGAATTCGCCACCACGCTGGCGCTCGTCCAACAGGTGCGCGAAGGCGCAGGAGTTCCAGGCGTCGGGCTGGCCTGTGAAAGAGGACAGCGCTAAGGTTTCCTCGTCTCGGCCCGTCTCCTCATCCGCCAAGCCGTCCACCCCAAAGCGATTCCCATCAACCCGAAAGTCCCTGGTTCCGGCACATCCGACGCCGCTGTCAGACGCAGATACAGGTTTCCTTCCCCAGGCGATGTCGCCGGGGTCGAGAAATTCGTTCCATCGAAGGAGAACAGGCTGTTCCCGTCGCTGGCGCCCAACGACGGTCCACTGAAGGCGGTCAATGCGATCTCCGTTCCGGAACTGGCGTTGAAGACCTCAATCAGCAATGCCAAGTCCGTTGGAACCAGCAGGCCCAAGCCCGAAAAGGTGTAGTTCACGGTATCGGTGGCGTCGCCGAGGGGTCCAATCGCAAGATCCGTCACCAAGAAGGTGCTGCCAATCTGCGAGCCCACCCCCAATCCCACCGCATAGAACCGCAGCCGCGCGCTGAAGGTGCCGGCGTCACCCAGGTTCAGGAACTGCACCGTCGCGGACTCCAACTGCCGTTCGGTGCCGCCCAACGTCAGGATGTCCCCGATTTGCAACGCGCCGCTGGCTGTAAAGCTGTAAGCCGCAGGCGTAGGATCGGCCGTGTTGTCGTACACCAGGACCGCGGCGGCGCAATGGGCCGCCAGCATCCCCAACATCGCCAGTAGTTTCGTTTTCATTCCTTCTGTTCCTCCCCTACCGTGCGCCCGTGCCCAATATTCTAGGCGTGTAGGCTAAGGCCGCGGTCGCGCTTCGCGTAAACTCCAGCGTGAATGTCACCGACGCGCCTGCTTGAATCGGCCCCAGTTCGCGGTACGGACTCCCCGCCGGAGCCGCCGCCGAGGTTGTACCCGAAGGTGACACCAGTGCGTACTGTGGGCTCAAGCTGTCCAACACGAATGCCACGGCGTTCTGACTATTGCCATTATTGGTGACCGTGACCGTTTGTGTAAACCGTCCTGTCACGCGGTTCAGCGCCACTAACCCTGCCGATACGCCGAAGCTCGCCGTCAGGTTCGGCGCGGTTCGCGTAATGCTCGTGAAGTTGGCCGTCACCCTGGCTGGCGCATTTAGCAGCACGCTTGTCGATGCTGCATTCGGGTTCGCCACCGGCCCTTGCCAGAACGCGAAGCTATTCAGGCTCGTTGGTGTTGCTGTTACCGGCACATTCCCGGCGTCAAAGTACTGCCCGGTGGCTGGCGTCACCGTACCATTGCCCACCACCTCCATGGTCAATTGATATTGTGCCTGGAACGTCCCGGTCAGCATCACGAGCGCGGCCCCCACGCTTAGCTGCTGGTTCATCGGCCTGCCGTTGGACCAACTCACCCAACGCATCCGCGTCCCCGGTGCTGTGTCCTGCGCCGCCGCGATCGACAAGGGATACGACCCACTCGGCAGATTGCCGGTAAAGCCCCCAGTCCAGCTTGTTCCGTTGAATGTGAATACCACTCCCGCCGGCACCGTGATCGACACGGGCGTGAGGATCGTCACCGGCTCGGCGATGGAATTGTTGATCCCATTCGCGTCATCAGCCGTTGTCACCTGCACCGATGGCGACCAAACGGTCGGCGCGTTGAGCGCGGCTTGATACGTCACCGTAAGCGGCACGGTTTGATTCGCCGCGATGATATTGCTGGTCGAACACACCACTCCGTCCGTTCCGCTGCAGGTCCATCCTGGAGCGTCAAATGCGGTTGGCGTTAAGCCGGGAATGGCACCCGCCGTCAGCGTCACAGGTCCCGTCGTGGGGTTCACGCCGATGTTCCGGACACGGTACACCACGCTCCCGCCGGTCTGGCCGCGAACGATCGGTTGCCCGCTGGTCACTCCCACCGTCAGGTCCGGCTGCGGCAACTCCGCCGTGAAGGGCGCCGTGGCGCTGTTGTTGCCCTCGAAGTTCTCGCCACCGCCCACCACCTTGGCGGTATTCGTCAGGGGCCCAAACACGCCCACCGGGAGAGCGGCATTGATCGTCACCGCCGCGCTGCCCTGGGGCGGGAGGGAGGTATTGGTATGGCAGGTAACGATATCGCCACCCACACAGTTCCAACCGCCGCCGCTAAATCCCGCCAGACGCAAGCCGCCCGGCAACGCGTCGGTGATCGTGATGGCGCCGTTGCTGGCGGCGCTGCCCACGTTCGTTACCGTTAGCGTGAAGCTCCCTGAGCCCCCTTGGACAAAGCGGCCGGTCGCGGTCTTGCCCAGCACCAGATCGGCGCCCGCATTGGCCAGATTCATGGTCAGCGTGGCGCTATTGTTCCCGGTACTGACGTCGGGCTGGCCGGTGATCACCGTCACCCCTGTGGTGGCAGTCCGCGACGGATTATCCAGCACCTGCAATTGATAGGAGAACCGCTCCGTGCTCCCCGGCAGAATGTTATTGGCCCGGCATACGAACACGCCTGACTCGCGTTGACACTGAAGGTAATTGGGCCTTGCCGTGGTCACGCTGTTGTCCAGCAACGTTGCCCCGCTGGGGAACTCCGCAAATCGCAGTTCCAGAGCGGTGTTTGACGTCCCACCGTTGGTAAGCGTGCCTTCCACCGTCACCGTGCCGCCGGCGATTGCAGGCCCCGTCTGCCGCAGCGTCACCCCGACGTCGGGAGCAAGGTTAATGAACCGCAGCCGTGCCGTCACGGACGCCTGCAGCAGCCCGGCCCGTGCATCCAATGTGGAGGCATAGGTGTAAAGGTTCACGGAACCAGTGAAACTGCTGGGAGGGCGGACTCCCACAATCAACATCAGTGTCTGCCCCGGCTGCAATACTCCGGGAAAGGTACACTGCGTCCGCGGATTCGCGGCCGATCCATCCGGATGCGGCCCGCAAACCACACCGGTTGGGGCAGAAAGCATCGTCACCGGGAAGCTCCCCGCTGATAACGCCACGTCGATCGGAAAGGATGTCGCCGCGTCGCCCACGTTGCGCAGCGTCAGCAGAGCAGTTCCAATGTCCCCCGGTAGAGTACTGCGGTCCGGCACGGGGTCGAATTCCAAGCGGGCGGCCGGACCACTGATCAGCGTGACCGTAGCCGATTGGCTGAAGCTGGCAACGCCGATGTTACTCACCGTCGAGGCCGTCCCCGTAATGGTCCGCGAGGGTGGTGCTCCCGGTTCAATGATGTGCGTCACATACACCGGGGGTGCGGCGAACGAGGCGACTGTGGGCTCCGGATGCACACACTCAGCCTGCTGACCAGCCATCCCACACGACCAGGGCGCGGTCGCACTGACGCTTTGCAACGTCAACCCCGCCGCTGCGGGAACTACCACCCGGATCGCGCTCCGCAGGCGCCCGGGTCCGGCGGTTGAGGCTACCAGAGACCACGTGACTTGCTCTCCCACCCGTCGCGGCACCAATATGCCAGTGGCCAAGTGCGCGTTTAGGATCAACTGCGGAACGGGTTCCGTCCGCGTTTGGACGGGCAAAGTCAGCATCCCCGTATTGTTCGATGCGTTCTGATCATCCGGATGACTGACCGTCGCCCCAATCGTCACCTCCGCGGGCGCATCGCCAGCCGGCGTGATGTCCAACTGCAACGGATTACTCGCCGCCAGCGCTCCCGGTCCGAACAGCGAATTATAGACACAAGCGTATTGTGCTGCTTGCACCGTACAGACCCAGCCATTCTGGCGCACCGCGTTCACGGCGACGAAACTGGGCAGCGTGAACTGTAGTTGCGCGCTGCTGCCATCGGCCAAGACATCGCCGGAGTAGTTCGTTCGCAAGGACACCGTGACCGGCTCGGTGCGATAGGCGATGGCCAGGTTGGCCTGTACGCTTACCGTCCAATCGCCACCTTGGCGTACGGGCACCGTGACGCTGGCCGCATTGTTGTCCGTGAATGTTTCGCCCTGGATCTCCGCGACCGCCGAGGCGGTGACCGAACCATTGATGGACTGGTCCAACTCGACGGTCATCGCTAACGCCGGAGACTGCCCATCCACCGCAATCGGCGTTGAGTTACTGCAACTGTAGTTCTGCTGGCCGGAACACACCCAACCTTCTCCCGACCCCAGCAAAAGCCTCACCCCTTGAGGCAACACGCCTCGAACGAAATATTCGCCGCTGGTTGCGCTGTAGCCGATGTTCGTGACGCGGGCGGTCAATTGACCGCGCCTCCCGCGGACAAACTGAGCGGTGGCGGCCAGACTTAGGATCAGGTCCGGCGTGCCGCCGACGTTCGCCGTAACCGACGACTCGTTGCCCCCCGTCTCGACGCTGGGGCGCACATCGCCGCCCCCCGAAACCCGAGCCCTGTTTGTCACCACCTTCGGCGCCCCACGAACCACCCGCGTCGTAATGGGCTGGCTGGCCGTCCCATTTACGGAGATTGTGCCATTCACACTGCAATTCACCGTGGTGGCACTTACGAGTTGGCAAGCTGGTGGCAGGGGCGTGACAAACTCCATCCCGCTCGACACGACGTCCTCAATGACGATACCGCCCAGCGAAGTGTTCAAGCCCACGTTGCTCACCACTAACGACCAGATTTGCGTCTGGCCCACCACCACCGCGCCCGACTGCAGCGTCTTGCGGATAACCAGGTCAGGCCCGCCCGTCAACTGCAATCGCAACGCCTGTGAGTAGGCGGTAGGGGTCTCACTGGATGTCGTGTTTACCGTGACGAGGAGTTCCGCTGGCCCACCCGCCGGGATCTGCCCACCGCCCGAAATCGCCGGGCTGGTAACCCGGCTCCCCAACCCGCTGCGCGTGCACACGGCGCGCCGGCTGGTTGGCAGGCTACAGTTCCAACCGTCGCCTTTGGGCGCTTCCGCAAAGTCGAAGCCTGCAAGGATTTCGGCGGAGATGTTCGAGGCACTCAGGCCCCCACTATTGATTACCGCCACCGAGATGTTCACCGGGCCGCCGGCGAAGAACGGCTCCGGAGCAGCCGTCAGGTTCACCGGGCGGATCACAGGTTGTTCCGCGCTGATGGAGAGAGATTCGGAGAAGAATACCGCGATTCCGGGGTTGAAACCGCCGCCGGTGAGATCGCCCCGCAACGTCACGGTACTGTTCGCGTCAGGGGCTACCGCCAACTGCCAGGTAAGCGCTGGCGACGAGCCACCCTGCGGCGAAATCACCGTCGTATTGGTGCAATCGACTCGCGTGGCGGTGCTCGCCGAGCAGTTCCAGGCCGTAGCGGTTTGCGGTTGAATGATCCGGAAGAGCGTCAATCCCGGTGGCAGTGTCGATGTCACCCGGTACGCGGCTGTCGTGGGGCCCGAACCAAGGTTCGTGACACGAACGGCGAAGTCGGCCAGTCCCCCGCGCACCGTTGGCGGAGGACTGACTAGCTCTCCAAAAATTCGCAGGGATGGCGCAAGCGGTGCCTGCCGCCGAACCGGCGGTGCGGCGTACATGCGCTCGCCAGGAGGAGCTTCCTTCGCGACGTGTTTTTCGGTCTCGGTTTCCAACACCAGTTGCCAGGCACCCACCGCCGGCATCCCACGCCGGCTCTCCACGAACAAGCGCCACTCGCCATTGGCGATCGCCCCGCGGAAGACGCTTTCCAGTGTTGCCTGTCCCAACGGTGCGGCAAAATGGCGGTCGGCTTCCGCGGAATGTGCCGCCAGGGGCGACCCCTTCGCGCGGCTGCCTGGCTGGAAACTCCCGCTTCGGGCGAAGCCCGAGTCTGGCGGCGGCGACCCCGCATCATCCGCAATCGTCAATGTCGCGTGTTGCGCGGTCCCGGCGCCATCCCAAATCTGCAATTGCCGGCCGTCGGGCGATTGCAGGGTCAGTGTCAGTTCACCCGGCAGGGATTCCGCCACTTCGGAAAGTTCTACCTTCAGGCGCCGCACGTAGCCCGGCTCGCCCTGCACCAGCACCGGCAGGTACCCTAAGGTGCTTTTCGCCGAGCCCGTCCGCCCAAACCCCAAATCAACCGCGGTACCCTCTCCCCGGCAGGTGATCCTGGCTGGCTGCTTTTGACACTCCCCGAATACCGCCATGGGCAGCCCCCACGCCAAAAGCAGCGCAGTCAGTATGTTCCTTCTGATCGTCAGCACGCCCCAAATCCTCCGGCCGTTCGTTTCGTCCCAGGGAACCTGCCGTCCAGGACGAAACTATAATCCGGCCAACCCTTCTTCCGGACAACTGATCGCTGTCTGAAATCTCATGTAACTGCGCAACGGATTGTAGGGAAAGACGTTACTCCCGCGTATGACCGGGCGCTGGCTGCCCGTTTTGGGGAGTCTAACGCGACGAAGACCAGTTTCGGGAGAACAGCCCGGAGGCTCGTGCCAGAACGAGGTTGCTACCAATCCGGTCCACCTTGGTGAAGTACACCGCGGTTTCATCCGGGGCGATCGCTAACCCGCCATCGAAGAACGAGGGCATCCCTGGCAGATCGAGGACGTGCCGGGTCGTGCGGGTTTGGAAGCTGTAGAGGTGAAGGCTGGTCGTGGTCTTTTCACCCGGGAGTACATGGTAGATCCCACTCGCGCCGATCGCCCAGTGCCCTGGCATCCGGCTGTCCAGGCTCAACAAGCGCTCCCCGGCTCCCGGCAGTGCCCCTTTGAGGGAAAGCGAGAGAAGGCCGACGCCGCCCGGCTGCTGGCGGGTGAAGTACAGCGTCGCGCCATCCCGCGATAGTTTGGGACTGCCGCCGCCACCTTTCGTGACCTGCTGTGCCGCGCCTCCACCGGCGGGCTGCCGCCAGATTTCGGGGACGCCACTGCGGTTCGACACAAAGTACAGGATTTGACCGTCGGGAGCCCAGGCGGGTGTCGCTTCGTGCGACTCCGGCGGGGTGAGCACGACCGGCGTCCCGCCCGACGATGGTATGACGTAGATGTCCGCCTTGCCGGTGGGCCGCGAATCGAAGGCGATGTACCTGCCATCCGGGGACCATCTGGCCGAACCGGTGGAAGGCCCGTCCATCGACGTCAGCCGGCGTTCATTCTCTCCGCTGCTTTGCACAACCCAGATCTCGTCCGATCCGGTGCGCGCGCTGCGGAAGGCCAGCAGCTTCCCATCCGGAGATACGCTCGGATCCATGTCCTGCGTAACGGCGGTGGTGACGGGTTGCGGTGTTGCGGTGCCGCTCAAGCCGATCCGGTAAATGTTCTTGTCCTCAAACGTCTGCACGAACAGAAGCGCCTGCCCGTCCCGCGAGAGTGCCGGTCCTCCCGCATCGATCACGGCGGGTGTGATGCGGCTTGGGGGAGTGCCGTCAAGGAAGAACTCCCAGAGTTGACGGAAGGCTCCGGCTCGACGGGTCGAAACCAACAACGATTTGCCATTGTTGCGCCAGACCACTCCCGAGATGCTCCGGTTATCGGCCGTGAGGCGGCGCGCCGGACGCGGCGTTCCCGGACCACCATCCCATCGCAGGATATAAACGTCCTCGATCCCAGGAGACATGCTCCTGCGAAAGGCGATCTCCCTGCCATCGGGAGAGAACACCGGCTCTGTGTCGCCTTCCTTGGCTTCGGGCGGAGCGGGCGCGAGGAACCGCAAGTTCCCCGTCTTCGCATCGATCAGCACGAGCCGCGAAGGCTCGGACGCCCGGCTTCTGGCCGACGAAATCAGCCACTTTCCATCGCGGCCCCAATCCAGCCGCGGACGGTCATGATCGCCGATCGGAATATGAGCGAGCACCTTCTCTTCACTGCTGAGCAGAGGCCGGATCACCACGGCGGTCTGGTTCGGCGCGGTTCGCCTGAGGAAGGCGATCCGAGCGCCGTCCGGAGACCACACCGGCCAGGTTTCCGGTTCTTCTCTCGTTGTGAAGCGGACCGGAGTTGCCGAATCGAGACTCTGAAGCCAGATGTCCCGATTGGTTCCGTCCGGGCCATCCCAATCGAACGCCGCGCTTTTGCTGTCTGGTGAGAAGGAGGGATGTTCCACCCTCGACGCCAGGTTGGTAAAGGGTCTGCTTTCCTTTATGAAATCCAGCAAAGCGGGCTCGCGGGTTGACAGTGCCTGTACGGCCAGACCAACACAGGAGATCGCAGCGGCGACTGCGGCCCATCGCAGCCACCCCCGCTTCGGCGCCGCATGCGCGGTTTCCGGTTCGGCCGGGATGCGAGTGCCGGCCTCAACTGGTTTCGCCGGAGGCTCATCGGCCGGCGGATCGATCACTTGCACGGGCGCGATAAACCGGTAGCCCGTGCGCGGGATGGTTTCGATGTAGTGTGGCGTGTCGGCAGTGTCATTGAGGACGCGCCGCAAGCGATTGACTGCCGTATTGAGCCCGACTTCGAATTGGACGTGCGTTCCCGAAGGCCAAAGCGTCTCGCGCAGCTTGTCGCGTTCCACAATCTCGCCGGGTTTCGCCAACAGCATGCGCAGGATCATCGCTGGTTGGGGAGACAGGTGGACCACATGCGAATCCCTCGTCAGTTCGAGTCCTTCGGTGTTGAATAGGTATGGTCCGAAACGCAGTTTCATACGCCGATGGCCACATAGGCAACAGACGTTGCCCTAGCGGCAGTCCTGCGCGGATTGGGTTGACCGCCGTCGTGCACGACACAATCCGTTCGCCCAGTCTTCGCCGAAGACCTGCCTGCTATTTTCGCACAAGATACGAACCGGGTTACGGAGGGCTTTGGGGTCCAGTGGCTGATCACGCAGAACGGATTGTTCAGCGAAGCAGTTTCTCCTTCAACATCCCGAAATCGATGGGCTTGGTGAGATAGTCGTCACAGCCGTACTCCCACGCACGGCGCTGATACTCAGCATCACCGTATGCGGTGATCATGAAGACCTTCAAGTGCCGGTGCTTCGACTTCACCGTCTTCAGAAGGTCGAGACCGTTCATGCCCGGCATATTGATATCGGAAAGAATGAGAACATCTTCTTCGTGGGTTTCGAGAAACTCGAGCGCTTCCTGGGCGGAGAGTGCGAAGTAGAACTCGATCTCTCCCGACCGGATTTCCTTCCGGAATCGCTGTTCAAACAGGAGGCGAACATCCGCCTCATCGTCAACCACCATCACTTTCAAGCGGCAATTCTCCCCTGGCGCGGCAGGCGCACAATGAATTCCGTGAACTGGCCGGGCTCTGTTTCCACTTCAAGCTGCCCGCGGTGCTGCTGAACCACAATGTCGTGGCTGATGGACAGGCCCAACCCCGTGCCCTGCCCGGTCGGCTTTGTGGTGAAGAACGGATTAAAGATCTTTTCGCGCACGTCCTGAGGAATCCCCATGCCGTTGTCGCGGATTCTCACTTCGATGGCATCGCCAAGATTGACGGTGCGAATCTGAAGCGTCGGCGAATAGCCCGTTCCGGCTCGCTTCGCCTTGTCGTGCGCGGCGTAGCAGGCGTTGTTCAGGATGTTGAGGAAGACGCGGCTGAGATCCTGCGGAACCGCATCCACCTTGCCGAGGTCGGGTGCAAACTGGCGCTGGATCGTGATGTTGAACGTGGAGTCCTGAGCCCGCATGCCGTGGTAGGCGAGGTTGGTGTACTCGTCAAGCATGCCGTTGATATCGGTGGGCTGGCGCTCTCCGGCCTGGCCACGTGAATGCAGAAGCATGCTTTTGACGATGCCGTCGGCGCGGCGTCCATGTTCGTTGATCTTCTTCGCGTTGCCGGCGAGATCGGAGAGAAGGGCGTTGATATTCTCCATGTCGGGCGCGGCGCCGGATTTCAGCTTTTCCATCTCCTCGCGAAGATCGGAAGTAAGCTCCACGGAGAGGTCCGCGAAGTTATTCACGAAGTTCAAAGGGTTCTTGATTTCGTGGGCGATGCCGGCGGTAAGTGCGCCGAGCGAGGCGAGTTTCTCCTGCACCACTAACTGTTCCTGCGCCGATTTCAGGTGCTGGTAGGCATCGGCGTTATCGATTGCGATGGACGTGTAGGCGGCAAGGTTTTCAAGCAGGTTGAGGTGGTAGTCCGTGTAGGCCTTCTTCTCAAAGCTCTGCACGGTGATGATGCCCAGCACACGGTTCTTGGCGATCAGCGGCAGGTAGAGCAGCGACTGCGGGGGCTGCGACTCGCTGCCATCTTCCAACTTGTAGCCCTGCAACCTCTGGTAGTTCGGAATGTACCGGCTGGACTCCGTGTCAACGTCGTTCACCACAACCGGCTTGCGATTTTCGATACACCATACGGGGAATTGGTTCTTGTCCCGGGTGTCGCGGCGATAGGGTTCGTAGCGCTTTCCCTTCTCAAACGCCAGCCGGTACTCGATGGCGTGCTCTTCGGGAAGATAGATGCCGACACCGAAAATCGTCGCGTCCATGAGCTGATTCACGTTTGTGTACAACTTGGCGAAGATCGTATCCATGTCGAGCGAGGAGGTGATCTCCTTGCCGATCTCACTCAGCAGCTCGATGTTGCGTTTGCGTTCGAGCTCAGACTGAATCATGCGGGCTTCGGACGTGGCACGTTCCTTTGCAAGGAGCCGTCGGCGCTGGAGACGGTCTCCTGCGAAGATCGCACCGAGGATCAGGAGAACGTAGGAGCCGTAAGCCCACCAGGTTCGATACCAGGGAGCGAGGACGAAAAAGCGGTATTCCGCCCCTTCCGCACTCTCCTGAAGCAGAGAGTTGCGAGCCTTCACCCGGAAGCGGTAGTCGCCGGGCGGAAGGTTCGTGTAGTCACGGCGCGTTTCCGAGGTCCAAGCCGACCATTCGTGATCGAATCCTTCGAGCATGCTGCGGAACTGGTTCTTGGATGGGTCCTCGAAGCTCGCAGCGGCATATTCGAAACGGAGCGCGTTGCCCGCGTAGGGGATGGCGGGTGCTTGTGTTGCCGCGGCGCCGCCACCTCCGGCATAGAGAGTCGTCTTCTCGGTTTCGCCGGAAGTAACCCGCCGGATCAACGTGGGAAACCCCGCGGCAGCCGGCGGTTGGATGCGGGGATCATAACGAAAAACGCGGTCCTGACTGCCGATCCAAAGGATTCCATCGGTGTCGAGATGGATCCACTTGCCCGCGCCATCGGTCAACCGCTGGAGCCGCCGGACATCGGCTTTGTAGGAGCCGTCGCTCTGGCGCTGCAGCAGGATGGGCCGCACCCCGAGGTTGGTCCAGAGGTTGCCTGCGCCGTCGGCGACGATATTGAGTTCCTCGGCGGAGCCACCGGTAGGAAGGGAGCCAAAGATCTTCGATTCGACGAAACGGCGGGAAGTGGGGTCGAACTCGCGCACCCCCTTCTGGCTGACGAACACAAGGCGGCCGGCGGCCCAGTTGACGCTGAAGCCGCCATCATAGGGGAGGCCATCGGCTTGGCCGAACCGCTCCATTTTCGGATTTTCCAAAGAGTCACCGGAGAACTGGACGCGTACGACGCCCTGGGATTGGGTGCCCATCCAGAGGACTCCCGGTTCCGTTTCGACGATGGAACGGACGATAGGAGTGGCCGCGCGGATCCCTTCGTAGACCCAGTTGCCGGGAGCAACCTCGCGGATGGAAGCGAGTCCGAGACTGGTGCCGAGCCACACGCGATCGGCATGTACCCTGGACTGTTGAAGTGTGAAGACATTGAGGCCGCGCACAACAGGAATGGCCTCCTTGAGGCTCGATCCCCGGAGTTGCAGCACCGACGCGGACGCACCCCCGGCCATGAGAAGGCTATCGCCGCGGGAAAGCAACCCGAAAATGGAGTGCACTTCGGTGCCCGCCACCGTGCGGAACTCGCCCGCACCCGCGCCGAGAAACAGCACCCCTCGCAGCGTGGCCACATACAAGGCGCCAAGGTGCTCCTTGATCTCGTTAACCGCGGCGAAATCCGGGTACTGCGTGAACGGAGAGACCGTCTCCACTTTGGCGATACCGTTCTGGAGGCCGAGCCACACAGACCCTGCCTTGTCGACATAAGCCGTGATCGCTCCATCCGAAGGTACGCCAGCGGCGCGATCAATGTAATGGCGGATCCGGCCATTGCGCTCCAGGACGAAAAAGCCGGCGAAGCGAGTGGCGATGCCGACCGCGCCGTCGGGCAGCATGACGCCGCGCGCAATCCCGAGTTTGACCAGCAGGTCGGCTGCTTCATTTGGGAAGGCGCTAAGATCGGCGCCATTGAAGAGATACAGCTTGCCGCCGCGTGTTGCCAGCAGCATCTGGCGGGTCCGCGGGTCGAAGGGCAGCAGGGTAACCGGACGCTGGTTCACATCGTCGAAGGAGAGCCCGGGGATCGCGAAGGGTTCCAAACGGTCTGCCCGCAGGCGGAAGGCCCCTGCCAGATCCATAACGTAAAGTTCCCCAAACACGGGCAAAAGGCGCAAGAATTGTTTGCCGGGTTTCCAGACCTTTACCCGCCATCCGCTGCCGTCGGCAGTAACGCGGAACAGGCGGGCGTTCGCGCAGAAATAGATACCCTCCGGCGAGACAACCACATCGAAAATCTCCTGGAAGTTCCGGTCCTCGCGAGGCACGTGTTCCAGTAAGGACTGGAAGGCCATCTGGCCTTTCGCGTCCGGCGCCAGGTAGCCAAAGTCACCCGTCTCGCCGACGTAAACCCGGCCATTGGCATCCGTCGCCATGCTGCGGATGCTGCTGTCGTGCGGCGTAGGAATACTGCGCCACGAGGTACCGTCGTACTCGGACAGGCCGTGGTGACCCACATAGAGAAGGCCGCGTTTGTCCTCCGCGAAACTCCAAACCTGATGGGCGCCCTGGTATTCGGAGGCGTCAAACCACCGCAGAAATGGGAATGCAGTACGTTTGGGTTGTGCCCAAACCACGGACACCGCAACTGCCGCGAGAAGCAGATACTTTTTCATGAGGATCAGGCATTCCCTCCGTGATTGCCGAGAAAGCGGAAGGCGAGTACGGTCATGTCGTCGGCGGCGGGCAATCCCGCGGCGAAGTCACTGGCTTGGGACGTCACGGTGCGGACCAGATCGGCGACGGGTACTCCGGCATTCGCAGACAGCGTCGCCGTCAAGCGTTCTTCGCCGTAGAGTTCGCGCCGCGGATTCATTGACTCCGTAACGCCGTCCGTGAAGAGCACCACCGCATCGCCAGGACTCAGATCCACCGTCGCATTCCGGTGCTGTGCCGCGGCGATGATTCCCAGCGGCAGCCCCCCCGCCTCAGCCAGTGTCTGGACGGATCCATTCAAATGGTAAGGCGGATTATGCCCGGCGCGGCAGTAGGTAAGACGGCCGGTCCCAAGGTCGAGGATGCCGTAGAAGCAGGTCAGGAAGGTGGCGGGCGTGCGCCGTTCCCGGCAGAGGTAGCCGTTCACCTCCTGGAGACACTCGCGCGGCCCAAGACCCTTCGCGGCCGTCACGCGTAGAACGGTGCGCGCCACCGCCATATACAACGCCGCGCCAATTCCTTTGCCCGAAACATCGCCAATCAGAACGCCGATGCGGTTTTCATCAAGCGCGAACAGATCATAAAGATCGCCGCCCACTTGCGCCGCCGGAGTCATGCAGCCACACGCCTCAAAGCGCGGGTCGGCCGGGAAGGTGCGGGGAACCAGCGACTCCTGCATCGTGCGGGCAACCTCAAGCTCGCGATGGAGCCCTGACAGGCGGTCTCGATCCTCAGCGGCCTGACGGCGCGCCACAGCCTCGGCAAGCGCTTTATCCAGAGTGATCTCGAGATCCTGAAAGTCGATGGGTTTGGTGACAAAGTCGAACGCGCCGCGGTTGAGCGCGGTGCGGATATTCGCCATGTCCCCGTAGGCCGAGACAATCACCGAACGCAGCATCGGATGGCCCTCCCGCAGCCGCGAGAGCAGCGTGAGGCCGTCCATGACGGGCATGTTGATGTCGGTAAGCACGACGTCGCAATCGTGGCCCAGAGTCTTCAACTGGGCAAGAGCATCCTCGCCATGCGCCGCAAAGGCGAACATCAGTTCGCCGGCGCGGATACGCTTGCGGAACTTCTGCGTGATCAACACTTCGAGGTCGGGTTCGTCATCGACGACCAGGATTCTGTGCGGCATCTTTTGGGTTGAACTTGTCAGTGTAGAACAACCCCAAGGCCCGGCGCTTTACAAATGTGTCGGGATGGCAACAAGATCCGCCCGGGCGCCCCCGGGTCACAGTTGCCACTTCAGGCGCCAGAGGCCCGGCGAAGAGCGAACTGCGGGGTGAAGCCCACTGGCCGAAGACACGAGAGATCACCGCTTAGAGGACGCTCTGGATGTCCGTCCTCGCGAAATCGCCGCCGGCGTACAGGAGGCGACAGCCATGCGTCTTGGCAACGTCGTAAGCAAAAGCAATCACCGAAACTCAGCCCAGCCGGGTGCACGCCCTTTCCCCATTGCAGATACACCTGCGCGATGCGCCGCGCCGAGGCGGCGGTAACGGGAACGATCTCGAAACCCAGCCCGTCGACCAGACTCGGCGCTGGCTTCCATCGGAGCGCTTGCCGCCCAGCCTCATTCGGCTCGGTTACGGTTTCGAGGCGCTGATGATCTCGGCGGCCCGGGTGATCTGATTCGCGGTACCGCGGACGGCGATCGCGCGGGGACCACCATAGGTGAAGATGCGCCGGACCGAGGTCTGCTTCCGCACATCGGTGGCAAGGGCAAGCATGCTATCCAGCGAAAGAGTGTTGCGCGTATAGAACACACGGACAACGCCCTCCTTCGGATCCTCCTGCATCAGGAACTCCTTCGAAGGGGCATGTGCCGCGGGAGACTTGGCGGGAGGACGGTCCATTTCGCGGATCAGCCATTCGACAGCTTGCATCTGGCCAGCGGTTCCTCGGGTCACAATGGCGACGTGCTTTGTGTTGGTGAACAGACGGCGCGTATCGGTGATGGCGCGCACGCAGGTGGCGAGTTCCTGATGGCTCTGCGGCGAGGCTGCGTTGGCAAGGAAGAAGACGCGCAAGTGACCTTCACCGTAACGGTCTGTCATGGGACGCTCGCGGGCGATGGAAGAGCCCGGGGTGACCGTTGGCCGGTCGAGTTGTTGTAGAAGCCACTCGGTGACGGCGACCTGCTCTTCGGTCCCGCGCAGGACGATCGCACGGGGCGCATTGTAAGTGAACAGGCGCCGCACCTCGGTGGTGGCGCGGATGCAAGTGGCGAGTTCCTGAAGTTGCTGCGGAGTTTCGGCGTTGGCGACGTGGAAGACTCGCACGATGCCTTCACCTTTCGCGTCTTCCATGCGATAGACGCGCGGTGAGGCGGGCGGTGCGGATGTCAGCGGGCGATCCAGTTCCTGAAACACCCACTCGGCGGCCTGGATTTGAAGGGCAGTTCCCGTGAGCGAGATCGTGCGCGCCGCCACGTTCGTGGAGACGCCCGGCACTTCGGTGATCGCCCGCATCACGGTGGCGATCTCCTGCATGTTCTGATTGTTCGAAGTGTGCGCGAACCGCAGTGTCCTTTCGGTATCCTGCGCCAACGCGATGGACGAGAGCACGATGGCTGCGAGTGTCGGGGTCTTCATAATGTCCTTTCGCAAGGAAGACGGCAGCCGCGAAGGAAACGTGCAGCACGAAGCGCGCTACAATGGGAAGTTTTAGGAGATCTTTGTGTTCTTCTCCCTCCAAGACCTGGAGCTTCGAAAGATCCACTTCGATGTGGCCTTTCAGCCTGGGGAAATCAATCTCTCTGATCCGGAATTGAAGCAGGCCGGGCCGCTGGCCGCGCAAGGCGTGGCGGAGTTGCTGAGCCATACGCTCGGCGAGATCCGGCTCAAGGGGCATCTTCGCGTGGCCGTGGAGAGCGCGTGCGACCGGTGTCTGGACCCGGCGAGTTTTCCGATCGACACGGATTTCGATCTTTTCTTCCGGCCGTTGGACACGTCGCCGTCGGGTGAGGAGGTGGAGATTGATGAGGGCGAAACGGAGATCAGTTTCTACGATGGGGACGGGATCCAATTGGAGGATGCGCTCCGGGAGTATGTTCTGCTGTCGCTGCCGATGCAGAGGGTGTGCAGGGAGGACTGCAAGGGAATCTGCCCGGTGTGCGCGGAGAATCGCAACGTGGTGGCGTGCAACTGCAGCGTGAAGCTGGTGGACGACCGTTGGGAGGCGTTGGGAAAACTGTAACGGCGTTGCGGCGGCGTGGGCAAAGATGGCAAGATAGAAGGGTTCCCGCGGGAGTAACTCAATGGTAGAGTCACAGCCTTCCAAGCTGTTGGTTGCGGGTTCGATTCCCGTCTCCCGCTCCATTCTTTCCACGGCTTAGCAAGTCGATACTTCTCGTCAACTACCCCACTTTTCGCCACCGGCCGTTCCGCCAATTGCTCAGTGTGTCAAGGCGGGCCGATCGCGATGGACCGGCAATAAGGCGTTTCCCGAGCCATCTATCGGGATCCTCGATGCGATGCGCGCGAGAGGCAAGTGAAACACCGGGAGTATATGCCAGCCACAGGTGTGTGCTATCGTTGGAGCGGGCCGATATGGCGAAGGCGAAGCGTCATGATGTCTGGGATTGTGGAACCTGAAATTCATTTCGTCTCGGGACGGGATGCGCACGCGGTGCTCGACGAAGCAGCGCGCCACTACCTTCAGATCAGCGGCGAAGATTTTCTTCGCAATCTCCACGGCGGCCACTACGGCTCAGAACGGCTCAGAGGAGCATTGCGCAGATCCCCGAATCCTCTATCTGTCCATGCTTGCCCCGTTCGGTGACTTGGAGTAGGCTCCTCCTTGGCGGGTAGAACTCATGTAGAAGCGTTGAATGCGTTTCTCGAACCAGTGCGGCGGTCGCTTTCTTGCGTCGCAGAGCGAAGCCCCACGGTGACCCCCAACCGGACTCAGATCAAACCCGAGATCCCTCTTGCGCTGGTGTTGGCCCCCGTCCCTGTTCCCTTGCGTGGAGTGTCACAGGTGTCGTTGCTCTTGACGCAGCATTTCCACGTCGTTCGATACGAAGATGAGGGACTCGGGCCGTGGAAGGTAAGGACTTCTGCTTATCTTTACGCGATTGTGCGAGTTCTGATGAAAGAGAAATCCTCTCCTATCACTGGCACCCTGAAAGCCGAAGCCCGATCGTATTTCCGCATATCCATATCTCGGCGGGCGCGGAATGCGAACTTGCTCATCTTCAACGCGCACACCTGCCCACCGGGCGGGTGTCTTTGGAGAAGTTTCTGCTCATGCTGATTTGCGATTTCGGAGTTGAGCCACTCCGACGCGATTGGAGAAGCGTTCTGCACCAAGCCGACACGGACTTCGCGCAATACCGTACGTGGGTGTGAGGGCTCCGAGTCCGAATCCGGGATGGAGGCTCATTTCGGCGGGGCCAATGCAGTAACGAAGGGGCCCAGCCGCCAACGATGACCACCGTTGGCGAGCAGGCGGCGGGCAGTGACGGGTAGAAGTGGGCTGTGCTTACCTCGGGCTGAAGCCGAACTGGCGTAACACCGCGGCGCCTTCGGAGCCGCGGAGGAACTGGACGAACCGGCGGGCTTCGGCGGCGTTCCGGGAGCGCGACACCACGCCCGCGGCCTGCTCAATCGGGTCATGCAGATTGTCGGGCAGCAGCACTCCCCTGCCCTGCAGCAGACTCCACGCCGTGAGCACCACATCGGCATTCCCGCTTTCGGCGAACTGCAGCGCCTGACGGACATTCTCCCCGTAAACGATCCGGTCCCGCACGGCCGCCCACATCCCGGACTTTTCCAGCAACTGCTGGGCAGCCACGCCGTAGGGGGCATGCTTTGGATTCGCGATCGCAATGTGCCGCACCGCCTTCCGGCGCAGATCCTCAAGGCGCTGCACCTTGCCGTCGCGTGACCAGAGGGCGAGGCGGCCCGTGGCATAGACGATGACCGAGTCGCGGGTAATCGCACCCGACGCCGCCAGATCCTCGACATATTTCACGTTGGCGGAGAGGAAAACATCGAAGGGGGCGCCGGTGGAGATCTGCCTTGCCAGCATGCCGGAAGACCCCGTGACGAACTTTAACTTTCCAGAGCCAAGCTTTTGAAATGATTCCGCCAATGCGGCCTGTGCCGGGGCGAGGTCGGAGGCGCAGGCGACGAGGATCTCGGCGGGGTACGCAACTGGGGTGAGCGAGAGGATGAAAACAAGACTTGACAAAACAACACTAAGATTCGATACTAAGATCGAGCGCAATCGATGGGAGCTGAACTCCAGCCCTCTGGCCAGCGATCCCGATCCAGCACCCGAACCGGGCGCTTTGCGCAGCAAGATCGACATCCGAGCGGTCAACGTCATGGAGGCGGAACTTAGGAATATGAGCAAAATCATTGGTATTGACTTGGGCACCACCAACTCAGTGGTCGCGGTAATGGAAGGCGGCCAACCGGTGGTCATCCCGAACCAGGAAGGCGGGCGCACGACGCCTTCGGTGGTCGGCTTCACGAAGACGGGCGAGCGGCTGGTGGGCCAGGTGGCCAAGCGGCAAGCGGTTACCAACCCCGAGAATACCATCTATTCGATCAAGCGCTTCATGGGACGCCGGCACGAAGAGGTCGGGGAAGAGACGAAACTGGTTCCCTACAAGGTGGTTCGCGGCGACCAGGGCGATGCGCGGGTGGACGCCGTGGGCAAGACGATGTCGCCTCCGGAGATCTCGGCGCACGTGCTGAAGAAGCTGAAGGATGCGGCGGAAGCCTATCTGGGAGAGAAGGTCACCAAGGCGGTGATCACGGTACCGGCGTACTTCAACGACGCGCAGCGGCAGGCGACCAAGGACGCGGGGCAGATCGCGGGCCTGGAGGTGATGCGCATCATCAATGAGCCGACGGCGGCGGCGCTTGCCTATGGTCTGGACAAGAAGAAAGACGAGACCATCGCGGTCTTCGATTTCGGTGGCGGCACCTTCGATATCTCGATTCTCGAAGTGGGCGATGGCGTGGTGGAAGTGAAGGCGACCAACGGCGATACGCACCTGGGCGGCGACAACATTGACCAGCGCATCATTGACTGGATCATCACCGAGTTCAAGCGCGACAACGGCATCGACGTTTCGCGTGACCAGATGGCTCTGCAGCGGCTGAAGGAAGCGGCCGAAAAGGCGAAGATCGAGCTTTCGTCGATGCTGGAGACCGAGATCAACCTGCCGTTCCTGACCGCGGATGCGACCGGGCCCAAGCACCTGCAGATGAAGCTGACGCGGTCGCGCTTTGAGCAGATGGTGGACGACATCCTGTCGCGCGCGCTGGAGCCCTGCAAGCGTGCACTTTCGGACTCCGGCATGACGCCGGCGCAGATTGATGAAGTAGTGATGGTGGGCGGCTCCACGCGCATCCCGAAGGTCGTCTCCATGGTGCGGGAGTTCTTCGGCAAGGAACCGAATAAGACTGTGAACCCCGACGAAGTGGTCGCGGTGGGCGCGGCGGTTCAGGGCGGCGTATTGGGCGGCGAAGTGAAGGATGTGCTGCTGCTCGACGTGACGCCGCTGTCGCTCGGCATTGAGACGCTGGGTGGCGTGTTCACGAAGCTGATTGAGCGCAACACGACGATTCCGACGCGCAAGAGCGAGGTCTTTTCGACGGCCTCGGACAACCAGACGTCGGTGGAGATCAAGGTGTACCAGGGCGAGCGCGCGATGGCTCGTGACAACCGCCTGCTGGGTGTGTTCCAGCTGGTCGGCATCCCGGCGGCGCCACGCGGCGTGCCGCAGGTGGAAGTGACCTTCGATATCGACGCCAACGGCATTCTGAACGTGACGGCGAAGGATCGCGCGACGAACAACGAACAGAAGATCACCATCACCTCGTCTTCGGGCTTGAGCAAGGAAGAAGTGGAGAAGATGGCGGGCGATGCGAAGTCGCACGAATCGGATGATCGCAAGCGCAAGGAAGAGATCGAGGCTCGCAACCGCGCCGATTCCATGGTCTACAACGTGGAGAAGATGTTGAAGGATCACGGCGCGAAGATCAACGAATCGGATAAGAAGAACGTCGAGGCGGCGCTTGAAGAGACGAAGAAGGTGATTGCGTCGGGCTCGGTGAGTGAGATCAACACGGCGGTGGACAAGCTGACGCAGGCTTCGCACAAACTTGCCGAGGCGATGTATGCGGCTTCGGGTTCGGCGGGCCAGCCGGGCGACCCCGGCAGTGCGGGCAGTGGTGGTCCGGGTGGCGCGGGTCCGGGCGGCGCCGGTCCTGGCGGTAACGGCGGCGCGAAACCGAAGGACAACGTCGTGGACGCCGAGTTCGTTGACGTGGACGATAAGAAGTAAGTAAACACACTTAGTGGGCACTTTGTAAGTTGCGGAGTGCCCACTTACCCTTGACTCCGGCAAGGAACTTATTGCGATGCCCTCCAAACACGACTACTACGAAACCCTCGGTGTACCGCGGAAGGCCTCGCAGGAGGATGTCCGCAAGGCGTACCGGCGGCTTGCTCGGAAGTATCATCCGGATCTGAATCCGGGAGACAAGGCTGCCGAGGAAAAGTTCAAGAACGTGCAGGAAGCCTACGACGTTCTGAGCGATGACCGCAAGCGCCAGATGTACGACCAGTTCGGATTCTACAGCGAGCAGGGGTTTCCTGGTGCGGGCGCGGGTCCGCAGCCGGGCGCGGGGCCGAACATGGGTTTTGGCGGGTTCGACTTTTCGGAGTTCTTCGGCGCGGGCGGGCCTGGCGGAGGACCTGGAGGACCGGGCGGGCCTTCGAACGAAGGCAGTTTCCGCGACCTCTTCAGCAATTTCTTTGGGCGTGGGCGGCAGCAGTCGCATGCGCGGCAGCCGGAACGGGGCTCGGATCTCGAATACGCACTCAATATCGACTTCTGGCAATCGATTCGCGGGACGCAGGTGCGGCTCACCATCAACCGCCAGGAAGTGTGCATGTCATGCCATGGCAGCGGCAGCACCGGCGGCTCGTCGACGACGTGTCCGCAATGCAACGGATCGGGCAATGTGAACCAAATGGCCGGGGCGATGCGCTTCAGCCTGACGTGTCCACGGTGCGGGGGTTCGGGCAAAGCCCGCAATGTCTGCCCTTCGTGCATGGGCGAGGGGCGCATCCCGCAACCGGAATCGGTGGATGTGCGCATTCCGCCAGGCACGCGGTCGGGCTCGCGGCTGAGGGTCACCGGGAAAGGCAGCGCAGGCGTGATGGGCGCGCCTCCGGGCGACCTCTACATCACGGTGCGGGCCGAGGAGCATCCCTTCTTCCACCGCGATGGCGACAACATCGAGATCAAGATTCCGGTGAGCATTACCGAGGCGGCGCTGGGCGCCAAGATCGAGGTCCCGACGATCGATGGCCGTGCGATTCTGAAGATCCCGCAAGGCACACAGAACGGCCAGAAGTTCCGGCTGCGGGAAAAAGGCGTGCAGAATGCGCGAGCCAACACGCGCGGTGACCAGATTATTGAGGTCGTGCTGCAGGCGCCCAAAGCCAATGATGAACGCACTCGCGAGATCCTGCGCGAGCTTGCGTCACTCCATCCCGAAGACCCACGCGCCGAAGTCTGGACGCACGTCTGAGCCCAATAGGTGTTGCATGTCGAAGAAGCGTTCCAAAGGCGTCTACATGATCAGTTCGGTTGCCGAGCAGTACGGCATCCATCCGCAGACTTTGCGTTTGTATGAGCGCGAAGGGTTGCTGCTGCCTTCGCGCAGTGACGGCAACACGCGGCTGTACACGGATGAGGATCTGGAACGGCTGGAAGTGATTCTTCAACTGACGCGGGAGTTGGGCGTGAACCTGGCGGGTGTGGAGATCATTCTCAACATGCGCGAGAAGATGGCGGCGATGCAGCGTCAGATCGAGGAGTTTGTGGCGACGCTGAACCGGGAGATTGTGACGCAGTTTCATCAGCAGCCGGCGGCGCCGGAGCCCGTGAATTCGCTGATTCCGGTGGCGCGGCCGATGCCGGTTGTGGTTCGTCCGATTAACTCGCAGACGGAGAGGCCGCGGAAGAAGTAAGTGGGCGGCGCAAGCTTCTCCGGGCGCACTGCTGGAAGGCACCTACCCGCTCGCGATCTCCAGGATCGACACCTCAGGCCGGCACAATGCCCTGACATGCTTCGGCGACCCGAGCCCCCGGGTGATGAACAGTTGGCGTTCGTCCCAGGCGTGAAGCCCCGAAACAAAACGCTTGTCGGACACGGGCGCCCAATCGGGCCGAATTCCGGGCACACGAGCCTGCCCTCCATGCGTGTGCCCGCTGAGCATCAGAGTCCACGGCATGGCTCTCAGGCGGTCCTTCCCGTCGGGGTTGTGACAAAGCACAATCGCCCGTTCGGCGGGATCCACTCCGGCAAACGCCGCGTGCGGGTCGAAGCCGCCGGCCCACAGATCCGCCAGTCCTACCAAGCGCATCGATCCGAACCGCGCACTGCGATTGTGAAGCAGGTGGACACCAGCAGACTGTACCAGATCGCTGAGCTTGTGGATGGACGGCTCGCCGCCGAACCGCGCCAGCCAGCGTCCCCCATCGTGGTTGCCGAGTACTGCGAACGCCGGTGCGGTGTCCGCGATCCGGCGCAGCATTCGTCTCAACCCGGGTTCATCGAAACCGGTGGTCGAACTCACGAAATCTCCCGTCAGGCAGATCACGTCCGGACGCTGAGCCAGCCCCATCTTCAGCCCGCGCTCCAGATCCTCGGCGGCCATTCCGTCGGAGGTGTGAATGTCGGCGATGTGGAGGATGCGCGTGTGCCGAACCCCAGCCAGCCGGACCTGGGTGTGAGTAAGTTCGAACCAATGCGGTTCCAGGTAACGCACCCACGCACCCCCAAGCCCGGCGGCGCCAAGGGAGGAAACCAACAGGCGTCTCGTCATCATGAATCACTTTACTACGCAAAGCCCTTCGTGTGCAAGAACGCAATACATTGCCGGCGGGGGAACAAACCAGACCGCGAGTTCGCGGGTCCGGCAAGACCTGAACCAACCGCTTTCCCCCGACCCAACAGGCTAGAATGTGGGGTGGTGGCTTCCCGCTTCCACATCCTCGGCCCATCCGCGAAGAGCATTCTATCGCCCACCTCAGGCTTCATCGCTGAAGCCGGCTTCACACATTCGCTCAGGCCGGCGCGGAACCGCCCCTACGCCTGCACCGATCTCTTCGTCCCCAGCATGGACCGCCATGGAGGGCCGCGCATGGCGGATTGGCAGCGTTGGGGACAGTTCACGGCCTTCACGGACAACGCCGCCGGTATCGCAGTCCTCAGCCTTCTTCCGCAGATTCGCGCGGCCGGATCCACGCGGCGCCAGATACCGGGAATTTTCGCCAAGCCCGGCGAACACCCGCCCACGGTGGTGACCATCCAAACTGGCAGCAAAGGTATCCTCCACGATCTCGGTTTACTCGTGACGCTCGATCGGCGCACAGGCTTAAGCGTGAATTTCTCGCTGAACACCCGCATCGACGGCGTCCGCCGCCTCCACGACCTACACTGCGCACCATTTTCCGGAGGGCTGATGGATGCGGCGCTCGCAGTAATTACTCTCCCCGTCCCCGGCGATCCACTGCACTTACGCGCGACCAAGAGCCTCGGCGCCACCACGCGTCCGGCGGCATGGCGCATCGCTGCGAATCACGGACACGTCCGCTGGTTCGATCCACCATATCAACAGAAAATCACAGAAAGAATCAGGCAACGCGCCGGCGCGGCAAATCGCCCGTTCGCCGTTGGCCCGGAGGCATTTCGATGGCTGGCACAACCAATTCTCCAAGCTCACAATCCAACGCCCGGCCCAATCCCGCCGAGATTCTCGCACGTCTCGGAATTGACCGTGTAAATAGCGGCGCCCATGGTTCAGAGTGGATCCGTCAGCCCGGCGGCGAACTTCTGGACTCCATCAATCCCGCCGACGGGTCCATTCTTGCCAGCGTGCGCATGGCAATCGAGGAAGACTACGACGACGCAACTTATCAGACCGTCAAACTCTTCGATAAGTGGCGCATGCTTCCCGCTCCGCAGCGCGGCCTGATTGTACGCGAAATCGGCGACGAGTTACGAAAGGCCAAGGATGATTTAGGCGCCCTGGTCAGTCTCGAAGCCGGCAAGATCCTCGCCGAGGGCCGCGGCGAGGTGCAGGAGATGATCGACATCGCCGACTTCGCGGTCGGCCTCTCGCGGCAGCTTTACGGCTTGACCATGCACTCCGAACGCCCTGGCCATCGGATGTACGAGCAGTGGCATCCTCTCGGGATGGTGGGCGTGATTACGGCTTTTAACTTTCCCGTCGCGGTGTGGGCATGGAATGCGCTGATCGCCGCCGTGTGCGGCAACACGGTTCTCTGGAAACCTTCGCTCAAGACGCCACTTACCGCGATCGCTGTTCAGCACTTAGTCAATCGGGTACTGGAGCGCCACGGGTGGAAGGGCATTTTCGGGTTGGTGATCGGCACGGACAAGGACGTCAGCCAGCGGCTGCTCGAAGACCGCCGCATCCCCCTTGTAAGTGCGACCGGCTCGTGCCAGATGGGCCAGCATGTCGCGCAATGGGTGGGCGCGCGCTTTGGACGGACGTTACTTGAGCTGGGCGGCAACAACGGCGTGATCATCATGCCGGATGCCGACCTCGATCTCGCGTTGCGCGCCGTTCTGTTCGGCGCTGTCGGCACCGCCGGCCAGCGATGCACCACCATCCGGCGCCTGTTCGTGCATCAGAAGATCGCCGAAGGCTTCGTCAACCGCCTCCAGGAGGCCTACAAGCAAGTGCGCATCGGCGACCCGCTCGACTCCTCGACGCTCATGGGTCCGCTGATCGACGAGCGCGCCATCACGCGCATGATGGATGGCCTTGGCTTGGTGGAGGCCGCTGGCGGCGATATCGTCTATGGCGGCAAACGCATCAACCGCCCGGGCTACTTCGTCGAGCCCACCATCGTTCGCGCCAACCCGAACATGAAGATCATCCGCGAGGAGATATTCGCTCCGATTCTCTATGTCATTGAATTCGAGACGCTCGAGGAAGTGATTCAGTGGCATAACAACGTTCCGCAAGGACTCAGTTCCGCCATCTTTACCCGCGACTTGATGGCCGCCGAAACGTTTCTCAGCCATCGCGGCTCCGATTGCGGCATCGCCAACGTGAACATCGGCACTTCCGGGGCCGAGATTGGCGGCGCCTTCGGCGGGGAGAAGGACACCGGCGGAGGGCGCGAGTCGGGCTCGGACTCGTGGAAAGCGTATATGCGGCGGCAGACCGTGACAATTAACTGGTCCGGCCAGTTGCCGCTCGCACAGGGAATTCGTTTTGATCTGTAAGTGGGCATCGTCCTATGCCCTGGAGAGAGGATTTCGACCTTGGCTATCTACACATGCCTTGACATGATTTTTGATTGCCGGGCAGGCAAAGCCGAAGGTTGGCGTTACTTGATCGTCAACTATGTTCCGGTGATTCGTTGGCTTCTGGCCCACTATTATCCGGACAGGGCCTCCGACATCAAACTGATTGACCGCGTACTCGGAGTGCTCAAGCAACCCGCCCATCCGCTTTACACGGCGGAGCATGTGACCGAGCGCCAGTTCATCGCCGCGCTGCGCCAGGAGGTGGTCGCCGCCGTGGAAGGCGAGCGCGCGAGCACCGCGTCGGACATCCTGCTGGACCTCGATACCCTTACCAAAGCGTTCGAACCACTGACCGCCATGGAGCGCCAATTTGTCTGGCTCGAATCGATGGACTGGGACGCCGAGGCGTCGGCCAGGATGATCAACATTGAGGCTTCTACCGTCAGTGCCGCCCGTAGCCGGGCCGGCGAGTTACTCCGCCAGAACCTGGACCATTGGACCCAGGGGCTGGTTGGGCGCAACGGGCTCGAGTTGGGACGCCTTGCCGTGGCGGCCAAGGGTGAGCGCTGCATGGACGCGAGGATGTTTCTCGACGCCATTGATGGCCGCATTACCTGGAGCCGCAAACACGATCTCGATTTTCATGTCGCCGCCTGCTGGCATTGCGTGGATCATTTCTGCAGGATTCGCGAGGCCGACTTCGCAATCCGCGAGACCAAGGCGCTTACCGACGACGAGGCGGAACCGCTGCGAGAGATGCTCAACGTGCCGCGCGCGCCACGAAAAGGCGGACTGTTCTCCCGGTTGTTAGCCCGCTGAGTGCGGCGTCTCAGAAGTTGAATCGCGTGCGCATTGTGTCACGCTGATCAGGCTTCCACCCAGTTCCGGCGCTCCACGAACGTTGGTGGCTCGTACGTTACGCCCTGGGCCAGACGGCGCTCTTCGCGTTTCGCGGTCCAAAGCAAGAACGGACCCATCAAAGCGGAGGCCGACCTCGCCATCCACCCGAACTCGCGCTCAATCTCCTTGCGGAGTTCGCGCACGCGGGCCGCCACGGCCTCGTTGGTATCCCGCAGTTGCCGCTCCATCGCCCACAACGCCCCCGCATACACGTTCCGCAGGCTGCGCACTTCAAACTGGAACCGCTCCCGCACGCGCGCATCCGGATGATTGTGATACCGCTTCCATCCCTGCAGCGTGGTGCGGACAATCCGGTACAGGCTCGGCCCGTTCCGCTCAAAATCACGCTGAAACGCGAAATCGAGATAAGACTTCGATTGGTCGGGCGTAATGGCCGGATGCTGGAAATTGAACTTGTACTGGCCATGAATATCCGCCAAATCCACATCGAGCAACCGGCCCTCCTCTTTGATCTGATGATAGAGCGGTGTACCCGGCACGGGCGTGTAGAGCATGAACTGATGAAAATCGGTGTTGTGCTCCACCGCATATTCGATTTCTTCGCGAATGTTCTCAGGCGTATGATGCTCCAGACCCACAATGGTCGAACCCAATAGCTTGATTCCGTGATCCGACATCTCGTGGACCAGCGCCCTGGTATCCACGCCATTCAGCTTCGCGTAACTCGACCGGGGCGACTCCAGCCCCAGCCATGTCCACGAAACGCCAAGCTCCACCAGCTCCTCCATGGTGTACTTCCGGATCGCATTCGCCGAACTGAAGATGTAGAACAGCCAGCTCTTGGCATCCTGTTTCATGCGCTCGAGCAATTGCAGAGCCCGCTTGCGGTTCAACAGAAAGTTCTCATCCATGACAAAGAACGACTTCGATCCGAGCTTCTTTTCAAGGTCCCGCATCACTTCGAATAACTCATCGCCGGTTCGGAAGAAGTCCATCGACTTACCCTTGCCGCCGAAAAAAGCCGACGTTGTGCAGAAGTTACACCCCATGGGGCAACCCACCGAAGGAATCACCGTGGCCGCCGTGGACGAGCGGCTCTCCGGCACCTTGATGCCCATCACGCGCAGATCGAAACCGGACACGATCTCCGGATGCCGGATCGGCGCTGTCACATCTTCGCCGAGATACTCGCGCATCCATTTCACGCCGTCGCCCTTCACGATGTGATCGGCGTCAATCATGTACTCGATGCCCGGGATCGCGGTGACATGGCCGCCCACAACGATCACGGATCGCGGCGACAACTCGCGGACCATGCGGCACATCTCCCGCACCTTGCCGACATTGACGATGATGGAACTGATGCCGACCACGTCGTAAGCGTGCTCCCGCAGCTCCCGCGCGAAGTCGTCGCGCTTCGGGAAGTCGAGCACCGTGCACGGCGCCGTGATGTTTTCCTGAATCATCATGATGCCCCACGAGCGGTGGAACATGCGGAGCGAAAACGCGCCTTGCGCGCGCGTCACCTGATTATGATAGAGCTCCATCGGGTTGATGGAGCGGCTGCCGAAGGGATCATCTTGAGCGTAGGGTCCGAAGACGGAGGAGAGGAGTACACGGGCTTGGGAGCCTTTGGGATGAGATGTCATGATTCACAAGGCCTCAAGCGTATCACTATAGCTCGCCGCGTGCCCTCCGTGCTTGCAAAATTTGGGACAAATCCGCACCATTTTGTCAAGTTGCGAGATACAACGTACAATTGGAAGTTATAAATATGACTACCCTGACACGCCGCCATTTCTTCCTCAGCCCCGCCGCGATTGGCACGCCTGCCGCCGCGCAGAATCGCAAACGCGTGCCGCGCATTCTGCTGCGCAGTTCGTGGCAGAGCGTGAACATCGGCGACGTCGGGCACACGCCGGGCGCTCTGGCGTTGCTGCAGAAACACTTTGCCGAAGCCGAACTCATGTTGTGGCCAGGCCGGCTCGGCCACGGCTCGCGAGACCTGCTTACGAAGAACTACCCGCGTCTACGCATCGTCGAGGGCGGCCTCGGCAAGGACGATCTCCCGTCGACATCCGAACTTGCTAAAGCGTGGCAGGAAGCCGATCTCTATCTCAGCGGTTCCGGATCGGGGTTTCCCGCAAGCAACCACGCCGTAGCGTTTCACAAGGCGACCGGCAAGCCGGTGGGCGTTTTCGGCGTGAGCACGGATCCCATCTCCGGATTCGGCGATGGACGCGAACCCGAAGGCGGCACGCTTGCCAACCTGCGGAGGAAGGCTGTGAAGCTTCCGCCTACCCATCTGAGCAGCGAGTTGCGCTACGTGATCGACCGCGCCGCCTTCTTCTTCTGCCGCGACACGATTTCGCGCGATTATCTCCGGGCGCAGGGTGTAAAGACTCCAGTGCTGGAGTTTGGGCCCGACGCGCAACTCGGCATGAACATCCGTGACGATGCGGCAGGGCTGGCCTTCCTCAACCAGCACGGCCTGGAAGACGGTAAGTTCATTTGCGTCATTCCCAGGCTGCGTTACACCCCGTACTACCGCATCCGCAACACGGCCCGTGTCCCCTCCGACGATGTGAAGGACGCAATCAACACTCGCACCACGGAACGCGACCACGGCAAGATCCGCGAATTGATCATCTCCTATGTCAAGAACACGGGCAACAAAGTGCTCGCGTGCGCCGAGATGACTTATCAGGTGGAGATGGCAAAGGAGGTGCTGGTGGACCCGCTTCCGGCGGAGGTGAAGCGCAACGTGGTGTGGCGCGATCGCTTCTGGCTGCCCGATGAAGCGGCCTCAGTGTATTCCAAGGCACTGGCGGTGATCAGCGTGGAGTGCCACTCGCCGCTGATTGCCTTGCACAACGGCACACCGGCATTCTACGTCCGTCAGCCCACCGATACATGCAAGGGCCAGATGTACCGCGATTTCGGCGCGAGCGAGTGGTTCTTCGAAGTGGACGAGACCAGCGGCGATCAACTGTGGTCCCGGCTTGGCGCAATCCATCGCGATCGCGCGCGCGCAAAACAACAGGTGCGCTCGATCATGGCCACGGTGGAAAAGTTACAGAAGCGCATGGTGGATCAGGTACGCGCCGCCTGCCGGGCGTAGGTGCTCAAGACAACTACATCACAAGATGTTTGGTTGCCGCAGGCCACTTCCAGTGATTGGCGGGCCCGGCTCAGCGCCGCCGGCTCTGATACACTCCGGCCGGAGGTACTCCATGCGCAACCCGGAGACGTCCCGGCGCCGGTGGTTCGGATATGGAGCAGCGGCATCACTCGGCGCGCCATCAGCCTTCGCCGCCTCACCGGCTGCACGCGGCATCTACAATGTCCGCGATCTCGGCGCGAAGGGCGATGGGATCGCGCTCGACACCAATGCCATCCAGAGGGCGATTGACGCGGCCAGCGAGGCTGGCGGCGGCCGCGTGTACTTCGCGCCGGGGCGCTATCTCAGTGGCGGCCTCGCACTGCGAAGCCGCGTGACGCTGGAACTGGAGAACGGCGCCACCTTGCTCGGCAGCCGCGACCTCAACCATTACCCGAAGCGTATTCCCGCACTCCGTTCCTACACTGACAATTACGTCGACAGATGTTTGATCTACGCGGAGAACGCCGAGGACGTCGCAATCACCGGGATGGGCAAGATCGACGGCCAGGGCAAGTCCTTTCCGGGGCCATATCTGGCGCGCCCTTACCTGATCCGCATGGTGGGATGCCGCGGCGTTTCTGTCTCGAACATCACACTGCTCGATTCGCCGATGTGGGTCCAGCACTACCTCGCCTGCGACGAAGTGGATATCCGGTCCATCCGCGTGCACAGCCGCGCGAACGCCAATAACGACGGCATCGATATTGATGGCTGCCACCGCGTGCGTATCTCCGATTGCGAGATCTCCTCGGGCGACGACGCGATTGTGCTCAAGAGCACATTGGCGCGCCTCACCAGGGATGTCGTGATCACCAACTGCGTGCTCAGCAGTCACTGCAACGCTTTGAAGCTTGGCACGGAGACCAACGGCGGCTTCCAAAACATTTCCATCTCGAATTGTTCGATCCACGACACGCGGCTCTCGGGTGTCACGCTGCAGATTGTCGACGGCGGAGTGCTCGACGGCGTGACCATCTCGAACATCACGATGCATCGCGTGAACAATCCGCTATTTCTGCGGCTCGGCAATCGAGCCCGTCCGTTCGTGAAAGGTGGCGAAACGCCGGGCACCGGCCGCATGCACAATATCACCATCAGCAACATTGAGGCGCACGGGGGCACACGCACCGGATGCGCGATTTCCGGCCTTCCCGGTCACTCGATTGAAAACGTAACACTCGCCAATCTGCGGTTGTCGTTTGAAGGTGGTGGAACTGGTGAAGACGCGGGACGCACCGTGCCTGAGAGCCCGGATCGCTACCCGGAGCATCACATGTTCGGCACTCTTCCGACCTATGGGCTCTT
>JAEUQE010000690.1 GCA_016789785.1 Bryobacterales bacterium
CAGATCCCCCTCGCGAATGCCAAGGCGCGCCGCGATGGCCGTTGGGATCTGGACATCGTTGGTTCCCATCATTTCGTTGAGGATCTTGTTGTTCTGCGTGCTGTTGCGTTTGTGAACCGCGGGAATGAAAGTGAGCAGATAGTAAGGGTACTGCGCGTTCGGTTCATCCCGCTTGGGTTTCCAGACCGGCAGTGGATCGACACTCCGCTCGGCGAACTGCGGCACGTAAATCTGGCACTTGCCGGTATTGCCGGGAGTTGCGAAGGTTTCGCGAGGAACGAAAGGCGCCTGACGCGTTGTCAAACCGCGGGTACGGAATTCGGCAAAGTTCTCGCCAAGTCCGGCGCGTCTCGTCTTCTCGTCCAGGAGCGTGTTCGTATTGATGAACTCGCCGTTTGGCAGCTTGAAGTAATCCGGCGTGAGCCGCTTGCCGAGTTCGAGGGCCACGAACGCCGCGCCACGGGCTTCAAAGATCGGCGGAGCCACCGCGACACGAGGCACCGCCTGCGGATACTTCGCGTTGTACTCCCGAGTAACAATGTCATTCACTTCGAGATACATTGCCGATGGAAGCGCGATGTCCGACATCATGACGGTGTCCGTGGGGAGCACATCCATGGTGACCAGGAAGGGAATGCTGCGGAGCGCTTCTTCCATCTGCTTCGGCTGGGGAAATCCGAGGGCCGTATAAGCGTTCACGAACCCGAACTTGACCATCCCCGGGAACTTGTTCAGAACACCATCGGCAAGCGTGGAGAACATGCCGCCCCCGTCCTCGAGCACGAAGGGGAGTTTGTCCTTGCCATCCACCCGGCGTCCCGTCCTTGCCGGATACGCGGGAGGCGGATAGACGGCGTCTACACCGGGAACCGAGAAAGCACGGGCGAAGTAGCGTCCACCGGGCCGGTCCACAGTCCCCGCAAGGATATTGAGAATTGTGATCGCCTGCATGAGTTGCGATGCGTTGGCGTAGTTCGCGCAGAGTGTCTTCTTGTGGGCGGGCACAATCGCGGGGCCGCGCGAGCCGAACTCTCGCGCGATGCGGCGCGTGTCGGCGGCGGGTATGCCGCTGATCCCTTCGGCCCACTCCGGAGTGTAACGCTGGAAGTGCTCGCGGATCTGACGTTCGAACTGCGCGAAGTTGGTGTACTTGTCGACGAATTCCTTGTTATAGAGATTCTCGCTGATCAGCAC
>JAEUQE010000691.1:0-936 GCA_016789785.1 Bryobacterales bacterium
CTCGCAGCTGGTGAACTACGTCGCCAAGGGCGCAAAGCACCTGATCGAGCCGCTGACGCCGGAGGTGCTCACCGCGGTGTCGATCCCGGTCATCGCCGGCATCGTCTTCATGGGGCTGCGGCGGATGCGCAAGCTGCTGGGCACGGAAGAGGACGGCCAGGCCCACCCTTGAGGTGGCCGGCGGCGGGCGCCGCCCCTCACAGCAGCACGGCGTCGAGCGGACGGCGCAGGGATCGGGGCATCGCCGGCCCCCTGCCGAAACGGATCACCAGATCCGGCCGGCCGTTCGTGATGCCCAGGTCGGCGGCAAAGGCGGGGCGCAGCGTGGCGAGCTCGACCGGCTGGTTGAGATGCGCGGTGCGGACGCCGATCGCGGTCGCCTGCAGCGCGAAGCGCTGGAAGCAACGCCCCGCCTCGATCCAGTGCGCGCGATCGTCGCGCTCCGAGACGAACACCGCGATCCCCGCGGCGCTGCGGACCTGCCGCGCGTACTTGTCGTTCTCGGCCGCCGCGGTGAAGAAGGCATCGAACAGCAGGCCGCCAAGCCAGGCCGGGGCGGAGGGGTTTCCGGACGCCCCTGCGAACAGGCCGTCGCCGGTGCGCGCCGCATCGCTGCCGTTGAAGCGGATCCACGCCTTCAGCTCGCGCACGAACGCCGGGTCCCGCATCTGCGCCGTGTTCCCCGCGACGACGAACTCCAGGACGCGTTCCAACGCCTGCGCCCCGGTGAGCAGGCGCACGCTCACGCCCCTGCCCGAGCCGGCCGCCTCGAGCCGCCGCAGCTCCTCGTTCGAAAGCGGCCGCGAGTCGAACTCGCCGCGGGTCGATTGACGCTGCGGAATGGCCTCGAACAGGGCGGTTCGTCGGCTCGGCGCGGGCGCCAGCGCGCAGTTCAGGACCTCGGCGGCCTCCCCGTCGAAGGCGGCCTCGCAGTGG
>JAEUQE010000691.1:946-1191 GCA_016789785.1 Bryobacterales bacterium
GCCCAGGCTGACGAAGAGGTGGTGATCGTCGGGATCCACCACCGGGCAGCGCCGCGAGTAGTCGGGGAGAATGGAAACCGACCGCTCCGCCAGCGCGAACTTCCAGCACTGCGTGTTGTGGCTGGACGGCGCAAGGGTGGCGTAGCGCACGAGCTCGCGCAGTGCCGCACGCGTGTCCCGCTGCGCCGGCTCGCCATGGCGCCACGTCGTACCCGCTGCTGCCTCGTAGACCGCCACGCTCTGCC
>JAEUQE010000692.1 GCA_016789785.1 Bryobacterales bacterium
CGAGTGCGGACTGGGAATGGAGCAGAAGAGAAGCGATGGCGAAAATACGAAGCGCCGGAGACAGCCTCATGCCTTTAGTGTAGCGAAGGCACAGACCGTATCCGGCGCTTGAGAGGACAAAACCTTATTGGCTGATTAGAGTCCCGTCTGATCCTGGTTGGCGAAGACGATCTTCTTGTTGGAGTTGCCGATCCGGATTTCCTGGACCTTGTACTTGCCGTCAGCGTTCATGTAGCGCACGGACGTGCTGTTGAACTTGTTCTCGCCCGCTTCCACCTTCACCGAGGTCTCCACGGAGTTCTTGCCTTGGCTGAGAACGGCCTTGTCGCCATCCACCGTGATCTTGTAATCGCCGGGCTTCAGTTCCTTGCCCGCGACGATGGAAGGCTGAAACAGCGTTACCCGGTAGGTGTCCGCCGCGCTTGCCACTGCCAATGCCATCACTGCAAAGCCAAACATAAACTTCTTCATTTTGATCTTTTCTCCTCGATCTTATGTCGTCAGGTTCGCAACGGTTGTTGCTCACTTTCTATATACGGTTCATCGGGAAAAAAGTTCCGCCGCCCACTAAAAAAAATCTTCTACGGAGAAAGTCTTGTAAGGAGTGTTTCATCCACGTTTTGTTGCACTTGCGTAAAGTGTCCGAATCCGGTCATCCAGGACACCCGAGTGTCCTTTTTGAACCACGTCCACTGCCGCTTGGCGTAATGTCTTGTATCTTTTTTCATCTCGTCGAATATATATTCGGCGGGATACTTGCCGTCAATTAACCACAGTGCGTGTTTGTAACCGATTGCTTCAAACGGTTTACATTCGCGGGAATAGCCCATGGCGAGAATCGCGCGGACCTCTTCCACCAGTCCCCCGTTCAGCATAGTCATACAGCGCTCGTCTAAGACCGCGTAAAGATCGGCGCGGTTTGGATCAAGTCCGATCAAGATTGTATGGAATCCTCGCAGAGGCTCCGAGCCGGTCTGATAGAGATGAGTGACGGGCTGGCGCGCGAGGATGCAGATCTCGAGTGCACGGATCAGCTTGTTGTGGTCGTTCGCATGAATCCGAGTGGCGGCATGGGGGTCGAGTCGTCGCAGCAGACGATGCAGAGAGCCCCGGCGCTTTTCTTCGCGCGCGGCCAGACGGAGGCGCAACGAATCGTCGCGCCGCGGGCCCGCGAAGAGTCCATCAAGC
>JAEUQE010000693.1 GCA_016789785.1 Bryobacterales bacterium
TCGAGTTGCGGAAACTGGTCGTTGGGCACGATCTCCGGCAGTCCCAGCTTGCGCGGCCATTCCTTGCCGGCGTTCACGGCCTGGAAGATGAAGATCTGCCGCATCACTCCAACGCGCAGATTGTTGATCAGCGTCGGCGAGAACAGGTGCGTGTCGGAGAACATGATATTGCGATTCGTCTGCTGGTCCTCGCGCGCCTGGCCAACCGTCGGATCGGTGAAGATCGTGTTGCCCAAGGTATAGTGCCGCGCCTGCGTTATAGCGGAAGAACATCGAGTTCTTATCGTTCAGGCGATGATCCACGCGCCAGTTGTACTGCGTCCAGTTGGTCGTGTTCTTGGCCTGATCCTCGAAATTCTGCGAGAACGTGAAGGCATTGATCGGAGTGCGGTTTGGAGCCGGCCAGAAATCGAGGATCTTCCGCGTCACCGGATCGAAGCGGCTGGCAGGTACCACATTGCCGGGAAACAGATCGCGGATCTGGCCCTGCCCGGCAGGGTTGGTGCGCGTGGTGATGGGATCGAAGATCGGGACCGGTGTGCCATTCGCATTGGCAAGCCGCGCAAAGTTGCCGGCGCGGAACTCTTCAATCGGGACCGAGGCAATGCGAGGCGTCGCGACCCGCAGCCGGTACTCCTCCCAGTTGAAGAATCCGAACGTGCGGTTCTTGATCGCAGCTCCGCCCGCCGAAACGCCAAACTGGTTGTACCGCAGAGGCAGACGCCGCGGCGCAAACGTGTTGCGCGCGTCGAACTTGTCGTTACGAAGGAATTCGTAGACCGTGCCGTGCAGATCATTCGTGCCGGACTTCGTCACCAGATTGATGGTGCCGCCAGCCGTGAAGCCGAACTCCGCCGACATGGCGCCACTCTGTACCTTGAACTCTTCCACGGCGTCCACTGCCGGCGGCACGCCGACCTCGCCCACGTAGCTCAGCACATTATTGTTGCCATCCAGCGTCTGATTGTTCATCGAGTTCGGCGACCCGTTGATCGAGAGCGACGAAATCTGAATCCCTCGATCGCCGAAGCCCGAGTTTGTCGGCCCGGCATTCGAGATCACACCAGCAGGGTCAGCGCGAGTGCGTTGCGTCCGTTCAGCGGGAGATCGCGCACCCGGCGATTCTCAATCACCGCGCCAATGGTGGCGCTTCCCGTATCGACCAGCGGCGCTTCGCCCGA
>JAEUQE010000694.1 GCA_016789785.1 Bryobacterales bacterium
CATGCTCCGGTCCTTCTCGACGACTGTGCACGTCCAGCATCCGAAGCGCGACGAGCCTGTGCCGCACGAAGGGGCCTGGTCCTTGTCGATCACGAGCGGGCACTCACCGCCGCTCGCGTTGCGGTACAGCGTGATCAGGTCGCGATGGCTTCCGCCCCACGGCGGCTGGCGCTGAAGGAGGATCTGCCAAACCTCGTCGGTCGTGAAGTCGATGTGGCGCGTGCGTCCCTGCGGCGGGTCGAGCGTGACGGAGGGGTGAATGCGCGTGGGTCCGCGCTGCGCCGCCATGGGGACCGGCGCCAGGCCGAGCAGGAGGAAGGTCAGGAAGCGTCGCATGGGGACGCAGTATGCGGCGCGTGCGCCCACGCCGCCATCGGTCCCGCGCCGGGTGAAGCGGGGCTACAACGCGTCTCCCGCGAGCGCGCGATCGCGCACGCGCCGCAACACCTGCACGAGCTGGGGCACCTGGAGCGGCTTGGCCAGGAAGCCATCCATCCCGCTCTTGCGGCATCGCGCTTCTTCCTCACCCGCGACGCTCGCCGTGAGCGCCACGATCATGACGGGCAGCTGGCCCAGGGAGCGTTCGTGCGCGCGGATCGCGACCGTGGCATCGAAGCCGTCCATCTCCGGCATGTGGCAATCCATGAGCACCAGGTCGGGTCGCTCCGCGGTGACGGTCGATACGGCCTCGACCCCGTTCTCGGCGAAGTGCACCTCAATACCCAGGTGTTCGAGCATCGCGCCGGCCACCAGGCGATTCACCGCATTGTCCTCCGCCACGAGCACCTTCAGCCCGGACAGGTTGAGGTCCCCGGAGGCGTCGTCGGCCATCATCGGTTTTGCGGGGGCGCTCTCGCGCAACGGCAGGCGCACCCAGAAGGTCGACCCCTTGCCCTGCTGGGATCGCGCCCCAACGGCGCCGTGCATCAGCTCGGTGATGCGCTTCACGATGGCCAGGCCCAGTCCGGTCCCGCCAAAGCGACGTGTCGTCGAGGCATCGGCCTGCTGGAATCGCTCGAAGAGCCGCGGCAACACCTCCGGTGGAATCCCGATCCCCGTGTCGATCACCTCGATCAACATCGTGGGCCCGTCGGCGACCCGTTCCGCGCGGGCGCGCACGGTGATGCCGCCGCGTCGCGCGCCGTCGCGGCAGGATCCCGGCGACGCGCAAGGACAGCAG
>JAEUQE010000695.1 GCA_016789785.1 Bryobacterales bacterium
CGCCGGATGGCACACAGATCGCCTTCCGCAGTGCCCGATCGGGGACAAGCGAGATCTGGGTGATGCGCTCCGATGGCGCCGAACCCAGGCGGCTCACCTTCGTCAACGGCCCGGTGACAGGGAGTCCCCGCTGGTCGCCCGACGGCCGTTATATCGCATACGATACCCGGCTCGACGGCCATGCGGACATCTACATCGTTACGGCGGACGGCAAAACGAATCGCCGGCTCACGTGGGAACCTGCCAATGAGGTGGTGCCCTCGTGGTCCGCCGATGGGCAGTTCATCTACTTCGCCACCGACGCAAGCGGCGCCTGGGAGATCTGGAAGATCGCCGCCGACCGGTCCCAACCGGCGCGTCAGGTCACCGTCGCCGGCGGATTTCGCGCCATCGAATCGCCCGACGCCAAGTGGCTCTACTACGCCAAGCGTGAGCCGAATTCTGGTCTGTGGCGGATGCCGGTTGGGGGCGGCGCGGAAGAGCAGGTGGCATCGATTCCAGCCTCGGTATGGGGAGGCTGGGCGGTTTCCTCCACCGGTTTCTACTATTTGGACCCCTCTGCGAAGCCCCCGCGGATCGCCTACCAGGGTTCCGCGTCGATTCCGGCAGTGGAGATCCGCAACTTGCCCGTGCTGTGGGAAGGGTCCGTCACGGTGAGCCCCGACGACCGGCAACTCGTGTTTGGACAGCTCGACAGCGCCATCTCTGACCTTTACCGGGTGGATCTGGTACCGTAGTCCGCAAACGCGGGTGGCGCGAATGCCTCCCGGACCGCGAAGACCGCTCGAAATTACACAACTCTTACAATTCTCCCTGGTAATGGCTGATAACGTAGGAGAGGAAATTCCTCTCAGGATCGCGAATGAGTTCTGACATCATCCAACTCGAAGACCGCCGCCAGATCAACTGGGTTACCGGCATCGTTCTTGCCATCTTCCATGCGGGCGCGCTTGCCGCTCCGTTCTATTTCGAATGGCGATCTGTCATCGTCGCCTTTGTCCTTTATTGGATTGCGGTGGGCTGGGGCATCAGCCTGGGCTACCACCGTCTGCACACGCACCGCGGATACAAGTGTCCGCTATGGATGGAGTACTTCTTCGCGCTGTGCGGCACACTGACCTTGGAAGGCGGACCGATTTTCTGGGTCGCCACGCATCGCATCCATCA
>JAEUQE010000696.1 GCA_016789785.1 Bryobacterales bacterium
CGCCGGATGGCACACAGATCGCCTTCCGCAGTGCCCGATCGGGGACAAGCGAGATCTGGGTGATGCGCTCCGATGGCACCGACCCCAGGCGGCTCACCTTCGTCAACGGACCGGTGACAGGGAGTCCCCGCTGGTCGCCCGACGGCCGCTATATCGCATACGATACCCGGCTAGACGGCCATGCGGACATCTACATCGTCACGGCGGATGGCAAGACCAATCGCCGGCTCACATGGGAGCCCGCCAATGAAGTGGTGCCCTCGTGGTCCGCCGATGGGCAGTTCATCTACTTCGCCACCGACGCAAGCGGTGCCTGGGAGATCTGGAAGATCGCCGCCGACCGGTCCCAACCGGCGCGTCAGGTCACCGTCGCCGGCGGATTTCGCGCTATCGAATCGCCCGACGCCAAGTGGCTCTACTACGCCAAGCGCGAGCCGAATTCCGGTCTGTGGCGGATGCCGGTTGGAGGCGGCGCGGAACAGCAAGTAGCGCCGATTCCAGCTTCGGTATGGGGAGGCTGGGCGGTTTCTTCCACCGGTTTCTACTATCTGGACCCCTCGGCGAAGCCCCCGCGGATCGCCTACCAGGGTTCCGCGTCGATTCCCGCGGTGGAGATCCGCAATTTGCCCGTGCTGTGGGAAGGGTCGGTCACGGTAAGCACCGACGACCGGCAGCTCGTGTTTGGACAGCTCGACAGCGCCATCTCTGACCTTTACCGTGTGGATCTGGTACCGTAGCCCGCAAACGCGGGTGCCGCGAAAGCCTCCCGGTCTGCGAAGACTGCTCGAAATTACACAACTCTTACAATTCTCCCGCGCAAGGGCTGTTAACGTAGGAAAGAAATCCCTCTCAGGATCGCGAATGAGTTCTGAAATCATCCAACTCGAAGACCGCCGCCAGATCAACTGGATTACCGGCATCGTTCTTGCCATCTTCCATGCGGGCGCACTTGCCGCTCCGTTCTATTTCGAATGGCGATCTGTCATCGTCGCCTTTGTCCTCTATTGGATTGCGGTGGGCTGGGGCATCAGCCTGGGCTACCACCGTCTGCACACGCACCGCGGATACAAATGTCCGTTGTGGATGGAATACTTCTTCGCGCTGTGCGGCACACTGACCTTGGAAGGCGGACCGATTTTCTGGGTCGCCACGCATCGCATCCATCA
>JAEUQE010000697.1 GCA_016789785.1 Bryobacterales bacterium
CACGCGTGCGGGTAGATCCGGTACTGATCGAACCACGGAACGCCCGCCCCGCTCAGGTCTCCGGAAGCAAGCAGGAAGCGCTGACTCACGAACGTAAGGACTCGCACGGCTGCTTCGCGGTGACCACTCCACAATAGCGCGCAAGGGGCCTTGTAGTAGGCCGCGAGCGTGGTCGCGCCACGCAGCGATCCATCGGGTTCCAGACGGCCAAGGAGCCATTCCGCGCCGTGCGCGGCAGCGTTGCTGGCGACGTTCATCAACGGGAGACCCCGGCCGCGTGGCGGATCTCGTCGGAAGCTGTGGAAAGGCTCAATTTGCTGAGGTTATCAAGGGATCTCCCCGGCCTGCAAGCTGCCAGAGAAATCGTTCGCGAAATTGCCAGTCTGGGATCGATATACTGGCTCGGTTCCTCATGATCTGGGACTTGCATTGTCATCTCGGCGGGGTTCCGGGCCGTACGCCGGACGAGCGCATGACGCATCTCATTCGATATGCCGACCGCCTCGGTATAGAACGCCTCTGCGTATTCATGGGCTATCCGTTTCTCAATGAGCCAACGCCCGAGCAACTTCGCGAACAGAACGATCAGGTTTTGCAGGCGCTGAGCCACTGGCATCATCGCGCTTTCGGATTCGTCTACCTCTCACCGCAGCACGTCGAATTCAGCCTGAAAGAGTTTGACCGCTGCGTGCGCAACGGACCCATGGTAGGAGTCAAGCTCTGGGTGGCGAAGCGCGCTGCGGCACAGGAGTTGAATCCGATTGTCGAAGCCGCGGCTTCCATGAACGCGCTGATCTTTCAACACACGTGGTACAAGACAATGGGAAACCTTCCGGGTGAGTCCGAGCCATCCGATGTCGCGGCACTGGCCGCCCGTTATCCCGCGGTTCCGATCATCTGCGGCCACACGGGCGGTGAGTGGGAGACGGGCATTCGCGCGATTCGTCATCAGCGCAACGTGTCGGCGGACCTCGCCGGTTCCGATCCTACGAACGGATTCGTGGAAATGGCCGTGCGTGAACTGGGCGCGTCGCGAGTGCTCTATGGCAGCGATGCGGCGGGCCGAAGCTTCGCGTCGCAACTCGGCAAGGTGATGGGCGCGGATATCAGCGAAGCGGATCGCAATCTCATTCTCGGCGGCAACCTGAAACGGATGAT
>JAEUQE010000698.1 GCA_016789785.1 Bryobacterales bacterium
GCCATCGGGCGCGAATGTGCAGCTCTTCCTGATTACGACATGCGGAGAGCTGACGAGATCCTCGGGTACGACGAACAACGCGGCGCGTAGCGCGAGCGCCAATCGCACCGGGCGCGAGAATGCCGCAGGGAACGCCGCACGCCCGATCTCATGGCGCCCGTTTGCTACGATCCAGGATTGGGCGCATTCACGCTGGTTCTCCGCAGATCGGTAACGTTGCCGAAGCACGTCTGGCGGGATCCGCCACACGCAGGACACTGGATCCTTTGGACATCGCACCCCTCGTCGAACAGGCGCTCTCCCCGCAAACCGCGCCGGCGCCAGAAGGCAATGTGATCGTGGACGCTGAGATCAGCCAGGACTGCACTCATCTCGCGAAGTTGTTTGCGAGGACCGCAACAACGGCGCGAGAGTTCCAAGGCGCACTGGCACTGACTTTCAACGACGGCCGCGTGAAGCTCGCGTTGAACTCGGAAGCGTGCCGGCGCGAGTTGTTCACCCCACGCAGGCCCTCGCAACACTTGGGTACCCTCAAACCTTGGGAGCCGGTTCGCGTGATTCTCAATGGAAAGGCCGACTGGTCATCCGGCCGCTTCTACTATTTGCAGGACTATCACGTGATTCTGTGCGATGGTCCGCAGCCACAGACACTTCCCGTCGCACGCACGTTCGATCTCCAGGCACACTTGTTCTGAGAAGCGTTACGGTGCGGTCCAATTGACCAGTCCGCTGTACGCCGTCGCGATCACCACGATTCCAAACGCGATTCGATACCACGCAAAGATGCTGAAGTCGTGCGAACTGATGTAGCGCAGCAGCCAGCGCACGCAAAGATATGCGGAGACAAACGCCGCCACAGCACCAAGCCCGAAGACGCCCAGGTCGGATGCGGAGAGCATGTCCCGATGCTTGTAGAGGTCGTATGCGCCCGCGGCAATCAGCGTCGGCACTGCAAGAAAAAACGAGAACTCCGTAGCCACCTGGCGCGACAGGCCAAAGAAGAGCCCTCCGATGATCGTCGCCCCGGAACGCGAAGTGCCCGGAATCAACGCAAGGCATTGCGCGCAGCCCACTTTCAGCGCATCCAGCCACGACATCTCATCCACGTGCATCACTCGAATCTCGTGCTTCCTGCGTTCCGCCCACAA
>JAEUQE010000699.1 GCA_016789785.1 Bryobacterales bacterium
CTGCTCGGCTACACGCTCACCGTGATGGGCCCGCTCGGCAAGGTCGCCATCGGCATCTCCATCGGCCTCGTCATGATCACCGGCGGCATCGTCATCGAACGCCGCGAACGCTTCGCCATCTTCGGCCGAGGCCTCATCGCCGGAGGTTGGGCCGCGCTCTACTTCACCACCTACGCGATGTACTCGCTCCCCGCGGCACGCATCATCGAATCGCCGCTGCTGGCCGGCGTCCTGCTGCTCACCGTCGCCACAGGCCTCATCGGGCATTCGCTGCGATATCGCTCCCAGTCCCTCACACTGCTGGCATTCGCAACCGCCTTCCTCGCCCTGCTGCTGTCTCCGCCGACGCTGCTCACCATCATCGCCTCGGTGCCTCTCACCATCGCGCTGCTCGTCATCAGCCGAGAACTCGGCTGGACGCTGGTTCCCGTCGCGGGCATGCTGCTTGCCTACCTGAGCTTCGCCTTCCAGTACGACGCCGATATCTTCGGCACGCTCGCCGGAGCCGGCGCGCTCTACACCTACTGGATCTGCTTTGAAACCTACGATCTGCTCCGCCTTCGCTCCGGCGCAATCCGGGGCTACGTCGATGGCGCGATCTTCCCGCTGAACATCGTCCTGTTGTTCGGCGTCGCGATGCTCACGCTGCCTTCCTCCACGCCCGAAGCCGCTTCGAATTTTCTGTTCTCGCTCGGCTTCCTGATGCTCGTGAGCACCGCCCTTCGCATGCGCTGGCACGTCGAGCCCGACCCCTCCGATCCCGAGCAGCGCATCCTTGCCTGGAGCTACCGCATCGGCGCTGCAATCACCTCGGCGCTCTTTGCCGGCTCCGTGCTGCAACGCTTCGATGGATACCGCGCCGAGATCGGCCTGATGCTCGAAGCGCAGTTGTTCGTCTTCGCCGGCATTCGCCTCGGCGATCGTTTCTTCGCTCGCGTGGGACACACCGTGTTCGCGCTCGCCGTATCACACGTCGCCACGATCAACCTCCACGAAGGCCAGCGCGACTGGGGCGTCATGACAGTCTGCATGGCGGCACAGGCCTACCTCAACCGCTGGCTCACCAAAGCCGATCCGCTGCTCACCTATGCGGCCACCGCGCTACTGGCCAGCGGCGCCGCGAC
>JAEUQE010000069.1 GCA_016789785.1 Bryobacterales bacterium
TGTCGGCCAATCGGGCGAACGCCGTCAAAGAAGCCATTGTGCGTAAGTTCCCTACGCTTCAGCCCAATCAGTTCGCCGCGGATGGGATGGCCTGGAACAATCCCGCGGACCCGAACGATCCGCTGAATCACGCGAAGAACCGTCGCGTTGAGATTCGCGTCTACCCGCTCGAGGCGAAGTAACACATGCCTTCCGAGCCAGATACTCCGCCAGCCACTGGGAAGTCTCCCGGCAAGTCAGCCGGGACTACGGTGGAGGAGCCCGCCGGCCATGAGCCCGGGCTCCTTGCCTTGCGTTGGCCGCCGAACGCGCTCTTGAGTAAGTTGATCGGGCTTGGAACGGTAGCGGCAATTCTGCTTTTCTGGTGGATCGCCACGCGCGGCGCGACACCGGAGGCTCGCCTCATCTCGCCGGTGATCCTGCCCTCTCCCGCCGAAGTCGCCGCCAGTGCTCCCTCGCTTTGGAACGAGCGCGGCTTACTGCTGAGCATCGTCGCCACCATGCGGCGTGTTCTGATCGGCTTCGGGCTCGCTGTGCTCGTCTGCGTGCCGCTCGGCGTCGCCGCCGGATCGTGGCGCGTCCTGGATGCGGCGGCTGCTCCGGTGGCTCTCTTCGGACGCAACATCCCGGTCGCCGCGCTGATCCCGCTGACCATCCTGTGGTTCGGCATCGACGAAACACAAAAAATCGCGTTCATTTTCATCGCCTGCGCACCATTCATTTATTCGGATGCCGTAAGGGCGATTGTCTCGGTACCGGACCGCTACGTCGAAACCGCGCAAACCCTCGGCGCCTCCGCCATGCAAATCGTCTGGAAGGTACTAGTTGCTCTGGCATTGCCCGACATCTACAAAAGCTTGCGGTCGCTCTTTGGAATCGCGTTTGGCTACATTATGCTCGCAGAGCTGATTAACGCCGAGCACGGTCTTGGCTACTTACTCACCACAAGCCAGCGGCGCGGCCTATCGGAACACATCATCCTCATCCTCTTCGTAATCGGCGCACTCGCGTTCGGCATCGACCGCTTCCTGCTTTGGTTGCAGCGTGGATTGTTCCCCTACCGTACGGAGGCCGACTAAGATGCCCGCCTCAGAATACGTTGTCGAATTCGAGAATGTCACGAAGGTCTTCCATGAAGGTGAGCCCAACGCGAGCGTCGCCGTCCGCAACGTGAACTTCAAAGTCCATGACCGCCCCGATCACGGAGAGTTCATCTGTGTCCTTGGCCCTTCCGGTTGTGGGAAGTCGACCATCCTGCGCCTGATCGCGGGACTCCGTCCCCACTTTCCCACGACATCGGGCACCGTCCGCGTGGCAGGCAAGGAAGTGACTGGCCCCGGCCCCGATCGCGGCATGGTGTTCCAGGATTACACGTCCTTCGACAATCGTTCCGTACTCGATAACATCGCCTTTGGTCTGGAGTGCGCGGGTATCGCCTCCAGAGAGCGTGAAGACCTCGCCCGCGAGTGGATTCGCAAGGTCGGCCTGAACGTCACGCGCGACGCGAATAAGTACCCGCATCAGTTATCCGGCGGAATGCGTCAGCGAGTGGCCATCGCTCGCACCTTGATTCTCAAGCCGAGGATTATTCTGATGGACGAGCCGTTCGGCGCGCTCGATCCTGTCACTCGCCTCAACATGCAGGACTTACTCATCCGCTTGTGGCGCGAGCAGGAAGCCACGGTGTTCTTTATCACGCATTCCGTGGAGGAAGCAGTTTTTCTCGGCGACCGGATTTACATCATGACGCCAGCGCCCGGGACCATCATCCGGGAGATGGAGGTGCCGCCTCCGGACCGCCCGTCGCGCGAACTCCAGCGTGACGCGGCATTTCAGGAGATGGTGTTCGGCATCCGCGACATAATCGAAGGACTCGAGGCATCCGCGCACGCCGGCGCGGATCATGTGTGATGGCCCAGAATCGACCACAGCCCCAACCCGTGCCCGGCCGCACCGCCGGCGTGGCCGAGTATCTCAAGCGCGCGTTCCTCTACCGCTGGAACATGCTTTTGTTTCTTGGCGGCGTTGGCGCGGCGATCCTCAGTCCATGGCCCGACGCATTACTTCCTCTCGTAACTGCCGCCGAGATCGCCTATCTGGGCGCGATGGTCAGCATGCCTCGCTTCCGGAGCGCCATTGATGCGTCCATTTATCAGGAAGCCCGGGAGCAGACAAACACAGCCTCGAAGCAATCCCTGCAGGACGTCGTGGGACGGCTGTCGTTCGACTCGCGCAAGCGGTTCGAGGCACTCCGTACCCGCTGCATCGAGATGCGGGTGATTGCGAGCGAAGTGCGCGGACGAGGAGGCAGCGCGGCTCCCGGTGACGATCTGAGCACACCTGCGCTGGACCGCCTGTTGTGGGTGTTTCTGAGGTTACTGGTTTCGCAGGAGGCGCTCGACCGTTTCCTTGAGCGCACCAATGCCGAGGAAATCCAGGCCCGCCTCGCTGAAGCGCAGAGTAAGTTGGTTGGGCATACCGCGGGCGACGAACGGATCGTCCGCTCATTGCAGGACAGTGTCGCGGCACACCAGCAACGCCTTGAGAACTACGATCGGGCAAAAGGCAACGCGGAGTTTGTGCGCATTGAACTGGACCGCATCGAAGCAAAGATTCACGCACTTACGGAGTCGGCGGTGAATCGTCAGAATCCCGACTTACTCAGCAGTCAGATCGATTCCGTAGCCGAAAGCATGCAGTCCACCGAACGCGCCATCACGGAGTTGCAGGAGATCACGGGCATGGTGGATCAACTGCAGGAACCACCCGCGATCCTCGAAGCAGACTTACGGCAGGTGCAAAGATGAATTGCCATCGCAATCCGGAGGTCCGCTCATGAGCCAGCCGAATCAGGACGCCCGCGTCCCCGCATGGTTTCCACCCTGGGCTGCGCGGCTGACACAACTCTTCTTTTCCGGGACTACCGCGATGTTCGTGCTGCACGGCAATGTTCATGACTTAGTGCGCATCGCCCCGGATCCCGCCCCCCGCTACAGCACACTCGCCGACTTTCTCGCCGGCCAGGTCTTCGGACGCTGGGACTTAGTGCTCCATTACGATCTGGCCCGCGGACTCCGCGCCTTCGCTTCGTCCGACGCCGAGCGCCTGAAACAGATGGTGGTCCTCGCCAACCGCAAGGCCGGCGATCTTACTCTGGCCCGCAAGGATCCCAGCGTCGCCTTCGCCATGATTGACCGGCTGGCGCAAAACAACATCATGGCTGAGGAGAGCGAACGCATCAGCGTCGCCATCCTGATCGATCATGCGTCATTCTTCGTGCCCGCCGGCGAACCCGGCCGGCTGAGCCTGACCGCCTCGTCACATATCGTTCACTTACTCAATTGGGCATCCAGCCCGCACATCAAACGCCTCAACATGGCATTCGTCCTGATTGACGAGCGGATTGCCGCGATCAGCGAGCGGATCGCGTCGAGCCCCCACGTCGCGGGGATCGAGATCCCTCTGCCGGATGTCGCCGAGCGCCAGAATTTTATCCCCTTCGCCGCCGGGTCCCGCGATTTCACACAAGCCTCGGATTACACCGCCGAAGAGCTTGCCAAACTGACGGCTGGCGTCTCCTTGATTGACCTCAACGTGATGGTGCAATCCGCGTTTGAAGGCACCGAGCGGCTGGATTCGAAGCGCATGCGCACGCTGAAAAAACAGTTGATCGAGCGCCAGTGCCAGGGACTGATAGAGTTTATCGAGCCGAAATGGACCCTTGATGCCGTTGTCGGCCATGAGCCGGTGAAGCAGCGCCTCCGCGAAGATGCTCAGTTACTGAAGCGCGGCGAATCGCAAACGCTGCCCATGGGTTACCTGATCTGCGGCGCCGTCGGCACCGGTAAGACGTTCATTGCGCAGTGCGCCGCGGGTGAGATCGGGATTCCTTGTGTAATTCTGAAGAATTTCCGGTCAAAGTATGTGGGCGAGACCGAGGGAAACTTAGAGCGCGTCCTTGGAGTTCTTCGGGCGATGGGCCCCGTGGTGGTGGTGATTGATGAGGCCGACGCCGCGCTCGGCGACCGCGGCCAGGAAGGCGATTCCGGCACTTCCAGCCGCATCTTTTCCATGATCGCGGCGCAAATGGGAGATACTCGATACCGGGGCCGCATCCTCTGGATGCTGCTCACCTGCCGCCCGGACTTACTCCCGATCGACTTGAAGCGTCAGGGGCGCGCCGAGGTCCACATCCCGCTGTTCTATCCCGAAGATCAGCACGAGATCCGCGATATGTTTGTCTCCATGGCGCGCAAACTCGGCGCGACCGTCGCGCCGGAAGATGTGCCAGACGTCCCGCAAAAGGGCCAACTCTCGGGCGCCGATATCGAAGGTCTGGTCGGACGCGCGCTTCGAAAGTCGCTTTTGGCAGGCGCGAAGCAGGTCACTCGCGAGGCGCTCGCGGATGCCGTACAGGGCTTTCTTCCATCCACCGAGGGTATCGAGAAAGAACTCCAGGAGGTTGCGGCGATTGTCGAATGTACTGACTTACCCTTCCTGCCGCCTGAGATTGTCAAAAGGATGGAAGCCGCAGGCGGCCGCGCGAAGATGGTGGAGCGGCTCAACGTATTGCGGCGCATGGTCGAGTTACAAGGTTAGAGGATTCGATTCAAAGGAGAGATGATGGCACGTACAAGCTGGTTTGACGACGCGGAACTTCCCGTAATTGAGGAGCAGGTGCAGAAACTGGAGTCATTCGCTGACGCCATGGCCGACGGAGTCGTCGAGAAGCAGGAGTTGGAGCGGCAGCAGGACAGTCTGGTGGAGGCGATGAAAGCCGTGGAGGCTGATCTCAACGACGAGCAGCACGCCAAAGTCACGCGGCTGCTGGTGGAGCTTAGCGCCTACAACATCATGCGGCTGCTTCACGAACTGCACGCCACACGCCTCCAGCGTGCCTTCGGAGCAAAGTAGCCGGGCCATCCAGGTTCCTACTAAGCTCGGGCAGACGAGCTACGCGGGTCTACAGAGTTCCGCCAGCCGCTACTTGTGCACCGGCGGCCGGCGTGGCGGACGTTTCAACTCCGCGGGGAACTCGGCAGCTTTCGTCCCCTTCGGACTCCGCAGATTCTGTGATCCGCCGCGATCGGGCCAGATCGGCATCTGCATTCCGCCGGTCTGCTCCAGGATCTCGAACAGCCGCGCCCGCATCTGCTGAATCGTTTTCTGATGGGCCTCGCTGTAAATCAGATTGTTCTTCTCCAGCGGATCCTGCTGTAAGTCGTACAATTCATCCGAGTCCCAGATTCCGTGATAGCGGATGAACTTGTACTTGTCGCCGCGAAGCGCATGCAGCGTCGGGGTCTGCGGGAAGTTACGTTCCCAATAATACTCGTAGAGTAACTCCTTACGCCAGGGGCCGCCCTTTCCCGAAGCCAGCGCCAGCCAGCTCTGCCCGTCGCCCTGCGGAGGCTTCAAGCCCATCGTATCCAGCACGGTGGGCATGATGTCGATATTCGCCACCACTTCCCGCACGGTCTTGCCGCCACCGAACAACTCGGGGCACCTCGCCAGCAATGGAACCCGCATCGACTCTTCGTAGGCAGTCCGCTTGTCGATCAGGCCGTGCTCGCCGAACGCGAAGCCGTTGTCTCCCATGTAAATCACGAGCGTCGAGTCGAGTTCACCTCTTGCCTTCAGGGCGTCAAATACGCGGCCCAGGCTCTCATCCACGCCGCACAGTGTCTCCGCGTAATCGCGATAATACTGCGCAATGTCAATCTCGGTGTGATACGGATACTCCACGCCATGCCACGAGTTGCGCTGGTTCTGCACCCATAGTGGACGGCCACGCGCGTTGTCTCCGGTGGCATCCATGGTGGCGGGATACTGAAACGGTTTTCCGGCAAACTTACCCTTATGCCGGGGCGCCGGCACGAAGTCGCCATGGACGGCTTTGTGAGAGAGGTAGAGGAAATACGGCTGATCCTTCTTGCGGCCCTCCAGCCATTGCAGAGCGTAATCGGTCAGCTCGTCCGTGATATATCCCTTCTGCGGTACGCGTTTCCCATTCACATTGAGCCCGTTCGGTGACGGATTGTAAGTTCCCTGTCCCCGGAAACTCACCCAATGATCAAACCCTGCCTGCGGGTCGTCACTTTCCCCGCCCATATGCCACTTACCGACAAAGGCCGTCGAATAACCGGCCGCCTGCAGATACTGCGGAAACAGCTTCGTGCCGGGAGGGATCTTCGTGTTGTTGTCGATGATCCGGTGGCGGTGTGCATACACTCCTGTCAGAATCGATGCCCGGCTCGGGCTGCACAGCGCGGTCGTTACGAACGCATTGGGAAAGTGCACGCCTTCCCGCGCCATGCGGTCCATCTGCGGGGTCTCAAGCCAGGCTTGTCCCTTGAGAAACCCCATCGCGTCATAGCGATGATCATCGGACAAGATGAAGATCACGTTGCGCGGTTTCGTCCCGGTGCGCGCCAGCCGCTGTAGATTCGCGGTCTGTGCAAGCGCGGCACTCGCGGTCAGCCCGCCCAACATCGTCCTTCGGTTCATGCGAAGTTCCTCCCTGCCAAGGGAGATCATCTCATCAATCAGGTGCTGCGCGCATCCTCGCCCGGGGCCGGTGTACGCGCCGCGCTGCCCCTCGAATCGACGACGCGTCGCGTCTTCGCCGGGGGCGCCTGCCGCGAGGATAACACTCTCCAGCACTCGCGATGAACGTTTCCTGGAAATGACTGCGTGCAGCTACTTCGCCCGAGGCGCCTGCCGCACGGGTAGTAATCTCCCGGCGACCGCGGTGAACGTTTCCTGGAATCACTGGCGTACAGTTACTTCGCCGGAGGCGCCTACCGCGCGGCTAGCACTCTCCAGACGACCGCGATGAACGATTCCTCGAATCACTGACGTGCAGTTACTTCGCCGGAGGCGGTTGCCGCGCGGTCAGCGCCTCAGAATGCCTGCCCTATGCTGAAGAACAGCCGCCCGAGGCCTTCTCCAGGCCGCCGATCCAACTTGAACCCGTAGTCAAAACGCAGCAGAAAGTAAGGTGTCCGAATGCGCAAGCCAAACCCCGCCGACTTACGCAAGTCCGACAACGCGAAGTCCGAAGCGCGGCGGTACACATTTCCTAAATCCGAAAAACCGACTCCTTCCACGATGCTGTAAATCGGGAACCGCAGCTCATTGTTCACCACGAACACCGCGTCCCCGCCACGAGGATCGCCGGCGAAATCCAGCGGCCCGATGGTGTTCTGCGCAAAGCCCCGCACCGTGGTGCCGCCGCCGGCGAAGAAGCGCTCGCTCGGAATCAGCGTCTGTCCCCCAAGCCCGGCGGCCATTCCGAAGCGCACACCGCCCGCGTAGATCAGCCTGGGCCTCAGCAGCCCGCCCTGAAACGGCACCTCCGCCGGCTTCGTCAGCGGCACGAACTTGAAATACTGCCCGAAGTACTTCACATATCGCAACTGCGAGCCGAGAAACTCCGGCGCATACTCTAAGCCGTGAGAGAACAATGATCCGCGCGTCGCATCGAGATAGTCATCCCGGGTATCTCGCGCCATAGTCGCGGTAAGTGGAGTAATTCGTGTGACGATCGGATCCAGGGCGCCGAGAATGGGATCCGGCATTCGGTCCACCGTTTCCGCCCGCTCCAGCCGGTATCCGGCGCTGATGAGATAGTGCTTGCGGAACCGTGCCTCCTCCTGCACCGAGAAACCCACCCGGTCGGTGCGAAACGCAGGCTGCAACTCACGGCGGAAGAACGTGGTGGCCACCGTCTTCACGGGAAACCGGCGCAGCAGCGGTTGCGCGAAATACAAGCGCCCTTCGCGCAGATCCGCGTCATAGCGCCCACGGAAACCGAGTACGCGCGCACTTCCGAGCGAGTTCCGGTTGGAGATATCCGCGATTCCACCAGGACCACGCTCCGTATCGAAGTAACCTCCGTACCGCAGGTCCCATGGCGGCATCTCGCGCACCCGCACGGTCAGACGAACCGGCTTACTCTCTGCTCCACCGTCCATCTCCTCGCGGTCAATTTCGACGAGCGAGAAGGCGCTGGTTCCGTAGAGGTCGCGCCGCGCGCGGCTCAGCAAGTCCAGCACCAGCGGGTCACCGGGCTTCAGCGGCAACTGGCTGCGAATGAGGCCTTCACTTACTCGGGAGTTGCCCGACACCAGAATCTCGCCGACTTTGCTCGGGCGTCCTTCCTCCAGGATGAACTCAACGCGCAAACGCCCGGCTTCCTCGCCGCGATGAAGCGCGGCACGCACCTCCGTATCGTTGTAGCCCTTTGACCCGTAGAGACCGCGAAGGCGCTCCACCGAAGTATCGCGCAACGCGGGAGTGAATTCGCTGCCCGTCACCACCGGCAGCACGGCCAGCAGGGCCTTCTCCTCAAAGACGCGGTTCCCTCGAAACGCGATCGCACCCACCGTTGCGCGCGATCCTTCGCGAACCACCACCACCGCCTTCGCCGACCGCGCCTCCGTATCGAGTTCCACACGCGGCTCAGTCACGGCGGCATCCAGATAGCCGCGTTCGCGATAGTGTGCCGTAACCGCACTGGCCACCTTCGCCGGCTCCACAACAACGAACGAACGCAGCCTCTGTCTCTCGGCCACGCGATTCAACTCCTCAGCCTCGCTCGAACTCACCCCATCAAACGAAAGGCGCACCTCGCCGTAACGGACACCCGGCGCAACATCGAATAGCACCTGCTTCTCACCAGCCGTGGGCGCCGTCACCGACGGCCGGATTACCGCTTGCAGATAACCTTCTTCCACCAGCTTGCGGCGAATCGCGCGTACCGCGTCGTCCGTGCGTTGCGCATCGAAAACGCCTCGCTGCCAGATGCTCCGCACTTCATCGCGGACGCTGCCCGGTGGATCCCAACCCTCGTAAACGAAACTCACCGCAGGTCCGGGCTCAATGTGGACGCTCAGGTCGACCTGCTTACCTTCCATCTCCCGTGTGAGGCGCACGCTGGACTCCAGCAGCCCGCGCTTGGCATACGACTTCTCCAACTTCTCCATGCCGATGCGCAACGCGAAGAAATCGTATCTGCGGCCGCTCTTTGCGTTGAGCTTCTTCCGCACGTCCTTCTCGGCGAACACCGGAGTACCCGTCAATCGCACGTTGCGCACGATGCGCTGCATGCGCTCCGCGTTCGTTGTCGGCGCGGGCGGACCACCCAGCCGGATGTCGTGATTGAACTCGAAACGAAAGCTCGCGTCGCTTTGGCGCACACCGCGCGTGACAAAACGGCGGAACGCCTCCCACTGTGCCACGTAGATCTGATCGCGGCTGTCGGTAAGGTTCATCGAGTAGATCACGCTGAGACCTCTCGCCAGATCCTGCCCAACCGTGAGACGCGCGGTGGGATTCGACTCCGGAGCAATCAATCCGGGCTCGACGCGAAACTGCGAGATCCCAGTGGCACGGCGCAACTGCGAAGAGAGCGTGCCGCCAATGCTACCCGCCAGCAGCGAAAGCGCCTGTTCCTTGGCGACATTCGAGCCCGCGCCGCGCGCTTCTTCGAGCGTCCTGCCCGTCACCAACAGCGATGCGATGTCCTCTTCCGCCAGCGGCGGGTCCGAAGTCAGCGTGGTGGCAATGCGATCGCCGGCGCCTCCCTGGATCAGCATGTTGATGTCGTGACGGTGCACCTTCGTGCGGGCCGACACATCCAGCAGCGGTTCGATCCGCCGCTCATTGGTGAACGTGATCACACCGCGCTCGATCAGATAGTTCCGTTCGGCGACCAGCAGCTTGCCGCCTTCCTCGATCTCGATGCGGCCCGTCAGCCCGGGGTTCCGATACGTTCCGGCCAGCCGCAGGTTTGCAGTGAGTCCCGCCTGCGCCACGTTGTTGTCCACAACAAGCGGATTGCGTGTGCGCACGCCCACATCAAACCTCAAGCGGGAAAGCAGCGAATCCTCATCTTCCTCCTCGACGGTATCCGCGGTGGGCCGTGATTGAAGATACTTCAGCAGGCCTGCCTCAAGCGTCACAGGATCGGTGTATGAGCCTTCCACGATCTCGAGCTTTCCGCTCAGCAGCAGATCGTTGCCGCGGTCGCGCAGCATCAACTCGCCTCCAGACACGGTTTTCAAACCCGTGGGGTAGTTCAGGTAGACGTTCGATGCATTGAGGTTCAACCGCACTTCGGAGAGCTTGCTGGCGGCGTAGCGAAGATGCCCGCCACCCTGCACACGCCCGCCGTTGACATCGCCCCGCAGCGTGCGGATCTCGAAACGGTCGCCTGTGAACTCGCCACGAATGGCAACGTGTTCGGCCGCGATGTTCGGCGAAGCAAGGCTAACGCGGCCATCGTTCATTTCGACGAAGCCCGCAAGCTTGGGCTGCTCCAACGTGCCGAATCCCACCAGCCGCCACCGCGACAGCCCTTGCATGCGCGTATTCGCAGCAAACGGTGAAAGCACCGCGATGTCCATGTCAGCGTCGGCTCGCACATTCAGAGCACCGCCACGCCTGAGTTCGGCTGTGCCGAAAAGCGAGATCTGCGTTTCAGGCCCTTTCCATTGCGCATGCTCGACGCGCGCGATTCCATTCGCGATGGAGACAACGGAGTCACCCTGCTGCTCAAGGCGATATCTCTCGGCCTGGAACTGCAGCGCCGTCGCTTGGATGCGCGCCTTCACCGCATTGAGTTCGAGCGCGGCTGCTTCGGCGGTTGCCTCGAGTGCTGCCTTGCCCGAGACACTGGCGGGCATTCCAGGAATCGTACTCAGGTCCAGATCCCGCAGCGACGCGCGAAAAGCAGCAACGCCCGTGTTCCGCGGTGCAAGCGGAATCGATGCCGGCAGCAACGAGAAGGGCACCTCCGCGCTGGCCGAGAGCTTCGCGCCCTGCCACAGGGCTGACGCGTCGCGAACACGAATGGCTCCGTCACGAATGGATGCGCGCAACTGTTCGATCTCAAGCGGCTTCCACTGCCCGGAGAGAATGCGGCCATCGTGCAAGGTCAAATCCAAGTCGGGGATCAAGCGCTCGAATGTGCCGGTGGCGCTTCCCTGCAGTTTCAAACGGCCTGCCGCGCGATACTCGCTCTCCATCGCCGCGAGATTCTGCAACGTTTCGACATTGAGATCACCATCGAAACGTAGAGAACCAGGAGTGCTGTTCGCCTCAAGCGGCAGTTCGCCCTCAACCGTCACCTTCGAGTCGGCGATGCGCAGCGCGGAGGGCTCAATCACAACACGTCCATTCGACAGGCCCGCACGCAGCAGACCTTCGTTGCGAATCGTCTGACCGCGCACGCCGATCTCGGCTCGCGAGATCTCGGCGCTCGCGGCCGCCTGCTTCCAATTCGAGGGTTCGCCGGAGCCCCGAATCACGGCGTCCAACGTGCCGGTAAGCGGAGGATCGAGTTTCCACGGCAATGCCGCCACATCCAGACCCTGAGCACTGGCTTCGAATTGCGTGGCGAAGGGCGCTGCGATCGCCGACGTGCTTGTCCATCGTGTTTGAAACCGCGGCATCGCTGCCTCAATGCGCGCCTGCTTCGATGCGACCTCGGCGGCAGCCGTCGCATCTCCCAAAGCGTACTCATTGATCCGCAGGCCGGAGATACGCAGGTTGGACTTAAGCACCGGATCGGCAATCGTTCCCGAACCGGAGGTCTCGAACGTCACCACGCCGCGGACCGCGGTCTTGTCAGGAAGTGTGAACGAGTCAAGCGTGAGCCCGGAGCCTCTTGCCTGCAACGTGAAGAGCTGGCTGTCGATCCCATAGCTGCCCTTTGCTTCCACGGTCCCCTCGCCGGCTACCCTAGCCGGCTGAATCAGCGACAACCGGTCCAGCGTCAGATCCCGCCCCCTCCATCCACCCTCGAAGCTCAGCGTGCCGAACGTTTGCCCATAGGCGGCGAGATCGCGCGCGCTGCCACGCATCGCTACAGTGGGGGAATTCCACGCACCACTCGCGCGGAAGGACGCCGACCATATGCCCGACGCCGGAACATCCTGCCGCAGACCTCGCAGCAGAAGCGCGATCGATCCATCGCGCACCTCACCATCAAGCTGCAACAGCGGCTGCTTCGGCCGTAGATCAATACCGCCGCGAAGCGACGCAGCCTGCCCCGCCCAATCCAGCGTGGCAACCGGAATGTCGATGTGCTGCTTCGTTACCAGCGTTTCCGCGTGGGCAACGCCGCCAGTGTAGGCGCCCGAGCGCAATCCCGCAGCGTCCCAGATGATCGACAGCGAAGGCTGATCGATCGTGCCCGACAGCGCCGCTCGCGCCGACACCGCGCCATCGACATCCGGCGCCGTCCGGAGCAACTTCATCGCCGTGGCCTCATTCAACGATGCAGCCAACTTCTCCACTCGCAACGCGACGTCACCGCTGAGTTGCTTGAAGTTCGTCAGCGCGACCTTGCCGCTGCCCTCGATCGCTAGGGCGCGCAACGCTGCGAGATCTACCGTGAGCACGCCCCTTGCGATCGACGCCGAAATCTCACCCGAAACAGGAAGCGCCATCTCACGCCGCGATACCTGCACAGCATGGAGTGTGGCGGCTGCCTTCGCGGAAGCGCGCTCGTAGTCCAGCGCAGGCCACGTGGCGTTGACGCTCGCCGAACCAGTGCTCGCAATCGTAACGGGCAGTTTCAGCAAGCCGCTCGCCTGCCCGAGATCCACCTGGCTGAACCGCAGTGCCGCGCTACTCATGCCGTCTCTCAACGCCAGATCCACCGACCCCGAAGCGTTGCCATGCGAAGTCTGAAGCCGCAGGTCACCCGCGCGCAATCGGCTTGATGTGGCATCAAACACAACCGTGGAAGAGGCGCCGCCGCTCACGCCGAACGCCGCGGCATCACTCGCGGACAAAGTCCCATGAGCCACTACAGCGTTCGCTGGCCCTGTGATCTTGAGTTCGGCCCGCACCAGCCCCTCGATTGCTGCCGTGGCAACCAACGGCGCAAGCGTGCGCAGATCGAGTTGCATGACGGTCGCGAGATTCAGTGACGGCTTGCTGATTGGCTCAACGTAGCCCTTGGCCTCGAGACTCGATTTGCCGCTGGACAGAGAGAGGTTCCGGATCGCGATCGACTCCCTGCCTTGCAGAATGTCGCCGCTTACGTTCAGTGGCAGGGTCTGCCCGCGGTAGATCGCGGAACCGGAACCAGTCCACTTCACGGTGTGCGCCAGCGATGCCTCGTCGCCGCTGACCTCGAATTGCAGATCGCGCAGCGAAGCGTCCACGCCGTGACGCCGGTCTTCCACGCGCAACGATGCGCCAGTCAGTCGTGCGAACCGAATCAGGAAGTCGCTTGCCGATTTCGGGGATCGCTCGCGCAGTTCGGGCAAATTCGTACGGCCATCGGAATCAATGACGAGGTGCAGCGCCGCGCCCCGCGCATCCAGCATGGTGAGATGCACATCGCCCCGAAGCAACGGCCAGAGCGCAACACCAGCCGAAGCCTGTTGCAGCTTGACAACCGGCGGCAGATCCGCCGCCGTGCGCGATCGCGTCTCCAATTCGCGCACAGCAGCGGACAGCGTAAGCAGGTTGTAGTCGAGGTGAAAGGTGGACTCGATGCCCTCGTCTCGCAGCCGCTCACGCAACTTGGCGGAGACCAGCCGCTTTGCCGGCGGTGTGTGCGCGAGTGTCAGCGCCACCGTCAGCAAAAGCAGCAGAGTGCCGGTCAGTCTCACTGCCCGGCGCAGTTTGGCGGTTCCGCGCAATCGACCACCCTCGTGGGATTAGCGCACCGACCGGAGAACGGACTGGACTTTGCTGGCTTCCGGCGCATCGGGCGCCAGTTTCAAAAATGCCTCGAAATGTTCTACCATCCGGTCCGGGCGCTTCATCCCGTTATACGCCATCCCGGCATAGTAATGTGCGTAGGCATGCTTCGAATTGCGCGAAATCGCCGTCTCGAAATGTTTGGCGGAGTTCGCGAACTCCTTCCGCGCTAGCATCAAAAGGCCCCGCGCGTAAGGTAGTTCTTTGTTCCCCTCATCAAGCGATGCGGCTTCGTTCAACACGCGATCCGCCTGGGTGTAGTCCTTCTGCGCGACCATCGCCTGCGCCATGCCAACCTTCACGTCTGCGACATTCGCATCGGTCTTCTTCTCGGCTTGTTGAAAGGCTTCCATCGCCTCGGCGGGCTTCTGCAATTTCAGAAGCGTCAGACCCAGATAGTACGGCGAGCGCCAATCCTCCGGTTCTGCCTCCATGGCCGCGCGCAGTGACTTTTCAGCCTCGGCATAGTCGCGCGACTCATACTGCTCAATCCCCTTGGAAGACGCAGCTTCCTGCGCCGAGAGAGAAGTGGCGAAAAGAAAAAGTGTCAGCATCCCAACGGTGTGCTTGTTCATCGTTTTACCCTCCCGCGACCCCAGAGCCATGTTCATGTATTGTGACGCACCTCTCGTCGTAGACGGTACAGAAACACGCACAGCTCGCAGAAGAGGAAAAGAAAAGGCGAAATTAGGGCCAGACTGGTCATCCATGGTCCCCCTGCGGGCATTGCACCAGATTCAGTCCGTCTCTGACGCCGGCCCATCCCTCCCAGCCCCCGCAAGCAACCGTTCGGTGTCATCGCACGGAACCGGCTTGCCAAAGTAATACCCTTGCCCGAACTGGCAGCACAGCGAACGCAGTTCGCTAAGCTGGTCACTACGCTCCACGCCCTCGGCCACGACATCAATGCCGAGGCTTCTGGCAAGTGTCAGCACCGTGCGCACCACCTCCAGATCCGTCCTGCTATCAAGCATGCGCATGATAAACGAACGGTCGATCTTCAGCGTGTCGATCGGCATGCGGCAGAGATAAGCGAGACTCGAGTATCCGGTCCCAAAATCGTCGAGTTCGATCCCCACGCCAAGCTCTTTCAGTTTGCGGGTGGTGGCAATGGCGCCCTCCGGATCATCCATCACCACGCTCTCCGTAATCTCCAGGTGGAACTGATCAGCCGGAAACCCGGTCTGGCCCAGAATTTGCGCAATCCGCCCTACAATGTCCGGCTGGCGGAACTGCCGGATCGAAAGGTTCACACTAATCGAGAGCGGAGGCGCCTTCGGATAGCGGCGTTGCCAGTCGGCCATATCGTGGCAGGCTTGGCGCATCACCCACTCTCCGATCGCCACGATTTGCCCCGTCTCTTCCGCCACTGGAATGAACTCCGCCGGGCACACCATCCCGAGCGTCGGATGGTGCCATCGCACCAGCGCCTCGAAACCCACCACTGCGCCGGTCTCCAGATTCACTTTCGGCTGATAGAACACCGCCAGTTCGTTGCGCTCCACCGCCTTCCGCAACCCGCTCTCGATCTCCAGGCGGATCGCTGCCGCCTCGCGCATACTGTCGTCGAACATCACGAATCCGGAACCGCCTCGAGCCTTGGCCGCGTACATCGCGGTATCCGCATCGCGCAGCATATCCTCCACCGATTCGTAGTTCGGGTTCCAGGCGGCGATCCCGATGCTGACGCTGCAAAACACTTCCTTGCCGTTCAGGTCAAACGGTTCGTCAAGCGCACGCAAAACCCGGCTGGCCGCCTCTTCCGCCTCTCGCACATCAGACAACTGATCGAGCAGAATGGCGAACTCATCTCCTCCGAACCGCGCTACCGTCAATGCGTCCCAATCGCGCAGGGCATGTCCTTCGCCCACGGCCCGCAACAACCGGCTTCCCACGGCGATCAACAACCGGTCGCCCACCATGTGTCCCATTGAGTCATTCACCAGCTTGAAGCGGTCCACATCCAGGAACAGGACCGCGAAATGCGTGGACGACTTCCTTGCTTGATCCAGCGCGTGGCCCGCACGATCGAGAAACAGGAGCCGGTTTGCCAGGCCGGTCAGCGAATCGTGCACCTTCTGCTCGGTGATGTCAGTCTGCGACCCGGTCATGCGGATCACCCGCCCGTTGGGATCGCGGAGCGTGTACCCGCGTCCTCGCATCCAGTGGAAGGTACCATCCTTGTGTTGCAGGCGGTACTCGCACACAAACGGGGTGTCCTTGGAAGAATCCGCGGTCCAGTGCGCGCGCAAACTCCCCAGCAGATTCCGCAAGTCGTCGGGATGGACACGGCCAAACCACTCCTGAGTCGTGTCCGAAATGGCGTCTGCATGCACTCCGGCCATCTCGCGCCAGCGTGGCGAATAGTAGACCCGGTTGTTTGTCAGATCCCAATCCCAGATCCCGTCGCCAGTTCCGCGCGACGCCAGTTCGTGCCTCTGCTCATTCTCGCGGACACGCCTGTCCTGATCGCGGCGGCTGAGCTGCGACTTGATGCGCGCCAGCGCCACACGAAAATCGACAGGTTTGGGAATGTAGTCGTTCGCACCCAGATCGAGCGCGCCCGCAATGATCGAACTATCGCTAACGGCCGTGGCCATGATCACCGGCAACTCGCTTGGCCCGTGCACCTTCCGCAGCAGCTTCAGCAAGTCGATTCCACTCATGCCCGGCATCATCGTATCCAGCAGCACAAGGTCGATGCCGCCTTCTTCAATCACGCCCATCGCCTGCCACGCATCCTCGGCCTCGGCGACCTCGTAGCCATTCCGCGTTAACCGCTCCTTGAGCATGTCGCGATTCAGAAACTCGTCATCCACAACCAGCAGTTTGTGTTTCCGTTCAGGCATTGCTGTGCTCCATCAGGCCCCGCGGAGCTGCGAACACGGCAGGCGGAACCGTCGCATTCCCGTCCGAACCACCACTGGCATGGTCCACCGGGACAGAAGGATCGCTCGAACCAGAAGTCACCGCGGATGGAATCCGGATCGTGAATGTCGATCCCTTGCCCAACTCGCTCTGAGCCGTCAGGGATCCGCCCATCAATTCACAGAGCCGCCGGCTGATCGCCAGGCCAAGCCCCGAGCCGCCAAACCTGCGCGTGGCCGCGGAGTCCACCTGCGTAAACGGCTCGAACAGCTTCCCCAGATTCTCCGCGCTGATGCCGATCCCCGTGTCGCGTACGCTCCATTCCATCCACATTCCATTTCGGACCACTGCGAGTTCCACGCTACCTGCCGAGGTGAACTTGCAGGCATTGCTGAGCAGATTGAGCAGGCATTGCTGGAAACGCGTCTGATCCACTTCCATCCACAGCGGCTCTTCGCTGATCTTCAACACCAGACGGTTGCCGCGCTTCTGCGCGAGCGGTTCGGCAATCGCCAGCGCGTCCCCCGCTAGTTCACGGGCACTCACAGATTCACTGCGAATCGGCATCTTCCCTGCTTCGATCCGCGCCATATCCAGGACATCGTTGATCAGATTCAGAAGATGACGCGACGCCATCTGCACTTTGTCAAGCACAGGCAGCATCTGCCCCCCACCAGTTTGCCGCGCGTCTTCGGCAAGCATCTCTCCGTAGCCGATGATCGCGTTCAGCGGCGTGCGCAATTCGTGGCTCATCGTCGCCAGGAACTCGCGCTTCAGGCGATTGGCCGATTCGGCCGCTTCCAGCGCAGCCAACAGTTCACGCTCTGTGCTCTGGCGCTGGCGAACCTCGTTCTCCACTTCCTGAATCTGCGCCTTGCAAACGTCTATGGCGGCTCGCTTCGACGTCAAAGCGTGGGCCAGTTGCACGACCTCGATATTGTCAAAAGGCTTCTTGAGAATCACGAAATTGTGCGACTCCCCAAGCCGGTCCACAATCTCGCGCCACGAGTAATCGGTATAGGCCGTGCAGATGACGATCTGCAACGACGGGTCACAGCGCCACAGACGCGTGGTCGTCTCAATTCCGTCCCAGCCTGGAGGCATCCTCACATCCACGAACGCCATTTCGTAGGGCCGCCCTTCCTGCCATGCCGCCTCCACCAACTTGAGCCCGTCCTGACCCTGATAGGCGGAGTCCACCTGGAACTTCGTACTGTCGTTGCGCGTTGACCCAAACAGCAGCGCCTCGACTCCATCCAGGTCATCTCCGTGCCGCTCCGGCGGCGTCAGGATCTTTCGCAGATCGTCGTGGATCGCCTCGTTATCATCGATCACCAAAATCCTGCGCCGGGCCGGTTGTTCGTATGTCATGAACGGGCACTCCTTTCCTTCGCCGATTCGCGCCGGATTGGAAGTTCCAGCGTAAACACCGCACCTTGCCCCGGACCATCCGTCTGCACGCTGAGGCTTCCTCCAAGGTCCTTTGCCGCAAGCGCCCCCGAATGCAGTCCGAAACCGTGACCTTCCTTCTTCGTGGTGAAACCATGCTGGAAGACACGTTGCAGGTCCTCCGGCCTCAGGCCGATTCCGTTGTCCGCCACCGAAATGCGGATCCTGTCCTCATCCGCCCGCGCAACCTCCAGACGGACCAGTTTCTGCGCCTTTCCCGACGCCTTGGTCGCATCCTTGGCATTGCGAATCAGATTCAGCACAATTTGCAGCACCTTGTGTTTGTCAGTCAGGATTTCCGGCAGATCGCCAGCGCGTACCTCAATGCGGACGCCGTGGCGTTCCAGACCCTCCCTGGAAAGGGCCAGCGCATCGTCCATCAACCTCCGAACCGAGACCTTCTCAATAAAGCCAGCGGTTGTGGCATAGCCTTGCTGGGCAGCCACGATCTCCTTGATGTGGCCGACATGCCGGCTCAAGTTCCCCAACTCGGACACCATGCCTTCCCTCTCCCGCAGAAGGTAGTCCGAGAGTTTCGCCAGATAGGGCAAGACATGAGTGCCCTTGGCGTCCGACTTGAGAAACGTGCCGAGATCATTCTCGTGCTCCCGCAGCATCTCCACCACCGAGGCAAGCTTGTCGATGCGCGATTGCTGCACTCGCTCGAGCACCAGCGTCGCCGCCACGTTGACGCTGTTCAACACGTTGCCGACATTATGCAGCACACCTGTGGCCACCTCCGCCATGCCCGCGTGCCGCGACATGTCCACCAGCCGCTGCTGCGCGGCCGCCAGTTCGGCGTGGGCGCGATCTCGCTCGATCACCTGCTCCTGCAGTTCCTGCGTTCTCATCGCCACCCGCTGCTCGAGGGTGTTGTTCGCCTCCACCAGCGCGTTCTGTGCGCGGTGCCGGATGATGGTCGCGCCCAACATGTTGGCCACGGCGCGCAGACTCTCCTTCTCGGCCTCACTCCAGTCCCGCTCCTGCGCACAGTCGTCAAATCCGAGAAAGCCCCACCAGTCACTGTCCACCCACACGGGAATCAAGATCAGAGACTTGATCGACGGATCGAGAACCTGGCGCGCGCCCTCCTCCAGGGTCGCCGCCCTGGCTTCGACAATGCGGTCGTCGGATAACATCATGCCCCAAACGTCCAGCCCCCCGCCCACCCATGGAAAGCGCTGCCAGCGGTCCTTCTTCGGAGCGATGCCATCCGCGGTCCACTCCTCGCGAAGACTGCACGCCACCACTCCTTCGCAGGTCTCGTTCTCGAACAGATAGGCCCGGCTCGATCCGGTCGCCCGGCCCATCCGCGCCAGGATGACCTTCATCGCCACGTTTGTGCCGGCGGCACGCAGCAGTTCCTGCGCCGCAAATCCTACACTCTCCAGAATCATGTTGCGCGCCAGTACGGTAGCCGTCATCGAATTGAAGGCGGCCGCCAGCGTTCCCACTTCATCCCGCGTCCGAACATCGGCGCGCGCCCGCAAGTCTCCGGCCGCCACTTTGTTCACTGCCGATTGCAACTGATGGATCGGAGTAACCAGGCGCTTTGCGTAGACCAGGGAGATCAACAGGCTAAGGACGCTGCAGAACAGACCGAGCATCAACGTCCGTCCCCAACTGCGCGCCACGCTCTGATCGTAGGCATCGAGCGAGAGCCCCACATGCACCCACCCCCATTCGATCCCGCTATAGTCAAACGGCGTCGAGTAGTGAAACACACGCGTGCCAAACAGCGGCTCCACGCGGATGGAACTCAACGGCCGCCGGACCGCAGGCCGCCAGGACTCACCAAGGGTCTCGGTCCGCCAGTTGGAGCGGTCCGTAACCACCGAGAAACCGTCGTTCTTGGTGACCACCACAAAGCGAATCGCCTCATCACCGGCCAGAACCTGCATGGCCTGATCCACGACCACCGAATAATCCTCCGACACGGCAGCTCCGGCAGCGACCGCCTTGATCGACGCCGCAATGCCCTGGGCTTTTGACTCCAGATTGGTACGGAACTCGCTCTCCTGCTGAGGAATGATGACAACCACGAAGACCACCAGCGTGACCAGCGTGACCGTCCATCCAAGCAGCGCGACCCGCAGAGTAATGCCGCGAAACAGGCTCATACCGTCCATCCTTCCCAAACCGCGCCCGAACCTGGTCCACGGCGGACTCCCGAACCCCAATCGTTCTTCACAGAAACTGCCCAGCAGGCCATCAAAGAGCCCTTGGGACCGGCGGCGGCGGACCAGGCGGCATTCTGGGAGCCGCCAGGAAACCGCCAAGCTTGAACGGCACCCGGCGGAGTCCGATCGGAAGGAGGCCAGCGATGTGCGGCCGGAACGCCGGACCGCGACGCTGGCTGCCCGGCTGCCAGACCCTGCACCGACGGAAGACTCCCGTGCAGCTTCCGGTACTCTTGCCACAGTCTGCGGGACGCCGCCATATGCTCCGGCGCCAACCGGACCACACGACCCACCTGGAACATCGTCAGAACCTGTTTGCCTCGCGGGTTGAGGTGCAGGGAGATCGTTGCATCCCAAAGCTCCCGCATGTAGGGGTGCGGCACTACCGGGCGCGCGATCACAGTCTCGATGAAACGCTCCGACCTGGCGATCACCCGCAGCCGCGTCAGTTGCGGATTCATCTCCTTCAGCAACTCGAAACTCAGCTCGTCCACGACGCAGGCATCCACCTTTCCGAAGAACACAGGCAGCACACAGTCCTGAGGCCGGGCTGCCGGCTTTCTCGCGCCGGCGTGGGACGCCGCACGCCCCAGCCCTGCTTTCGCCATCGTCACATCCAGCCACGCCAGCCCAGCGTCCAGCTTGGTCCGCGCATAGTGGCGCAGCGCCTTCTCCTGCAGATCTGCAATCGAATGGATCCCGGACTCCGCTCGCGTCAGCACCAAATAGGAGTAGCCGGGATTGGGATCCGATCCCCGCTGCTCCGTCAAATCGGCAACCAACAGTCCGTGGGGCTCCAATCGGACATAGTCGACAAAGTCGAGCATCAGGACATCCACCGCCCCCTGCCGGAGACGCTTCTCGATTTCCAGGTGGTCTGCCGGTACATCGACATGCGAATCCAACTCGAGGCCGCGTTCCTGGGCGATGATGTCAAACCAGGGTTTGAACGCCGCGATCACGTCGTGACGGTCTATCCCTCGAAAAAATGACGGACTCAGAAGCACGTGCACCCGGGCACGGCGCATACGGCCTCCGGCCGCCGCCTGCGGCGAAGTTTGAGCCACCGCCTGCCACAGCATAGCCAGAGCAAGAGTTACACCAGCTCCGAAAACGCGGATGACGCGCACACGCCGCGTCACACTTCTCGTTTTGAACTCGATCCTCCTCATTGCGGATTCCTCTCTGCAACGCCGGCCGCCCGGACACGGCGGTTCTCCGTTTCGGCTGAATCTCCCGGATCTCCAGTCAGTTGGTGATACTCGGCCCAGAGCGATCGAACTGCCCTCAGATCGCCGGGTGTGAACCTTACCAGGCGTCCCGTGTTGAACACCATCAACAGTTGGCGTCCCCTCACGCTCTCATGGAGCGCCAGAATGGCCTCCATCAACTCCCCGTGATAAGGATGCTGGTTCGCCGGTGTCGCAATGAGCGCTTCCACCAGCGGCGGGGAACGCAGGACCACCCGCAGTTTGCCAAGCTGAGGGTTCATCTCCCGCATGATCTCGAAATTGATCTCATCCACCACGCAGGCATCCAGGCGATTGAAAAAGAGTGGCAGCACGCAGTCTTGAGGTTTGGTGGCAAAACGCGAGTCCCCGAAGTACGTGGCCGCGCGGCCCAGCCTCTCTTTGGCGAGGGTCACGTCCAGCCAAGCCAGGCTTGTCTTTAATTGGCTCCGGGAAAAGTGGCTGATGCGGGCGCCCTTCAGATCGGAGAGCTTCTCCGCTGGAGAAGATGGAGGGACCAACACCAGGTAGGAGTAACTTGCCCGCTCACCCTTGCTGCGGCTCCCTAACAGTCTCGGCACCAGGAGACCGGTGCCCTCGATCTGGAGGAACTCCACGGAATCGAGGATCAGAACGTCGACAGAGCGCGCCTCCAACCGTTGCCGCAGTTCCGGAGTGTTTGATATGACATCGACCCTCGTGTCGAGCGCGAACCCGCGCTCTTTCCCCACCAGTTCCAACCAGGCCTTTACCGCAGCCACAGCGTCATTCCGGTTCACCGAAGTGAACATCCGGCTGCTGATCACCGCGTTCAAGCGGGTGGGCCTCAAGTGGCCCAAAGCAGTATCCGCCGGAACGCCGGAGGCTGCCAACGCCCTGCCGCGCATCGCGCCCTGCCCTTGAGCCGCTGACACCCGAGCCCCCGCAAAGAACCCCGTGCCGAGCATCAGCCCGGCGACAATCAGGTGTCGCCAAACGTCCAGGCGGGATAACCGCGCACCCAGGCCTGCATCGGATCGCAGATCAGACATCAACGGGGTGTCCTCTCTTCCGGTTCAAGTCCCCTCGCGCTCGTCCCCGGAACAGAACCGCGCCCCGCCTCCGGCCTCAGCTTCCGGTAGCGATTCCAGATCACCCGCACCGTATCGAACGTCGCGTCGGTTACCCGCACCAGCGGCCCGGTCCGGAACAAAGTGACCAGATGCGCCCCCGTTGGGTCCTTGTGCAAATCGAGAATCGCTTCGATCAGTTCCTCCCGGTAGGGGTGCGGCACACCGGGCATCGCCACGACGCCCTCCACCAGCGCGGGCGATCGCGCCACGATCTTCAGCTTGGCAAGCTGGGGATTCAGTTCCTGCAACAATTCCAGGTTGCCGCTGTCCACTACACAGGCATCCAGCCGGCCGAAGAACACTGGCAACACACAAGCCGAGGATTGCGGCGCATCCACAACCGAGCTGAAAAACTGAGACGCCGGCCCCAGGCGCTGGTCGGCAAGCAATGTTTCGATCCATGCCAGCCCGAGCCTCGCCTTCGTGCGCGAGCTTGTGGCAACCCGCTTCTCGCGCAGATCCCCAAACGTCCCCGCAGTTCCTTCCCGAACCAGTAGCACGTATTCAAATCCCAGTTTGAATCTGAGGTTTGCGCCCGCCGCAATGGGCACCACCAAACCCGTCTCCGCCAATCGCAGATAGTCGGGGGTATCGAGGACCAACAGATCGACCGATTTCTGCCCAAGTCCCGAGATCGCAACATCCACGTCCTGGAACACTGTCACCGTCGAGTGGAACTGGAACCCCTTGCGCCGTCCGACCTGATTCACCCACACCCGCATCGCCGCCGTCGCATCATTCCGGTTCACCGCCGCAAACAGCGAATCACTCGTCATCACGTTGAGCCGCGCGGGCCGCCGTGCAACATCAGCGCCTTCCGCCGGATGCCCAAGTCCGCAGATCAGGGTCAGCGCAAGCAGACGCGGCCTCATGCCCGGCCCTCCCCCCGCAATGTCCCACTGAATTTGCGGCCCGTCCGCTCGTATTGCTCCAGAATCGACAGCGTCGGATCCAGACAACTCGGATGCCGCACCGTAAGAGCATCGCACTGAAACATCGTCAGGACCTGCCGCCCCGCCGTGCTCGACCGCACATCCGCTAACACCTTCGCCACAAGCTGCCGCTTGGCCGGGTCCCAGCCCCTTCGATAGGCATAGAGACTCGGAACCACCTCTGGCGACACCGCAATCGGCCGCATCCGCTCGCCGACTTGGGGGTTCAACTCGCACATGGTCGCAAACGCTTGCTGGGTCGCGACGCACGCATCCATCTGGCCGAAGAAGACCGGAAGCATCACCCGCGAAGGCTTGAGTTCGTTGGTGACGGTTGCGAAAAACTTCTCTGTTCCCCCCGGTTCCTCCCCAGCCACGAGGTTCGACAACCACGCCGGCGCGACGTGGGTGGCCATGGATTTCAGCATCACCAGTTTTTTTCCCCGCAGTTGCGAGACCCTGGTGACAGCTCCGTCGCTCCTCACCAGCAACACGTATTCGAGCTTCGTTCTCTGCGAGGGAACCGTAATTTCGGTCCGGTCCAGCGAACCCACAATCTGGCGGTACTCCGAGACAGTCACTGCCACCGTGTCCACGCTCCCCGCCCGCAGCCTCGCGAACAAACGCGCTGAGGGCTCGAAAACCTGTGGCGCGACGGCGATATCGAGCTTCAGATCCTGGGCAATCCTGCGAATCCAGACCGTCATCGCCGCCCGCGCATCGGCGACATTGAAGTCGCCCACCAGACTCTCCGACAGCGCTAGACTCACCTCCCGCTGCTGGGCGCTGGCCTGTGCCGCCTCCCCGATGGTCAACATACCCGCGGCGTGGCGCAGAAACTCCCTCCTCGCCAGCAGGAGGCTGCCTACAGCCGCGCGACGCGATCTTCCATTTGTCATTTCCGGATCTCCCGCCTCCGCCGGCCCGGCCATCCCACTTCCATCGAGTGCGCGGGCCCGCAAATCAGCATCGGTACGAATGGGAGCTTCCTCATACCGAATCCTCTTTCCGCGGAATCCAACTGAGCCTTGCGCCGCGATCGCTCGTACTGATCCAGAATCGCCAGCGTCGCGTCCAGACAACACGGATGCGCCACCAGCGATTCCCGTCTGGAAAGCAATGGGCTATTCTGCGCTGCCCTGCGCGATCCTTCCGCTTCCATTCCAACTCTCCGTCCCGGCGCACGATCCGATCGGAATCCGCAGCCTAGGGCTGGCCCGCCAACCGTTGCAACATCTCCTTACCCACCACCACCGCGATCTGGGACTCGATCGCAAGGTGGTCATACCGCGTCTTCAGGTGCTGCGCCGTCATGAGCGATTCGAACAACTGGGCACGAATCACTTTCTCTGTCTCGATCAGCTCGCTTTGGTAGGCACGCGAGGTCAGTTCGCGGTTCTCCTGCGCCGAGGTCATCGCCCGGCCCGACGCCTGATACGCCTTCGCCGCGGCCTGCAGGCTCAAAAACATGTCCCGAAGCTGCAGCCCGATCCCCTCCCTTAACAGCACCTTCTCCTCTTTCAACTTCGCGATCCGAGCCACCGCCTCAGCAACCTTGTTCTGCGTCAACAAGCCATTGAAAACGGGGATCTCCGCCCCAAGGCCCAGCACCCACCCGGCACGGTTCTGCGGTGTCGCGGCTCCTTGCGAATAGCTGTTCCACCAGCGGTGAAGCTGCCCGGTGAACGCAACCTTTGGATAATGTCCGCTGCGGGCCGTCTTTGCCGCACCCTCCAGGGCGCGTAACCCCGCTTCCACGCGCGCCCAATCCGGATTGAATTCGTAGGCACTTCCCACCATCTCATTCAAGTCCCCCGCAAACGGCCGGTAGGGAATCTCCTCGGCGGATGGGCGCACGGTCGCGTTCCACGGCAAGCCCATCGTGTAAGCCAGGGCCGCCTCCGCCGCCGCCTCGTTCCTGGCCAGCATCGCCACCATCGACCGGATTGTCTCCACCATCACCTGATTGTCGAGATAGTCCGTCTTGTTGACCTTTTCCGAACCGTTCTTGTACATCGACTCGGTGAGTTCCAGCGTCACTTCCATCCGAGCCAGCGTGTCCGTGCCGACCTGATGCAGTTGCCGCGCCAGCAGGGCGCCATAGTATAGCCGGGTGACGCTGTCGCTGATCTCAAGGTCGGTCCGCCGCTGCTCGGCCTTGGCCAGATCCACCGCACCCAGCGCCTGCTCGCGATAGCCCTTGCGCATCCCCCCGTCAAAGAGGAGCCACGTCATGTTCGCCGCGGTGGCCGTCGTCCACGGGTTCAGGAGTTTAATGTTTTGCTCCGGGATCGGAAACATTTGCAGTGAAGTCGTAATGCTCTGGCCGGGAAAGCTCACGGGCATCTGCACAGCCGCTGGAGGAAAGCCCGGCCCAAACGCGTTGGCCGGGATCGTCACCGCCGCGGTGCCTCCCGGTACGTTCACCGTCTGCGGCGGGATGTACATGGTGCTCGCCGGAAAGATGAAATTCAAAGGCTCATCGGTCCTGGAAACACCCACCTTCGCCGACACCTGCGGCCAGTAGCCCGCCAGCGCCTGACGGTGCTGGGCCTCAGCCATCGCGACGGCAAATCGCGAGGCTGGCCGGCGATGATTGTTCTCCATCGCCATCCGCAGACACTGCTCCAACGAGAGCACCTGCGGCGCCGGGGATGGCGGCTTCACCTGTCCGGCCTGCTGCTCGAATCCCCCGGACAGACCCTTTGCTTCTCCGGCGGCACAGGCACCCGCCACCGCCAGCGTCAATACGCATCCAATCGGAAACCTGCTCGCCTTCAGTCCCATACTCGATCTCTTGAACCTGCCCATTCCTCCCGCTGCCCCGAACGCAATACGGGTGACTTCCTAAGTGCTTATCGGCACGAAACCGCCTAAAGTAGGAGAAAAGGCAGAGCCGTGCTTTCAAGCACAGCCCACACTTCCCGCAGCAAAGCCTGCAATCTCCGGGCGGCGCCAACGCTCCGCCGGACTACCGCCATGTTGCCGGACTGTTGATTGAGGGGCGCTCGTGCGCGGGTAGCTCAGACAGGCGACGATGCCCGCCGCAAGACAGACCTCGCGATCCTTCGTGGTGACCGAGGCGGTCAGCGCCAATTTGGAGGCCTCGGTTCGTGATCGCGCTACAGACGAACATTCCACCGGTTACCGGCGGAGTGTACCCCTGTCTTTTGGATTGGAAGATTGATTCTAAGCGAAGTCATCGTGCCGGCATCAACAGTCTACCCCGTGGGCGCGCGCTCAACTTACAGTAATCTCAGCGCCCTTACGGCACAGTCAGACCCAGTTTTCGCAACCCGGCCTTCAGCGCGGCTTCCGAACTTGCGCCGGCCCCGATGACGAACTCGGCCACCTTCCCTTCCCGGTCAATCACAATCGCCGTGGGGATCGCCTCCACACGATACTTGCCGCGAATCCCGTGATCCTTCCCGTCAAATACATGCGGCCAGCCGTAGGTTCCTTCCTCAACATACTTGCGCGCGATTTCGGGCGTTTCGTCATCATTGATCCCGAGCAGGACCAACCCCTGTTCCTTCGTCTCCCGGTACAACTGCGCCAATTCCGGCATCTGTTTCCGGCACGGCTCGCACCACGTCGCCCAGAAGTTCAGCAGCACGATCTTTCCCTTGAAATCAGCAAGCCGGATCTCCGCGCCATCCAGCAATCGGGCCGTGATCTCGGGAGCGGGTTTGCCCGTCATTTCCAGTGCCGGCCGCGGGTATGCGCGCTCCAGCTTATCCACCTGGGCGAAATTCGAGGGCGGCGAGTAAGTGAATAGTTTCTCCTCCACCGGTTCATTCACCGACATTTTCAGATAACGGATCACGTGCCGGCTTTCCACTTCCTGATAAGGCTGCGAAGGAAACAACGCACCGCGGTTCACGCTCTCCTCCCGCAGGAGTAGCTTGCGGGCCTCATCGATCCAGAACGTCCGCATCCATGCGACGATGCCCACCGAACCTGGCGGCGGCGTGTAGTCCGCGCGCACCACCACGCATTCCACGGCCTTTCCGTCCACTTCGAGTTTCTCCCTGCGAATGCGCTCCGCGCGGATGAGGTGCTGGTCCAGGCGTTGGAACGAGGAAGAGGCGAACTTCAGGCGCTGCAGACCCATGCCCGCCACCGGGCCGAGATCCTTCATTTCCGTAAGTTTGCCCTGCCGTGGCTTTCGCACATACTCACGAGTATCCGGTGAAGCCAGCCAGACCTCGGCGCCGTTCGCGACAACCGTCACCGCCTGCGTGCTCTCCCGTGACTCGTACCGGACCCGGTCCTCGCCATCCTTCACCATCACCAGCCGCCCGCGTGACCACGAGCGCTGCCACTCGCTGCTCAACTGGCTCTCTGACTCGGACTCGATATGATAGCGGTCCGCTCCACTCATCTTCGCCGCGACCTCACGCAGAAGGACGCGGGCATCCTCCTGCGCAAGCAGCGGCATTGTCAGAACGAATAGTATCCACCGCACCAGCACCTCCCCTTGCTATTGACGTGGATCACGCGCCGGCCGTGCACCCGGTCAGGCTGCGGACGAACTTGCAGCCATCTCCCCGTTGATCATCCACGGGATTCCGAACCGGTCCACTACCATGCCAAAACGCTTCGCCCAGAAGGTTGCTCCCATCGCCATGGTGATCTTGCCTCCCGCGGCCAACTCCCCAAACACCCGTTCCGCCTCCGCGGTAGTGTCAAACGCGACCATCACCGAAAAGCCTGAAGCGGGCGTGCCGTCCCCAGGTGGACGGTCCGATGCCATCAGCGTGCAACCGCGAATCGAAAGCCGCGCGTGCATGATCAGCGGACGCCACTCCTTGGGCACCTCCGCCGCCATTGGCGATTCGCCGTGACTCATCATCACCTGGATCTCGCCGCGAAAACACTTCGCGTAATACTCAAGGGCCTCCCGGCAATTGCCGGCGAACGTAAGGTAAGGAACAATCTGCATTTCGCCTCCTGCCTCTTCATCGAATCAGGAGGCGCGAAATCGACACCCGGCAGGAAGATCTTTTCGTTCGGTGCCACCGCTCAGAACGAAAACCTGCCGCCCAGTTGGAAAGCCCGTGGCCCGCCCGAACCGAATACCTGCCCCGCGCGGCTGGTCGGCACCCCGAAGGTCGCCGGGTTGTTCAGACTCGAACTGATGCCACCCAAATTCGCGATATTGAAGATGTTGAATCCTTCAACAAACAAATTCAGCTTAAAGCGCTCCCGGAAATTGATAATCTTCGTGACCCGGATATCCTGAGACGAGAAATTCTCACCAAAGGAATACTCTGCAGGCAGCGTCAGCCGGGGGATCGTCTGACCTCGCGACGTCCTCGGACGCTGTCCGTTCGGCAGATCCGGATAGGCCGCGTTCCATGCCGCCACACCAGCCTCCAGCCGCTCCCTGGTTGGCTTCCGGTCCGGCACATTCCAACCCGGCAGGAACGACGTATCCACGCCATCCCCATCCAGGTCCACACTGCCGATCTGCGGACGGTAAGGCCCGCGCGTCCCCATCGACGAAATGAAAGACACCTGCACCTTGCCCGGCAAGTCGACGATACCGGAAACATTCAGACCATGCCGCCCGCCGGTGGGGCCCCAATTCTCGAACCAGTTATCCAGATTCGTAATGCTGTTCATCCCTTGCGGCGCGGCCAGTGCGTAAGAAGCGAGTAACTGGTAGCGCTTGGAGAACCGCTTGTCCACTTTCACCAGCAGGGCCCGGTACACGGAACGTCCCGCCGGAGTGCGGAAACCGATCGAACCGGTGGAACAATTTGCCAGTGGCTGGGATGCCTGATTCCCAGTGCAGCGCGGAATCACCGGCCCCTGCACTCGGAAGAACCGGTTGTAATCGAGCGCTCCCAGGTCCTCCCGGAAACTGTGCCGGTATACGAAATCCGCATTCACCACTAAGTCTTTCGCCACGGACCGCTGCACGCCAACCGTAATGTGCCGGGCATAACTCGGCGCGTACCGGTAAGGATACAGGTCCGTGCCCTGCTTTGAGAGATTGATGTTCCTCACCGACAGATCATTCGGATTCGGATTGAGAACCGCGGCCTCCGCCTGCGCTCGGATCTGCGGCAGAATCGCCATCAGATTCGAGAGGCGGAACCCGGTTGGCAGCGTCCGGAAATCCAACGGCGCCCCCACATTCACATTCGGCAGGACGCCGGGAATCGGGTTCACAATGCCCGCCACGGGGTTCGGAATGCTCTGCCCGCCAATCTGCTGCCGCCCGTTGCCCACAGGCCCAAGCGCGGCACGCTCTCCCAGCCGTTGCGAGAGTTCCGTCGTGTCGTAGAAGAACCCTGCGCCGGCGCGAATCACGGTCTTGCCATCCTCAAACGGGTTCCACGCGAAGCCCAGTGACGGGCTCCAGTTCCGGTAGTTCGGACGGGTCGGATCCGTGCTTTCGAGCAGCGGCGCAAGCAACGCCGGCTTACTCAAATCGCCGTTCACCAGCGTCGACTCGAACTGCCACGCCAGCCCGTAGTTCATCGTCAGTTTCTTGTTGATCCTGTAAGTATCCTGCCAGAACAGATGATAGCGGCGATTATTTGCGGCCTTGTCCCGCGCGTAAGGAGGAGGCTGCGACGGGTCGCCAATGCCCATCGCAAACGCCGCCAGAGGCAGCTTCAAAACGTCGTCGTTGGTCAGGAACTGGTTTGGCAATCCGAAGGCAGCCAGGGGAATCCGGTTCGCGACCATGATATCCGGGCCCCAGACGTTCCCCGCGGCGGGGTCGCCGAACGCCCAGAACCCGGAAAACGGCGCCGTCTCGTAACTTCCGCCGAAGCGCATGCGGTGCGCGCCCCGCTGCCACGTCATGTTATTCACGATGTTATAGCGGCGGATGTCCCGGCCTTGCGGCGCGTTCGACGTGTTGCCAAACCGCACGTTGGTGCCGACCACCGACATCTCCGGCAACCCAAGGCCCAAACACCCCGGACATTCGTTCGACGTCGGATGAAGGTTGCGGTTACTCCAATAAAGATAAGAGAACCGGAAATCATTAACGAGAGTCGAACGGAACGTGCTCGTCAGACCAAGTACGCTCTGGTCCGCCCAATTCTTGTTCACCAGCCAGTTGGACGGCAGCGGCGAGCCACTCCGCGGGCCAAATCCGTTGTTGCCATCGTGCGAGTAGCGAGCAAACAGGTTGTGGCTCGTGTTGATGCGGTAGTCGAACTTCGCGCTGGGCTGGCGCGCATTGTATGGGTTACTTGCATTCTGCGCCAGGCTCGCGAAAAACGGAGAATCCGGCTGCACCGTCACCACCGCGTCCTGATTGTTGTTCTCCAGGTTGAAGAAGAAAAACAGCTTGTCCTTCTTGATCGGACCTGAAACGAGGAATCCGCTCTGCCGCCGTGCGAAAAAAGGATCCGGAGCGAATGCATTCCGCCGCAGCGCCGGGTAAGCCGAAAGGTTATTGTCGCGGAAGAAGAAGTAAGCTCCGCCGTGAAAATCGTTCCCTCCGGACCGGGATACGATATTGACCGATCCAGTCGCCGTAAAGCCTGTCGAAAGATCGAAATTGGCGGTTGAAATCTGAAACTCCTCCACCACTTCCTGTGAGAAGTTCTGTCCCGATCCCCCCTCAAGCGAGTTGCGCACGTTACCGCCGTCCACCGTGATGGCCGTCTTACCCGAATTCCCGCCCAGCACCGACACGCTGAATTGCGCATTGTACTGCGCCAGACTCTGGGTTCCCACGCCAACTCCAGGCTCAAGAAACGCCAGTTGCAGAAAACTGCGTCCGTTCAATGGCAGCGACTCGATCTGCGTGCGCCCCACCACACCGTCGATCTTGTGGCTGTCGTAGGCGATCTGCGACGTCGCATCGTCCACCGTCACCACTTCCGACACCGCGCCGAGTTGCAGTGCAAGGTCCACGGTGGTTGTGCTGCCGACCACCACCACTGCCTGCCGCACGATCTGCCGGAACCCTGCCTTCTGGCCTCGCACTTCATAGCGTCCGGCAGGCAGCGCCGGCACACCATACTGGCCTTCGGCATTGGACTGCAGTTCGCGCTTCAACCCGGTTTCGACATTGGTCACCACAACACTCGCATCTTGTACAAGCGCGCCGGAAGCATCGGTCACCGTGCCGGCGATCGTACCGATCGGAGCCTGCGCCCACAATGTCATCAAACTGATCAGAAACAGAATCGAAACACGCAACATAAGACCCTTTCTGCCAAGCAGTGGCGTTACCTCCCCCCACTGTACCGCAGTCAGGTCTGGAGCCGCCCCATCAACTCCCAGGGAGCAGACCGGGCAACTCCATCACCGGCCGGATCTCCACCGTTCCCGCTTTCGCCCCTGGAATTCGCGAGGCAATCGCGATCGCCTCATCCAGATCCTTCACGTCCACCATGAAGTAACCACCCAGTTGCTCCTTCGTCTCCGCAAACGGGCCGTCGATCACCATGCGCCGCCCTTCCCGGACGCGCACACTGGTCGCAACCGATACCGGCTGCAATGGCGACGCCGAGACATACTGCCCTCGCTCGTGTAATTCGCGGGCCAGGGCCGCTGACTCGATATAGCATTGATCCCGTTCTTCGGTGGTGATCGCGTCCTCCGCCATGTAAATGAGTAACATGTATCTCATCTCTTTTCCTCTTTCCGCGATTCGGCCGTCAGGTCAACAATCGGCCGCACCTCAATGCGCGACAGTGACTGCTCGCCTACAAACCCCTCGGCGATCCGGATGGCTTCCGCTTGGTCAACCGCCTCGATCAGCGCATATCCTCCCAATTGCTCCTTCGTCTCGGCGAATGGTCCGTCCGTAATCAGCCGCCGGCCTTCCCGAAATCCCACCGTCACGGCCTGTGACGTCGGATGCAGCGGTGCGCCGCCCAGCATTTTTCCGCTCGCGGCCATCGCAGTCGCGTGTGGCTGGCACTGCGCCATCTGCCGCTGCTGCTCCTCAGGCCCCAGGGCCTCCCACGCTTTCTCGTCCAGATACACCAGAAACATGAACTTCATCCTCGAATACCTCCACCCATACATCGCGTGACGCCCGCCGAAATCGACACGTCCGCCGGAATTTTTCTATCATCGGACATGCGGCATGGATGTAAACACTACCGTTGAATCGGTGTACAGGTCGGACTGGGGACGCATCGTCGCCGCACTCATCCGCCTCACCAGCGACTTCGACCTCGCCGAAGAAGCCGCGCAGGAAGCCTTCACCGCCGCCATCCATCAGTGGCCCTCCAGCGGAATCCCGGCGTACCCACGCGCGTGGATCATCGAAACCGCCCGTCACAAGGCAATTGATCGTATCCGTCGCCGCACCCGTTTCGAAGCAACCCTCGACACGACGGTCTCCGAACCCTCCACTCCCGCCACCGATTTTGACCCTTCCGAGATCCCCGACGAACGGCTGCGGCTGATCTTCACCTGCTGTCATCCCGCGCTCGCTCTCGAATCGCAGGTCGCGCTGACGCTGCGCACGCTCGGCGGGCTCGACACCGAAGAAATCGCCCGCGCCTTCCTTGTTCCCACCGCCACCATGGCCCAACGGCTGGTGCGCGCGAAACGGAAGATCCGCGATGCTGGCATCCCTTACTCCGTACCGGCCCGAAACGACATGCCCGAACGTTTGGACGCGGTCCTCGCTGCCATCTATCTCATCTTCAACGAAGGTTACTCCGCCACGCGGGGCGAACCCCTCCTCCGCATCGGCCTCTGTGCCGAAGCAATCCGTCTGGGCCGCCTGGTTCACTCTCTGATGCAGCCCGAGACTCCGGGCGAAGCCACCGGCCTGCTCGCCCTGATGCTCCTTCATGACTCCCGGCGCGACGCCCGGGTCGACGATTCCGGTGACATCGTTTTACTCGAAGATCAGGACCGCTCCCGTTGGAATCAGGCGCAAATCGTCGAAGCGCTTCCGCTCGCATCATCGGCGCTTCTGTACGCGCCGGGGCCCTATGCCATTCAGGCAGCCATCGCCGCGGAGCACTGCCGTGCGGCCCGCGCCGAAGATACCAACTGGCGGCGGATCCTCCGCCTCTACCACTTACTTGAGCAGTTACAGCCGTCGCCGGTCATCACTTTGAACAAAGCGGCTGCGCTCGCCATGGCCGAGGGCCCGCAACCTGCCCTCACTCTGATCGAATCGCTTGCCGACGAACTCGATAACTACCACCTGTTCCATGCGGCGCGAGCCGATCTTCTCCGCCGGGCCGGCAACGCCACCGCAGCCGCCATCAGTTACCGCCGTGCACTCCTGTTAGTAACCAACGAAAGCGAACGGCGTTTTCTGGAGGGGCGCCTGCGCGAGGTCGAGTAACTCTCCGGGGTCAACGCGCCTCGCCCGGCTTCCGGACCGGCCAGCGCTTCCTTGGCAGCCCCACTTCGAACGCGCCCACGGCCGGCGGCGTGCCCCAACACCGTCCATCGAAGTCGGGCACACTCAACGAAATCAGGCGCCCCGCACCGCGCGCAGGGCTGCCCATCGGAAGATGAAAGTCGCCCCCTTCCCGGTCCGCGAACCCAGGGTCCTTCTGAATCATCGATCCCGATTCCGGTGGCACGCCGCCCGAAAGCACCGGCCCTCGCCAGTCAGGCCCTTGATCGAGCGCAAACCAGAGGTTCGAGCCGAACGTAAAGGTGTCCGGCGCGGTTCCGCCTCCCACGTTGACAATGGTCCGTATGTCGGACTGGCGCATCACGATCAGGTTATTCACAAAAAGCCCATTGCGCGAAGGGACAAAGCGCGGCCCGGTAGTTTCCTGAAGAATTCGCGCCACCCACGTCTTCGGCTCCACCACCGTGTTATGCGCGAAGATACATTCATCGCATCCTGTATAAGCGATACTCGCGCCGCTCATCGATCCATTGCGCAGAAACACGTTGCCAATCACGCGGATTCTGGCCGCCTCGTGGGGCGCATCCAGCGGCCGGAAAAACTCCAGCCCCGTGGAGCCGCCCGCATTCACGCCGCGCCCCGGGACATCGGCAAAAGTGTTGGCGTGAATGAGAATATCCGAACTTCCGCCCTTCGCTTGCACTCCGCTCGCCACGGGATCATGAAAGTAGTTACCCGCGATATAGCCATGGTGACACCCCACCATATCGATAATCTCGCCGCGGTTACACCCATACGCCTCGCTATCGAGCACGAAGAAGCGGTCGACGCCCGAAAGCTTGATACAGTCATTGTTACCGCCCGAACCCGCGCCAGCCACCGTCAGCCCCCGCAGCACGATGTGCTCGCTGGGAGTTTCGTAAGTGCCGCCATCGTCGATGTTAATGCCGTGTACCGTCGCGCCACGAATGGTAAATCCTTCAATCACGACATACCGCAGATCGTTACCGGTCAGGACAATCGATGCTCCCGCCGCGTCCAGTACCACTTCCCCGGCGGCAACAATGGCGATCGGGCGCCCCGGCTCGCCCTGTAGACCGGTCAACGTGGTGCCGCCAGCATAACGGCCCGGTTGAACCAGAATCCGAGTGCCCGGCGAAGCGTGCCGCACAGCGGACCGGATCGAGTCAAACGGCGCCTCCGTGGAGCCGTCGCCATTCGCGCTGCCGGACGTGCTCACGTGCAGCGTGCGCTCATAAGTAACACCCGTATCGAACGGCTCCGGCAGCGTCTGGCCCCACACTGCCCCCAAGAACACTTCCAATAGCAGCAAGCTTGCAAGCATCGTCACTCCTTCTGCCACGGGATACATGGCATGGCGAAGCCAGTGTATCAAGGCGGCCGATGTCCCGGATCATGGTCCGCCATCAGCCGCGGCCGGCCGTTGCCCCACCGTCCAAGCCGAATGTGTCATGCTCACTGGTGAGGCTTCCCTCTCAACAGGGCGAGCAACAGGCCATGCTGTTCCGAATTTCTTTTATCCTTCTCCTCACCACCACTTACACCACCGCTCAAGTCCCCGCCTTTCCAGGCGCCCAGGGCTATGGAGCATCCACACCCGGAGGCCGCGGCGGCCAGGTCATCGCCGTCACCAATCTCGACGATTCCGGGCCTGGCAGCTTCCGTGCCGCCGTCACCGCACGCGGCCCCAGAATCATCATCTTTCGAGTAAGTGGAACCATCACCCTCCGCTCATCCATCAACATTCGCGAGCCGTTCCTCACCATCGCCGGCCAAACCGCCCCCGGCGGCGGCATCACTCTGCGCGGCGAGAACCTCACCGTCTCCACCAACGACGTAATTGTGCGGTTCATCCGCGTCCGCCTCGGCGACGAACATCTCAAGGAGAACGACGCGGTCAGCATTGCCAGCGGCGCGCGCAACGTCATCTTCGATCACGTTTCGGCGAGTTGGAGCGTGGATGAGTGCTTCTCGCCCAGCGGCGCAATCCGCGACGTGACCGTTCAGTGGTGCCTCATCAGCGAAAGCCTCTGGCATAGCATCCACAACAAGGGGACCCACGGCTATGGTTCGCTGCTGCGCGCGGTCGGCGGAGTCAGCCTCCATCACAACCTGTGGGCCCATCACAATGGCCGCAATCCCCGCTTCGGCGACAACTACGGCGAGGGTCCATGGCCAACTTACGATTTTCGCAATAATGTGATTTATAATTGGGGATCTTATTGTAGCGGAGTTACGGACGGCACCATTCGCGCCAACTATGTCGGAAACTACCTGAAACCCGGGCCCAATTCGTCCCGCCGGAACCCCATCTACATGGGCGACGAAGCAACTCCCGAAACGCGCTTCCACGTCGCGTCGAACATTGTCGAGGGCCGCCCGGAACTTACTGCCGACAACTCCCGCCTCTTCGACCGCACCGAGCGCAACGGCCAGCGCCTGTACACTCTCCACGACGCGCCCTTCGAAACTCCGCACGTCGATTCGACCTCCCCTCAGGAAGCCTACGAAACCGTCCTGCGCGACGCCGGCGCCGTGCTGCCCCGCCGCGACTCCGTCGACGAGCGCATCATCCACGAAGTCCGGACCGGCACCGGAAGCCTCATCGATACCCAGCAGCAGGTCGGCGGCTGGCCGGAACTCGAGAGCGCCCCCCCACCTCTCGATTCCGACAACGACGGCATGCCCGACTACTGGGAACGCGACTACGGACTCGACCCGCACGACCCCTCCGACGGCCCGAAGATCCGCGAGTCTGGCTACTCCAACATCGAGCACTATCTCAACGAGATCGCGGCCTGGCGCCGGTCTCAGCCCTGAACGGAGGCTTACCGAGGAATTAGTCCCACTTATGCGGATATGGAAGACTAGCCCACCCGTCTTGGGGCTGGTTTGACACGAAGGACGAAACCAGCCCCCGGCGAGTGGCTCTTCCATCAGGCCCGCTCCTTCCAGCGGCATTTCGCCTGCTACAGGCGCGAATCAGCGCACTTCATGCCCTCTCCATTCCTTCATCCGGTCCTGAAACCGCGACCGCATGAACTCGTGCGCCTTCTCCGCCTTCTCCTTCTGCGCCGGAGTGAGAATCGCATAGAATCGCGACATCGCCTTCAGATGATTTCCCAAAGCCTGCCCCGCCAGAACCCCGGCGGAATTACCCAGTTGCTGTAACTCGGAATCTGACTT
>JAEUQE010000006.1 GCA_016789785.1 Bryobacterales bacterium
AAGCGTCGCGAGTGAGCGCCGTGGTCGCGAACGCGCCCTTGTTCACGATCTTCTTCACCGCGATTGCCTCAGCCTTCTTCCCTCACGTATTCCTCGCGGATCAACTTACGTGGATCAGCGTGGCCGGTGCGCTGGCGGTTGTCGGGGGATCGGTGATGGCGGCGGGCATACGGATTTTCCGATAGGCGCAGGCGGGCCTTCCTCCCAGGCGGTGTGGCCGCGGTTATTCCCCTTGTTTTCGAGACGTTCGCCGTCGCAAAGGACGCTGCCACGTCCCCATGATAAGCTCTATTTTTCGGGCGCGCGGATTCTCACGCGAAAACTGCCAGCCCCTGTCGGTTCGGAAAGGTAATTCCCAATGAGCAAGCGAGTTTCCATCGGATCCTGGGCCTACACGATCGGCCCCTATGCCTCGAATCCTATCGATTTCGAGACCGTCTGCACCAAGCTCAAGAGCCTGGGCTTCGACGGTGTGGAGTTGGGCGCGTTCCCCCCACATCCGAATCCCGGCAATCCCAACGGGCCGAACGAATCGTGGCCCGGCGCGATGCCCGAGAAGTCACAGCGCGAGGAACTCCGCGCGAAGATGCGGGAATGGGGATTGGCCTTCAGCGGAATCGCCGCCAATCTCTGGGGCGAAAAACTGATCAACACCGACGACCAATCGAAGTACATCGCCGAGTTCAAGAAGAACTCCGAGTTCTGCAAGGATCTCGACATCAAGGGTATCCGCGTCGATTGTGTTCAGCCACCCACCATCCTCCGTGAAGTCGACTACCAGACCGCGATGAGCCGCGTGGTGAAGACCTGGCAGGCATGCGCAGACATCGCGGCGGACAACGGCCAGTACGTCACCTGGGAGTTCGAGCCCGGGTTCGCTTTCAACAAGCCCTCCGACGTGCTCCGCATTCATGACGCCGTCAATCGCGCGAATTTCGGCTTGCAGTACGACACCTGCCACGGCCAGATGGTCGGCGTGATGGGCGCGCGGCAGGAAGGCGAGAAGGAGACGTACCCCTCGCAGACCGACCTGATCCATAAGCTTTCCGGACGCATTAACCACATCCATCTGATCGATTCCGACAACACGTGCCACAAGGATGCCAAGGGCGAGGATGAAACGTCGGCGCATCCTCCGTTCGGGCAAGGCTCGTTGAATTTCGACGTCATCGTGCCGGAGTTGCTGAAGGCGGCGAACGTCAACCACGATTGGTGGACCATCGATCTTTGTTTCTGGCCCGACGCATGGACCGCGACCGAGAACTGCAAGAGCGCGGTGGATAAGTTGGTCGCCAAGTACGGTAACTGATCGCGGAGAATTTGTCACATGAAGGAACTTCGCGTTGGAATGATCGGGTACGGCTTCATGGGCCGCGCCCACTCGAATGCCTACAAGAGGCTTACGGACTTTTTTCCGGTACAGCATAAGCCCGTGCTCAAGGCCGTGTGCGCGCGCAATGCGGAAAAGGCCAAAGCGTTCGCGGACAATTGGGGCTACGAGCGCATCGAAACCGATTGGAAGAAACTGGTCGAAGCGCCCGACATCGACCTAATCGATATCGGCTCACCCAACAACACGCACCGCGACATCGCGCTGGCCGCGGCGAAGAACGGCAAGATGATCGTGTGCGAGAAGCCGCTCGCGATGAGCGTGGCCGAAGCGGAAGAGATGACCAAGGCTGTGGAAGCGGCGAAGGTGCCGAACATGGTGTGGTTCAACTACCGCAGGGTTCCCGCCATCGCGCTCGCCAGGCAGTTAGTGGACGAGGGCCGGGTCGGCAAGCCGTTCCACTATCGCGCGACTTACCTGCAGGACTGGACCATCGCAGAGGACGTGCCGCAGGGCGGCGCCGCGTTGTGGCGTCTGGATGCCGATGTCGCGGGAAGCGGCGTGACTGGCGATTTGCTGGCGCACTCGATTGATACGGCGATGTGGCTGAACGGCCCGATTGTCGAGGTGGTGGCGAAGACTGAGACGTTCGTGAAGGAGCGTGTGCATCAGGTCACCGGCCAGCGCGCGCCTGTGCGAATCGACGATGCGTGTATGTTTCTCGCTGTTTTTGCCAACGGTTCCATGGGCACGTTTGAATCCACCCGCTACGCCCGCGGCCGCAAGAACTTCAATACCTTCGAATTGAACGGCGCTGATGGCAGCGTGTACTTCGATCTGGAAGAGCCCGAGTACTTACAGTTCTTCGAGTACAAGCAGTTGCAGTCCGGCAAGAAACTCGAGAGCCACATCACCGGATGGCGTAAGATCCACACCACCAATTCCGAGCATCCTTACATGAACCGCTACTGGGTGCCGGGGACGTGTATCGGGTATGAACATACCTTCCTCAATGCGCTGGCCGATTTCGTGATGGGCATCGAATCCGGCAAGCCGACGCAGCCAGACTTCCGCAACGCACTGCAGACGCAGAAGGTGTGCGACGCGGTGATCGAATCCGCGAATTCGAGGAGTTGGGTGGCGACGGGAGTGAGTCTGTAGCTGACAGCGGTCAGCCATCAAAACAGACCGGACCGGCTCGCCGTCGAGAAATGCCTCTATGCGCTTGCCGGCGACGACCGCCTCCGTGACCTGTCCCTTCGCGCCTGGACAGGATCTCGATCAACCTGAGCATTCGTTCATCGTTACAGTACGGGCCGCCACGCGAAGCCGCGCCCGGAACCGGGATCCGATCGCGGGGTGGAGTCCGCCGGTTCGTTCGCTGGCCGTCCTATGCGTTTTCACCCCTTTAGCAAGAGTGTACGCGCGCTGTTCTTGCATTGTCTCCCGGACGATGCAACCCAAGCGATATGCCCGCCGCTGTGAACGAAGCGGATCAGCAATTTGGCCCAAGCCTGTGACTTCGCGCAGCGGGAATTCCCCTCGGGTGCGCGAGATCACCATCCCGCTGAAAATCTGAGAACGAGCCGGAATCGCCCGAAATCCAGCTTCCTTTCCAAGTTCGCGCGGGTCCGCCCGGAAAGCCATGAAACGGCGGCAGTTCCTGAGAATACCTGGAGTGTTTGGGTAAGCGGTTTCACCTGCCGCCCAAATGGCACCTCACGTGCACCCTATGGCGCGTACCCGACGGATCACTGGTGACTATCTCGATGATTCCTAATGCTTCCATAACCGGTTCTGATGGTCGCGAACAGCGGCGCAAATCGGGGTATTTGCCCCAGTTGTGGCCGATCCCGCACCCCGCGACACCGGGTGGGAAGACTCAAATTGCGAGTGTTGAAGAATGGCCGACTACTTGATCGCTGGCGCCATCATGGCGGGCATGGGAGTATTGCTCGCTGGAATTCTTGCCGCCGCCTACCGGAAACTCTATGTCTTCGAAGACCCGCGCATCGACGAAGTGGAAGCGATGCTGCCAAGCGCCAATTGCGGCGCGTGCGGATGTGCGGGCTGCCGGGCCTTTGCAGAGAAAGTGGTGAGCGCGGAGATCGCGCCAGGCAAATGCACCGTCAGTGCGCCCGCGGCTGTGATCCAAATCGCCAACTATTTGGGCGTGAACGCAGGCACGGAAGAGAAGCGGGTTGCGCGCCTGGCTTGTGCGGGTGGCGCCAATGTGGCCCACAATCATGCCAAGTATGCCGGCCTTGAGACCTGCCGTGGAGCCGCCTTGATCGGTGGAGGCGGCAAGGGCTGCAGTTGGGGCTGCCTCGGCCTTGGCGACTGCGAGCGGGTGTGTGATTTCAATGCGATCCACATGGATGAGCATTCGCTCCCGGTGGTGAGCGAGGCAAACTGCACAGCCTGCGGGGACTGCGTCGAGGTCTGCCCGAAACAGCTTTTCTCCATCCACGTGGTGAGTCATCGCCTGTGGGTCGCCTGTAAGAATCTGCAAAACGGCGAAGCGGCGGAGGCCAACTGTGAAGTGGCCTGTACCGCGTGCGGCCGGTGTGCCGCCGACGCCCCGCCGGGCTTGGTCCAGATTGTGAACAATCTTGCGGTGGTGGACTATTCGCGCAACTCCGCCGCAAATCAGAAGCCCATCCAGCGATGCCCCACTGGCGCCATCATCTGGCTCGACGAAAAGAAGGGGCCCATCAAGGGCATCGAAGCGAAGAAAATTACCCGGAAGTCCGCGCTCCCCGTGGCCGTGGCGGACTTGCCATTGAAATTTTGAGTGAAGGCCAACAGCGAGAGGCATAACGAATGAGTACGAAACGCACGTTCCCGTATCCTGGAGTCCGGTCGGCGATGGACGGCAACACCGCCGTCATCATGTGCGAGCGCGAGTCCACCGACGGCGCAGGCGCATATCCCATCACGCCCTCCACCCAAATGGGCGAGTACTGGGCAGAGGAAACGGCAGCCGGTCACATCAACATCTCCGGCCGGCCCCTGATCTTCATCGAGCCAGAGGGCGAGCATGCCGCCGCGGCCATCACGGCTGGCCTGTCGATGACCGGCCTGCGTGCCGCGAACTTCTCCTCGGGTCAGGGCATTGCCTACATGCATGAATCGCTTTATGCGGCGGTGGGCAAGCGGCTCACCTACGTGCTGAACATGGGCTGCCGCGCGATCACCAAGTCGACGCTCAACGTGCATGCGGCGCATGACGACTATCATTGCGTCGACGATTCGGGCTTCTTCCAATTGATGGCCAAGAGCGCGCAGGAAGCCGCCGACCTGAACATCATCACGCACCGCATTGCCGAACTGGCGCTGACCCCCGGCATTATCGGACAGGACGGCTTCCTCACCACGCACCTCATCGAATCGCTGATGCTGCCTGAGCGTGACCTGATCGCGCAGTACCTTGGCCGTCCCGATGACATCATCGAGACACCGACCCCGGCGCAGCGTTTGCTGTTCGGCCCGCGCCGCCGCCGCATTCCCGAGATCTGGACTGTCGACAACCCGGTCATGATCGGCACTGTGCAGAATCAGGACGCCTACATGCAGAGCGTCGCGGCACAACGCCCGTACTTCTTCGACCACATTGCCGCCCTTACCGATAAAGCCATGGCCGAGTTCCATGAGCTTACGGGCCGCCAGTACAGCCGCGTAGCGACTTATCGAGCCGATGATGCCGACTATCTCATTCTCGGCATGGGAAGTATGATCGTCACCGCGGAAGCTGTAGCGGACTATCTCCGCGAGACCCGCAAGCTGAAAGTCGGCGTGGTGAACATGACCATGTTCCGCCCGTTCCCGGGCGACATGGTGACGCAAATCATCAAGGGGCGTAAGGGCGTGGCGGTGCTTGAGCGTACCGATCAGCCGCTGGCCGAAGATCTGCCACTGATTCGCGAGATCCGCGCCGCGATCGGACGCGCCATTGAGAATGGCCAAGCCGGTAAGAACGCGCTACCTTATCCGGACTACCCAACTTTCAAGAACGCCGACGACATGCCTCCGCTCTACTCGGGCTCCTACGGCCTCGGCAGCCGGGACCTGCAGCCGGAAGGCATCATCGGCGCGGTGGAGAACATGTTGCCCACCGGTCCGAAGCGCCGTTTCTACTATCTTTCGGTGGACTTCGCGCACGACAAGCCATTCACGCCGAAGCAGGAGATCCATCAGATCGCGGTGACCGACGCCTATCCCAAGGTGAAGGAACTCGCGGTACACGGCAGCGAGAATCCGAACCTGATGCCGAAGAACAGCATCACGGTTCGCTTCCACTCGGTCGGCGGATGGGGCGCCATCACCACCGGCAAGAACCTCGCCATGACGCTGTTCGATCTGCTGGGCTTCCATATCAAAGCCAATCCGAAGTATGGATCGGAGAAGAAGGGCCAGCCGACCACCTACTATCTGTCCGCCGCCCCGGAGCCCATCCGCATCAACTGCGACTACTTCTATGTCGATGTGGTGCTCTCGCCCGATCCGAATGTGTTCAAGCACTCGAATCCGCTGGCAGGCTTGAAGAATGGTGGTGTGTTCATTCTGCAAAGCGTGTTCGACAATCCCGACGAAGTGTGGAAGCAGATTCCTGAGAAGTACCAGCGCATCATCATTGAGAACAACATCCGCGTGTACTACCTGGATGCGTTCAAGATCGCGCGCGAAGAGGCCACGGATCCCGAACTGCAATTCCGCATGCAAGGCATCGCGTTCCAGGGCGCCTTCTTCCAGTCATCGCCGGTGATGGCGACGGCGAATCTCACGGAGGAGAAACTCTTCGATGCGATCGAGTCGCAGTTGAAGCACAAGTTCGGCGCCAAGGGCGCCCGCGTGGTTGCCGACAACATGCGCGTGGTACGGCGCGGCTTTGACGAATTGAAGGAAATCAAGGACAAGAAACTGGTCCAGGCGGCGGGTTCGCAGCTTCGCCGCGCGCCAGATCTGCCGGTATTGCTGAAGGCGCAGCCCCCGGCCGCCACGCCTACCACGGATATCCATCGCTTCTGGGAGCAGACGGGGAACTTCTACCTCACCGGTAAGGGCAATGACAACCTTGTCGACCCGTTCATCGGTCTGAGCTGGATCCCGGCGGTTACCGGCGTGTTTCGCGACATGACCGGCATCCGTTTCGATCACCCGGACTGGATTTCTGAGAACTGCACGGCGTGTGGATCGTGCTACACGGTCTGCCCCGATAGCGCAATCCCCGGTCTGGTACATTCGCCGATCGCGGTGCTCGAAACCGCGATGAAGCAAGTGCAGAAGTCCGGGCGCGAGGTTCGCCTGCTGCCGCGCGCGATTCGGACGGTGGAGCAGAAGCTTCGCATGAGGCTCGCCACCGCCGGTGAGAAGGCTGATGTGCGGCGCCTGATCGACGACTCGATTGCGGATGCGCTCCTCGGCTACGCGCCGGATTCCGATGACCGCAAAGACGTCGAGCAGGAGTTCCAATGGCTGCGCGACGAGATCGGGGAGTTCAAGTTCTCCATCACCCAGCCCTACTGGATCTCGCGCGAGAAGAAATCGAAGAACTCGGGCGGTTTGCTGTCTATCACCGTCAATCCTTACACCTGTAAGGGCTGCATGGAGTGTGTGAAGGTCTGCAACGACGATGCGTTACGTCCCGTTGCACAGACTCAGGAATCGATTGACCGGTTGCGCAAGGATTGGGACTTCTGGATGGCGCTCCCAACCACGGCGCCGGAGTTCATCCGCATTGACGATCTCAATGAGAAGATCGGCGCACTGGAAACGCTGCTGCTCGATAAGACCAACTACCAGTCGCTGATCTGCGGCGACGGCGCATGCGTCGGCTGCGGCGAGAAGACCGTGGTGCATCTGTTCACCGCGACGGTGGAAGCTTTGATGCAGCCGCGCGTAGCGAAGCATGTGGGGAAGATCGATGATCTGGTCAACCGGCTCGATCAGCACATTCGCCTGAAGCTGGCATCCACGATGGATCTCAGCGACACGGGCAAGGTGGAGCACGCGCTTGACGAGTTGCGCACTTCCGATGTGACTCTGGCCAGTTTCTCCGAGAAACTCGATGAGCGCCACGCCGGAAAGACAATCGACGCGGAGTGGCTGCGTTGGGCGAGCCAGCTTCTTGCGAAGCTGCGGCACCTGAAGTGGCTGTACACGGAAGGCGCCAGCCGCCGCGGGCGGTCGAGCATGGGGATCACCAACGCCACCGGCTGTACTTCGGTTTGGGCTTCCACCTATCCGTTCAACCCCTATCCGTTCCCCTGGACGAACCATCTGTTCCAGGACTCGCCGTCGCTTGCCATGGGCATCTTCGAAGGCCACATGTCGAAGATGGCCGAAGGCTTCAAGGCGATCCGCATGGCCGAGATCGAATTGAGCGAAGGCTACAAGAAAGACAAGCACGAGGAGTTCTTCACTTACTTCAACTGGCGCAACTTCTCGGACGAGGAGTACCTGCTGAGTCCTCCGGTGGTTGCGATCGGTGGCGATGGCGCGATGTACGACATCGGCTTCCAGAACCTGTCGCGCATGATGATGTCGGGCAAGCCCGTGAAGGCGCTGATTCTCGACACACAGGTCTACTCGAACACTGGTGGCCAGGCGTGCACCTCCGGCTTCACTGGCCAGGTCTCGGACATGGCGCAGTACGGCAAGGCGTTCCAGGGCAAGGAAGAGATCCGCAAGGAAATCGCACTTGTCGGCATGGCGCACCGCACCAGCTACATTCTGCAGGGCAGCCAGTCGAACGCGACGCACTTGATTGAAGGCTTCATCGACGGTTTGAACGCGCGGCGTCCCGCTCTGTTCAACATCTACGCCGCTTGCATGCCTGAGCACGGCATCGGCGACGATCTGGCGGATCAGCAGAGCAAGCTGGCGGTGGAGTCGCGCGCCTATCCGTTGATTCGCTATAACCCGGACAAGGGTATCACCGCCGAAGAATGCTTCGACCTGGAAGGGAATCCCTCCATCGAAACCGACTGGCCCACCTACACGCTGCAGTACACCGATGAACAGGGCCTGAAGGCGAAGATGGAACTGCCGATGACCTTCGCGGATTTCGCGGTGACGGAGGCGCGCTTCCGCAAACACTTCCGGACCGCGCCGCGCGATGCCTGGAACGAGAACATGGTTCCCATGGCGGACTATCTGGAACTCGATGCTGGCGATCGTGACGGCAAGTTCCCTTACATCTGGGCCGTCGACAAGAAGAACCGGCTGATTCGTGTGATTCCGTCGCAGTCCATTGTGAAGTCGTGCGAGGACCGGCGCAATTTCTGGCGCATGCTGAAGGCGATGGCCGGCGTGCGGCCTCAAGTGAATGCGGATGAGATCGCACAGCGCGTAAAGATCGAGTTCGCGCAGACGCTGGCTTCCCGGCTGCTGGAGATCGCGGGCGATGGCAACATCGACCTCGCCGCTCCGGCGCTTGCACTGCCCGCACCATCCGGGGCGCCCGCGGCGAGTGGCGCGCCCGCATCCGCGGACGGCTACGTCGCTCCGTGGATCGACTCGGCCAACTGCACATCGTGCGACGAGTGCATCAACATCAACCCGAAGATCTTCGCATACGATGACAAGAAGCACGCGTTCATCAAGGATGCGAAGGCGGGGCCGTACAAGGATATCGTGCGCGCGGCCGAGAAGTGCACCGCGCAGGTGATTCATCCCGGTACACCGTTTGACCGCAATGAGAAAGACGCGGACAAGCTGATGAAACGCGCGGAGAAGTTTCTCTAAGAGGACGCCATGAACCTCTTCGGATTACTGGGCGGCAAGGCGCTTCATCGCGGTGTGCACGTCCCCGAGTTCAAGGAGCAGACGGCGAAGCTTCCCATTCGCCGCATGCCCTTTCCTCCCCTGGTGATTGTGCCGCTCTCGCAACACGCGGGAGCGCCCGCAACCGCCATTGTGAAGGAAGGGCAGGAAGTGGTTCGCGGCGAGCCTATCGCCAAAGCGAACGGCTTCGTCTCGGTGCCGATGCATTCGCCTGCAACCGGCAGAGTGGAACGCATCGCGTTTGCTCCCAGCGCCCGTGGCGATCTTACCAACGCCATCTACATCAAGCCTTATCCGTCCGCCAGCCAGGAGATCCTGTATGGCGAGCCGCAGGACATCGACCACATGCCGCCCGAAGCGATCGTAAAGGCGGTGCAGGAGACGGGTGTGGTTGGCCTGGGCGGCGCGGCATTCCCGACACACGTGAAGATGAAACTGCCGGAAGGCAAGAAGGTCGACACGGTGGTGGTGAATGGCTGTGAATGTGAGCCCTATCTCACCACCGATCATCGCGTGATGGTGGAACAGGCCGGCGAGGTGATCCACGGCACTCGCATCGCGATGAAGGCGGTGGGCGCGCAGCGGGCGGTGATCGGTGTGGAGGACAACAAACCCGACGCCGCTGAGGCGCTTCGCAAGGCGCTGGGCAATGAGACGGCGATCACGGTGGAGTCCGTGCCAACGAAGTATCCGCAAGGCGCGGAGAAGATGTTGATCCATGTGCTGCTGGGGCGCGAAGTGCCGTCGGGCGGGTTGCCGAGCGACATCGGCGTGGCGGTGTTCAACGTGGCGACACTGGCGCAGATCGGCGACTTGCTTCCCAGAAGGCAGGGGCTGATTGAGCGGGTGGTCACCATCACCGGAACCGCAGTCAGCAAGCCGGGCAATTATCTGACGGTGCTCGGAACGCCGCTGCGATGGGCTTTGGAGCAAGCCGGATGCACCGACGAAACCGCATCGGTGATTCTCGGCGGGCCGATGATGGGCCCATCCATCAGTTCGCTTGACGTGCCGATCACAAAGGGCGTGACGGGCATTCTGGTCATGTCGCGGCAGGGGCTGAACAGCCGGCACACGGTCTTCCCCTGCATTCGCTGCGGCGCCTGCGTGGATGTCTGCCCGTTGCATCTGAATCCTTCGCGGCTGGGAATGCTCGCGCGAAAGGAGCGTTACGAGGAGATGGAAACCGAGTTCCATCTGATGGATTGTTTTGAGTGCGGCTGCTGCAGTTATGTCTGCCCGTCCCATATTCCGCTGGTGCAGCATTTCCGTGTCGCGAAGCAAATGAACCGGGAGAGGAAGGCTCGCAATGCCAACGCTCGCGCCTGAAATCGAACTGAGAACATCGCCGCACTTCCACGCCGAGCGCAGCGTGGAGATGATCATGCGCAACGTGGTGTACGCATTGCTCCCGCTGTGCGTGTACTCGATTTGGAATTTCGGAATCAGCGCACTGGCTTTGATTGTGGTTGCCACGGGATCGTGCGTCCTCACGGAGCACTTGTTCTGCGCGATCGCCAATCGCAAGTCGTCGATCAACGATTGGAGCGTCACCATCACCGGCCTGTTGCTTGCGTTGACACTGCCTCCAGGTTTTCCCCTTTGGATGACCGCGGTGGGCGGCTTCGTGTCGGTGGGTCTTGGCAAGATGGCATTTGGCGGATTGGGCTTCAACGCGTTCAATCCTGCTCTGGTGGGACGCGCGTTCCTGCAGGCGTCATTCCCCGCGGCGATCACCGCCTACTCGCCGGCGCTTGCGCAGAACCGCTTTACGGAGTTCATCCCGACGACGCTCACGGCGCCGCTCATGCAACCTCCACTGCTGAACGAATGGATCACGCGCGTTCGCGTGGATGCGTTCTCCGGCGCCACGGCGCTGATGCAGCAAAAATTCGATAAGGTCGCGACGGACTGGCAGCCGTTGTTCTTCGGCAACGTTTCCGGATCGGCGGGCGAGACGTCCGCGCTGCTCATTCTGCTTTGTGGCGCGTATCTGGTGGCACGCAACTTCATGGACTGGCGGATCGCGGTTTCCATGCTGCTGAGCGCGTTTCTGTTTGGCGGAGCGTTTCATCTGGCGAACCCCGCGATCTATCCGCATCCGTTGTTTGTGTTGTTTTCCGGCGGCTTGATGCTTGGCGCGGTGTTCATGGCGACGGATATGGTGGCGTCACCCGTCACCCCGGCCGGAGTCTGGATCTACGGTGCGCTGATGGGCCTGATCACCGTGGTGATTCGCAATCTCGGCGGCTTGCCCGAGGGTGTGATGTACGCCATCCTGCTCGGCAATGCGATGTCACCGCTGATTGACAACGTCACGCAGCCACGAGTGTACGGAACGAGCAAGATCAGGAGGGCGGCATGAGTGCGCAATCGCCAAATGCTCCGGCGGTCCAGATGCCGAGCAGCATGCGCATGATCCGGCTGATGGGCATCGTGTCTTTGGTGTGCGGCCTGTTGATCGTGATCACGTACCGAGGCACCCTTACCGCCATCGGGCACAATCAGGAGACCCTGACAAAGGAAGCGGTAAGCGAGTTGCTGCCTGGCATGGAGAAGCAAGTGGTGTATGCCGTGGACGCCGGCGAACTGAAAGTGCAGCAGGGCGTGGATGGTGTGCTGCCGAAGATCTTCGCCGGATACGACTCATCGGGCAAACTGCTCGGCGTTGTGATGGAGGCAAGCGACCGCGGCTACGCTGATGTAATCAAAGCCATGTACGCCTATTCGCCTTCGAAACGAAGCGTAATCGGCTTCAAAGTCGTGGAATTGAAGGAAACACCGGGCCTTGGGGATAAGATCGTAAGCGACAAGGGCTTCCTCAAGAACTTCAAGGAGCTGCTGTTTGATCCTGCCCACGCGATTGTTACCGTGAAGGCCGGCACGAAGAAGAACAAGTGGGAGATCGATGCGATTTCTGGCGCAACCATCTCCTCGCGCGCTGTCGGCAGAATGCTGAACAAGAGCACACGAGAGATGGCGCCGCTGATCGACAAGAACCTCGGCCGTATCGAGAAAGGAGAGTAACATGGCACACGACCACGGTGGCAGTGCGCCCTCCCCATCGGAAAGCATGGAAGCCTTTCTCAACGGGCTCTGGAAGCAGAATCCGGTGTTCGTGCAGGTGCTGGGCATGTGTCCCACGCTGGCGGTTACCAACAGCGTGCGGAACGCGATCGCCATGGGCATCGCGACTCTGTTTGTGCTGGTGTGCTCCAACACGCTGATCTCGCTGGTGCGAAAAATGGTGCCGAAGCAGGTGCGCATCGCCACCTATATCCTGATCATCGCGACCTTCGTCACCATCGTCGACTATCTGATCAAGGCGATCAGCATTCCGGTCTACAAAGCGCTGGGACCGTTCATCGCGTTGATCGTCGTGAACTGCATTATCCTTGGGCGCGCGGAGGCTTTCGCAAGCCGCAACGGCGTGGTTAAGTCGATTCTCGATGGCGTTGGAATGGGCATCGGCTTCTTCATCGCGCTGCTGTGCCTTGGCGCCGTGCGGGAGGTTCTTGGAGCGGGGACATTTCTCGGATTCCCCATCTTTGGCGAACACTATCAGCCATGGGTGCTCTTCCTTCTGCCGCCCGGCGGATTTCTCACGCTCGCGCTGTGGCTTCTGATCTTCAGCGCCTGGCAGAACCGCAAAAAGCGCAAGGAACTGGAATTGAAGGTGGCCGCATGAACAATCAATCGCTCGGACACATCTTCGTCGACTCGCTGCTGATCAACAACTTCGTACTCAGCGTGTTTCTCGGCATCTGTCCGTTTATTGGAGTGTCGGGCAAACTCGCCACAGCCTGGAGAATGGGCGTCGCGGTGATTTTCGTGATTCTCGTGAGCAGCGTCCTGGCGTTTGGCACGAATCTGATGCTGCTGGCGATGAACGCCGAGTATCTGCGCATCATCAGCTTCATCGTCATCATTGCCTCCACGGTGCAGCTTGTGGAGATGTTCATCAAGAAGACCAGTCCGGCGCTGTTCCGGGCTCTCGGCATCTATCTTCCGTTGATCACGACGAATTGCGCAGTGCTCGGCGTCGCGTTGTTTCAGACCGCGCGCGAATACAACTTCGCCCAGAGCATCGTGTTCGCGGCAGGATCGAGCATGGGCTTCACACTGGCGCTGGTACTGATGGCGGTGATCCGCGAAAAGCTGGATCTCTCCGATATTCCCGATACCGTGCGCGGGACGGCGCTGGTTCTCATGCTCGCGGGCATTCTGTCGCTGGCGTTCATGGGGTTCGCTGGAATGGGGGCGGAGGGTTAGATGCTCGCGGACATGCTGAAGGCGGTGTTCGGCGTGATGCTCCTGATGAGCATCTGGCTTGCGGTGCAGGCTTACCTGCGCAAGCGCATGGCGAAACCGCGGGACTTTGACGTGCTGGAAGACATGACGCACGGTTGCGGCGCCTGTGGTCATAGCCATGGATGCGGCGGCTCGAAGGGCGATTGCCATTCCTAGACGAGGCATTTCATTTCGATTGTTAGGCAAAGGTGAACTTATGAATTTGAGCGAATACGACATCAGCAATCCTTACCCGGCGACGCTTGTGCTGACCGAGCGGATCACGCCGGAGGGTTCTAACGTCGAGGTGCGGCATCTGGTGTTCGAACTGCCGGATGGCGATTTCAGCTTTGTCGAAGGGCAGAGCATCGGAGTGCTGGCGCCTGGGCCTCACGAATTCGGGAACAAGCATCACCTTCGCTTGTACTCGATCGCCAGTCCGCGCAAGGGTGAGAAGGGCAAGCGCAACACCTTTTCGCTGTGCGTGCGGCGGTGCTTCTATGTCGATGAAGTGAGCGGGGAGAGTTATCCGGGCAAGGCATCGAACTATCTGTGTGACGCGAAGCCTGGCGATACGGTGGACATCACCGGTCCCTACGGCGCCCATTTCACCGTGCCCGCCGACAGCCGGAGCAATTTACTGATGATTGGTGTCGGCACGGGGATCGCGCCTTTCCGCGCCTTTATCCGTCACATGTATGAAGAGCGTGGTGGATGGCAAGGCATGGTGCGGCTCTTCTATGGAGCCAAGAGCGGCACCGAACTGCTCTACATGAACGACAAGGTCAAGGACTTCACGCTGTACTACGACGAGAAGAGCTTCAAGGCGTTCGAAGCCGTCAGCCCCCGCCCGGCTTTCGATCTGCCGCCGGATCTGGACCGTCTGCTCATGGAGAATCGGAACGAGGTCTGGTCGCTGATGCAGGAGCCCACCACCTATGTGTATGTCGCCGGCCTGCCGGATGCGGCGGAGAAGTTCGAGAAGGCCATGATCGCGATGGCGGGCGGGGAGGATGCCTGGCGGAAGCGGCGGACCGAATTGATCGCGCAGGGGCGGTATTCGGAGCTGCTCTATTAGGACATCAGGCTGAGCCTCGCCTGCACTTGCCGTGTGCTGCGCTGCTCGCCACCGCTCGATCTGCCGTGCAACGGAATGTTGGTGCGCACCGCGATCAACCGCGTCGTACGATTGACAGATGACGATCAGCCGGCGGAATCGGTGGCGAAGGCTCATCCTGTTTTGCTTGTTCCTGCTGGTCCTGATCGCCTCGGGCGGCGCTTCCTACGAGATCCTGGCGTCTCGCGCGGATACGAAGCGCTTTCCCCGCCCCCGCCACCTCGTGGATGCAGGTGCGCTCCGGCTCAACCTGCATTGCACCGGAAGTGGAAACCCGACCGTCGTTTTGGAGGCGGGGCTTGCAGACTCGCTGGATCAATGGAGGCTCGTCCAACCGGAGGTCGCGCGATTCACTCGTGTCTGCTCGTACGACCGCGCCGGGTATGGCTACAGCGATCCCGGTCCGATGCCACGGACAAGCATCCGGATCGCTTCGGAGTTGCATGCGGCGCTTCAGTCCGCCGGCGAAGCACCACCTTACGTGATGGTAGGGAGTTCGTTCGGAGGCTACTGCGTTCGCGTCTTCAATGGCCGGTATCCGAGCGAGGTGGCCGCGATCCTGCTGGTTGACTCTACGCAGGAAGATCAATACCGATTGCTGCCGCCAGCCTGGTCCGCGCTGAGCGCCGCTACTCGAACTCGCGCCCGCAGGCAAGCCTTCTGGGCTCCGCTCAGCATTGGTCTCGGAATCACGCGGCTTCAACTGCGATTACAGGGACAGCACGTGCCGCCGGTAATACTTCAGGTGAAGTACATCCAGGCGCGAACCAGCGAACTCGAGCATATCGAGACGAGCGCGGAAGAGGCGCGAGCAGCGGGCCACCTGGGCGGCAAGCATCTCATTGTGCTCACCGCCGGCCGGCCAATCGATACCGCCCTTCGCGCCGCTCTCAGCACTGAGGATCAGCGAGCTTTCGAACAGACATGGATCAACGATCTGCAACCTCGTCTGGCGCGCCTTTCCACGCGGGGCAAGCAGGTCATCGTGCGCGATAGCGGACATGACATTCCCAGCCAACGTCCGGAAGCGGTGGTCGCGGCAATACGAGAACTGTGTGATGGGCTGGACTGATTTGGTGGGCTTTGGTGGACCGGGACGGGTTCGAACCGTCTACCCCTTCCATGCCATTAGAAATATCAATCACTTGCCAGGCAGGAACGACGAAAACACAAGGCTCAGTGTATCGCGGCGCGGACTCCAGTGCGAACTCGCATGACTTTGAATTCCAGGTGGAATCCGTGCCGAAACGCGGGCTGACTCAGCGATAAGCCTCGCGTCGATGGCGGACGCCGGTAATTGCAATCGCGGTCTCCTTCCCTTGGTCGAAGAATACGCGGTAATCACCGCAGCGGAGACGGAAGCCGGTTTCCGGCGGCTTGAGTTTCTTCACATCACCAGTGCGGCTGGATAGATATCGGTCAATGCAATGGAGAATCTGAATTGCCGTCTCCCGATCAATCGTCCGAAGGCGCGGGCCTCTGGTGACCATGTGACCGCGATGCGCTCGGAAGAGGCATCCTCGCTCACTGCTTCAGGCCGAATTCGCGCAGGATTTCATCGTGAGGGATGCCCTCGCCACGAGCGAGTGAGGCACGGGCGTGGTCCAGCGCAACGGAGGTGTCTGACGTGAGATCTTCCTCCTCCACTTCGGTGAGCACCAGTGATCGGGTCAGGGGCTCCACCATGACTTCGAGCAGACCGCGGACGGCATTCAGCTTCTCGGCTGGCAACGCATCCAGCAATGCGTGGGCCTGCCGGCGGGGCTGATCGAGATTCTGTTCCATGGCTACCTCTAACGCTGATTTCAGTCTGCTCGATTTGCGGAAAGCGGCTCTGTGAACGCTTGGCTTGGTAGAATCGCCCTGTGGAATCCAGTCGCGGGGCGGAAAGCCGTACTGCCGATTACGGGTATCTACTTCTCGATATTTCTTCGCGCGTCACTGAAGAGAAACGCGAGGTTGAGTTTATGGTGACGGACAAGGCAGACGGGTTCACTTGTTGGATTGGAACCGCCTCAGATCTTGCCAATGCGAAGAGTTGCGCGATATCCGAATCAACAGCTATTCCTTGATTCTTACATTGCCCCTCCGCCCGCGCCGGAGTGGCGAAGCGACGAGAACCAGGGGCGCGAGTTTAGCGTACTGATTAAGGCCGCTCGCTGGAGTCCAAATCTTGGCCAGTTTAGCCTCCAAACGGACTCCGCGTGACATCTTCCGCGCAGTGGAAGCGCGCAAGCATCTCCGCAATTCTATGGATTGTTTCGGTTTTTGGTGGACCTGGACGAGACTGTCCACACGGAAGACACAAGGCTTAGCGGACGGCGCCTTGGACGCCGGTGGCCGCCACACGCCTTCTACGCGCGCGGTCGCAGGCTGTCGTAATTGTCGTCTGCTGGAGCAGACAACGAAAACTCTCCAATAAGGGTGATGCCCATGTTGGTGCATGGCGCTGACGCCAAAGTTGAGTATTCGCAACATTGCGAATACACTGGGATCGAGTGCCTAAGACCAGAGTCGCTCTCTACCGGGAGGAAAACGGATCATGCCCGTTCGTGGAATGGTTCGACAAGTTACCGGCGAAGGTGCAGGACAAGTGTTATCTCCGGTTGGAGCGATTGCGCGAGATGGGACACGAATTGCGTCGGCCCGAAGCGGACTTCTTGCGCGACGGGATCTACGAGTTGCGCGTCAGTCTGGGCGGCGTTCACCACCGGATCTTGTACTTCTTCCACGGTGCGGTGGCGGCGGTGGTCTCGCACGGGCTTGTGAAAGAGAGCGTTGTCCCGCCGAAGGAGATCGATTACGCCGTCGAACGCAAGAAGCGCTTTGAGGGAAATCCGGCGAAGCACACGTACGAGGAGGATTGACCATGCCAGACAAGAGAGCCAAGACGGTGAAGCCGAGCACCGACGCGGTGGAGATCCTTCACCGCCGGTTCTACGAGGGCAAGCCGGCCCGACTGAAGAATCTCGAAGAGGCGCGAGCGAACGAAGAGATCGCCCGCAAAATCCGCGAACTAAGGGCGGCGGCAGCCCTTTCCCAAACTCAGCTTGCCAAGCTCATCGGCACTACCGCTTCGGTTATCTGCCGCCTTGAGGATGCCGATTACGAGGGCCACTCCCTGGCCATGCTGCGCAGGATCGCGGGTGCCTTGAATCAACGGATCGAGATCCGTTTCATACCGATTCGGCGGCCGGCATAGCCACGGCATGGACGACAACATGACCGATTCGGAAAAACATATTGGGCTGCTCTTCACCGCCGAGCTTCAGTTCAGGCTGGCCTCAGCGGTTCGCCTTGCGACGTCCTTGGGGAGTCAGCCGATCGATCTTCCCGTCACGTGGACTCACGGGAATCATTCAGTGAGGTACGGGGAAACCGCGCTTCGACAGGACCAAGCCGATTACGCGGCCCATTTTCTTCAACGCTCTACGACGTATTTGCTGGCCGTCGTGGTGAAGGACGCCATTCGAGCTGTTGTGAGCGACCCCAAGACCTCCCCCGACTCTGACGTCCGTGCGGCCTATCAGATCGCCCGCCTGATTCGGAATGCCTTCGCGCACGCCCCGTTCTCGCCGATATGGTCGATTGACCCGGATTGCCGAAATATGCAGTTCGAGATTGAGGGCATCATCCGGTTAGACACGACCGATCTGGATGGGAAGGCGTTTGACTGGCATCACTACGGCGGGCCGCTTGCCTTATGTCGGCTTGCTCAGTTCGTGAGAATACAGATGCTGAAGGATGATTCCCCGCCTCGGAAGATCTTACCGATTCCGAAAGATGTGATCTACCAGCAAGGAAACCTTGTCCTTCGAAAAGTGGACGAAATCCCTCAGGATGCCGCACCTGTCAAGGTCGAGCCGCTGCCGGAGGGTCGCATCCCCCTGGGAGGCGGACATTTCCTTGTTCCCAACGATCAGGAATAGCGGCGACTGTTCCGGCGGAGCGGCTGGAGTCCAAATCTTGACGGGTTTAGCCTCCAAACGGACTCCGCGTGACCTCCTCCGCGACGTGGAAGCGCGCAAGCATCTCCGCAATTCTATGGATTGTTTGGGTTTTTGGTGGACCTGGACGGGTTCGAACCGTCGACCTCTTCCATGCCATTTAAGAAATATCAATCACTTGCAGACAGTTTGGCGCAAAACAAAAGACTTAGCAAGAGGCGACGTGGACTCCGGTGGACGCCACGGGCGGCTTTTTCGGCGTCTGGACTCCACGCGGACTCCAGGACTCCACGCATGGGCTGGCACGTGGCGTGCCTTCCTGCGCGCGCGGTTGCAGGCTGCTCTATTTGTTGTCTGCCGAAGGAGACAACAATCGCTTTCCTATAAGGATGCTGCCCACGTGAAAGGAAAATAGGTTACTTCAATATAGGATTGGGACGAACCGAGATCCCGCGGTCGGCGTCTGGTTCGATTCGCTTTAATGCCTCACCGGCAGCGTAGCGTACACGCTCGTCCTCGTCGTGCTGCTGCGCCTGAGTCAGGGCGGGTACAGCATCTATCGCCGCCGGTCCGATTCGCCCGAGCATTTCGGCAACAGACCATCGAACTAGCGCACTATTGTCCGACTGCAGCACCCGGACAAAACCCGATACCACCTCGTTGATGGGGATTGGCACCTGTGCACCGGGAACTCGAGCGTTGGCGCTGACTATTTGACCGAGTGCTGCTGCAGCAGCACCCCGTACCTGCTCGCTTTTGTCCTGCTGCAACATCCGGACCAGATCAGGCATCGCCTCACCAATCGGGGGAGTTCTTCCTTGTGCATCAACCGCTTCAGTCCCGATGATATTCCCAAGCGCTTGTACGGCAGCGCGGCGCATCTCATCGCTCTCATCGCGTCGCAAAAGCTGCACAAGGGCGGGCACGGCTTCCCCAAAACCGGCGGGCCCACATTGCCCGAGGGCCTGGACAGCTGCATACCGGACTTCGTGATTGTCGTCCTGTTGGAGCCTCTGCACCAGGGGCGGCACCGCCGCTTCGCCAATCGGGGATGCGACTCGTCCCCGGGCCTCGTAAACCTCTTTTGAGACGATTCCACCAAGAGCTGCAGCAGCATCGCGGCGCATCTCACCCCTCGCGTCCAACTTCAGCATTTGGATTAGGGGGGGAATGGCTACAGTCCCGATTGTTACCAGCGCCTTGAAAACAGCGTCACGTACACGCGCGCTCTCGTCCAGCCTCAGGCCCTGAATAAGCGAGGAAACCGCCGCCTCAGGCGCGGCTGGTCCGAATGCAGCCCTGGGTTCGATCGCTATCCTACCGAGCGACTTCCCGCCTTCTCGCCCGACTTCGCCCAGCGCTTCTGCAACAGCGCAGCGCACCTGCTCGTTGTCGTCTCGATGCAGCACCTCGCCAAGGCTGTTCACAACCGTGGCCCCGACACTCCTTAAGGTTTCGGCAGCGGCCATGCGAACCTGTTCACTCCGGTGAGGCATCCACACCTCGACCAAGGCTGGCATGGCGGTGATCCAGATTGCCCGCAGCGTCTTGTTAGCAGCGATGCGAATCTCCTCACTCTCGTCCGACCTCAGCGTTTCGATCAGAGCAGGCAGTACCGCAGTCGCCGTATCTCGGCGCAGCGTTTCAATGGCGGCGATTCGTACCTCCTCACTCTTGTCCCATTTCGACGCCTCGACCAAAGCGTCCACGGTCGCGGTGCCGATTCCTCCTAACGCTCTCAGAGCAGCGCTACGTACAAGGGTGTTCTGATCAACCCTCAGCGTGTCGATCAGTACTGGGACTGCGGCCGTTCCAATTCCCTTCAGCGCGTGGGCGGCGGCGCTGCGTATCGCCTCGCTGTCGTCCTCGCGCAGGGCCCGTACCAAGATAGGCACAGACTCTGGCCCAATCCTTCCCAGCATTTCTGCAGCAGTTCTGCGCACCTGTTCCCTCTGGTCCCGCTGCAACGCCTGGACCAATGCAGGCATAGCAGCTTGCCCAATTCGTCCGAGTGCCTCTAAGACAGCGGCGCACACAAGCGTGCTGTTATCCTGCTGCAGCGCCCCGGCCAGCGCAGCCACAGCATCCTCTGCAGTCGGCCCAATTTCTCCTAACGCTTCGGCGGCAGAAACGCGCACGATGGCGTTCCTATCGCGCTGCAAAGCGTGAATTAGAGCAGGCACTGCGACGCCGCTATGACTCTTTAGCTCTCGAATTGCTTCCTCTCGAGCGTCGCGGTTATTCCCTGTTAATACAACAATCCACGCTGAGACGGCATCTCTTGTATCTCCTGTGCTATCTCTAATATCGGCTTCATCACATGTCTTGAGCTCTTTCACTTCAAAATCGAAGATCTTCTTCAATTGACCGTTCTCGTGCAACAACTGCAAGCGCTCGAATCCTGCACGAGAGCATCGCATAACAAGCACCACAGATCCCTTCCGAACTTCTAACAATGTGAGAGACGCATCTCCTGAAACCTTCCTCAGGTGTGCAACGATGGCTTCTAGAAGGGCCTTATGTTCCGCCGTGACGGTTCCGGTTATCACTGCAGTAAACTTAACTTCTGCTTGCACACGCTCTTCGTCGAGCCCCGGAAAAGTCGGCTTTGGTTTGCCTGGAAATACCGGAGCACAGCGCGGCTTCGTTCGTTCGCCGGTCAGTCTTGAAAGAAGTTCGTGTTTTGCCGCAGACTCGTCCTTGCCGACTAGGTCAATATAGATGATTGCGCTGAGGAGCCCCTCAAGGCGAACTTCTTTGACACGCACTGGAACAAGCTTCTTCTTCTCCCCAGTGGGGTCCTGGGCGAGTGCCGAAGCCCATTCAGCAGGTGTGAATCTCGACTCGAAGTAGTTCGGCGAAAGAACTGCGATGACCCGCTCAGCCTTTTTCAGACCCTGGTCCATATCGAGAACGAAGTTCGAGGAAGCCGCAAAATCCCACGCTTGGATTATGGTGCTGTAGCCGCTGTCTTCTAGCTGCCACGCTATCCACTCAGCCCAGGCAGAATCCCTGTGGTTATAGCTGATGAAAAACATTCTGGTTTCAGACGTTTCGTTCACGCTCAGACCAGACGGTATCTTAGCGCAAACCATTCTGCGAGTGGGACTAAGCCGCTTCGGTCCTCCCTCGCCTCGGGACCGAAGGGGAAGAGTCCAGGAGCGCAGAGAACGCCTCGATTGAGAGCCCGGCAGAATTCAGAAACGCAAAACCCAAAAGTCTGCCTGGCCCCCAAGAAGCTCAGGGATCTCCTGTGAAACTGGATGTGCGGCGGGGTAGGTGCAGATGGATTCTTTACTGCACCGTAGCCGTCTGCTTCTCGCCCACGCCGGCCAGTCGCTCCTGGATCAGCCGCGTGAGTTCTTCTTGACGGGTGAGTTGGATCTTCGTGTATTCCTCGGTCATGCGGACTGTGCTGTGGCCGGCGATCTTGGACGCCTCGATGCTTGATCCACCCACCTCCTGGCGCCACGTGATGTTGGCGCGTCGGAATGAGTGCGGACCGAGACCGGGAAAATCGCAGCCTTCAGCCGCCGCAGCCCGCTTTAGTGCTTGCCGTACGCCGGAATCCCACAGCGGGAGGCCGCTGCCGTCCGTTCGGACGAATATCCAGTTGTCCGCTTTCGCGTTATCTGCTGCAGCCTTCGCGCGATAGCGATCACCCAGATATCCCAACGTCAGCGGTCGCTTGCTGGTCTTCGACTTCGGATCGTCTATGTCGCCGCGCCAATTGCGCTGCGCGATGCGGAGGACGCCAGTCTGGAGGTCGACGTGGCACCACTTGAGACCGAGAATTTCAGAGATCCGGGCGCCGGTGGCGATTGCCGTCTCCAACACCAGCAGGTTGGGATCGCTCAGCCGCGCTAACACCTTCACAGTCTCCTCTTCCGTCAGAATTCGTTCGGGCCTCACGCTCCACTTCTCACCAATCTTGACGCGCGAGATTGGGTTGCGGCGTCCCTCGGGCCAGTAGCCCCATTCCTCGGCTTTGGTGAAGATGCCGGACATGATGCCGCGCAGGTCGTTCATCATGTGCCAGGAGTCGCAGGTGCTAAACAGCCACTGCTGGACCTCGTCGGGCTTGATCTCGCACAAACGCCGATCGCCCCATTGAGGGACGATGCGCTGCTCGAGGTGGATGATGTACTTGTCGCGCGTCGGCTTCGCCAGCAGGAAGCGACCGGCGGCTTCCGCCTCCACGTGTGCCGCCCGATATTTTTCGACCATTTTGCTGAACAGGACCAACCCGTCGGCGACCTTCTCCTGGATGGTGGGCTTGTTGATCGTAGCCAGGAATTTGTCGCGCGCAATTTCCGCCTGCTTCTTCGAGAGCTTGTCGTCGCCCTTGCTCGGGCCGACGGTGTGAAACTTCCGAACGGACTTCGTCGTGCCGTCCCTTTGCAGGACGTCTTCCCAATAGCGGAAATACCAGTACGAACCTCCGCGATCGGTTCTCTCGTGAACTCCGGGATGCTGAATCCGTATTTTCAACTGCAAACCTCCAGTCAGCGCCTGAAGGTTACCGTCGTCTCGAAGCATTAAGCAACTCTCATGCTGTCAATTACTTAGCGTTACATCGTGACCGCCATGGGCGACTCTCTCTGGCAGATGTAGAGCGTGTGCCGGGCTCGTGTCATCCCGACGTAGAAAAGCCGGATAACCGAGTCTCTTTGCGGTCCGTGCTTTCGGTAAGCGGCGTCGCCGGCTGGGCTTACGTCCGGAAACAGGAAGACCACATCCGCCTCGCCGCCCTTTACCGAGTGGATGGTTCCCACGATTACACGAGGTGATTCCTTGAGCGCGTCTGGTCCGCTGGCCAACGCCGTTGTGATCGGAAACTGCACACGCGCATGGAACTCCGGTGCGACCCGACGGGCCCACCACTGGAGCAATCGTCGGGAATCGCTGGAGGCCGCCAGCAGTGCCTCAAACGCGGCGGACTCGAACAGTTCGTTGAGCCGCTCTGTGGTCACCGGGAGCGAGTCGTCGGATTCCTCGATTAGCTCTTTTGCTCCCGTCCGCAGCGTGCCCTTTGGATAGAGCCACTCGGCCCACAGCTTAAGGTCGCCGTGCGTCCACGGCTGGTGGTCAACCAGGGACAGAATCCGGTTCGTAGAGGATCCTTTTCGGCCGCGCCGCAGTGGATTCCAGAAGCCGGCGGATTTCCTGTACGGGTTGTGAAAAGGGATGCCCCATTGCCGCAGCACCGCGATCGCCGGATGCAGCATATAGGAACACGACGCCAGCAGCATCACCTTCTGTCCGTTCTCGAGGTGCTGCATGATCGTCTTGAGAATCCAATACTCGGGCGATTTGTAGCCGCCCCGCGAAATGTCCATGCACATCCCGTCTTCAGGTCGCGGATTGTAAGCTTTCTCCTGCCTCCGGGTGACTTGATGGATGAGCCGGATTGCCCGCGCGTGAACGGTGCGCGGCACGCGGTGACTTTCCTTGAGGAAGATCTTGTGGTCCTCAGGGATTTCGGGGTCCAACACCGCATCTGGCGTCGCGCCGCACCAGTAGTAGATGGTCTGGTCGTCGTCAGCCGCAACGATGAAGTACTGCGCGTTCTCTCCCCACCTTCGCACCAAGGCTAACTGCATAGGGTTGAGGTCCTGCGCTTCGTCGGCGAAGACTACATCCGGCCTCTTTGGCGCGATGCGGATCTCCCGCACGGCGGTCTCGATCAAGTCGCAGAAGTCCATCAGCCGGTTCGATGTCTTGTAGCAGTTCCATTTGGCAGCGAATTCCCGAAGCGCGGTCGGCCAGAGTTCTGAGGATCGCATCATTCCCCGAGACCGATTCAACTCGCCCAGCCAGTAGTCGCCGCCCCGGACGTCGTCGACGAGGTCCTCGTCGGTTTCTTCCCCATCCAGTTTTCGGTCCTTCTTCGCGGGACTGATCCGCAGATGGGGGTTCTCCCGGTTCCACTCTTCCACGTAGACTTCTGCGATTCTGGGACGGCCCAGCGCGTGCCAGCAGTGGGAGTGTAGTGTTCCAACACGATCGGAACTGACTGGCAGATCCTGCCCGGCAAGTTCCGCGGCGGCCGCGCGCGAAAAGCTCGTTACCAGCACCGAGTCCTTGCCGAATCGCTGGACCGCGCGGCGGATCTGCCGCGTTATGTTAGTGGTCTTCCCGGTGCCGGGCGGTCCGAAGATGCGGTACTCCGCGGTGATGGAGTGATCCCGATGGCCAATTGCACTGAGAGCTTCTTCAACGTCAGGATGGTCTGCCATCGCTCGTCTCCTCTCTGCCTCCGACCTGCGTGTCGGGAGCGAACTCATTTGATGGCATAAGCCACCGGCTCTGGTCCCGCAACCGCGTCCGCTTGAGCCTGGTGCTCGATGCGCCGAGCGCCGAAAGCATCGCAGTCACCTCTTTAATCGCGCGATTCTCTCCCCATGCTTTGTTGATGTGTTGTTGCAGGTCATGCGAGCAAATCGCCACCTGTCCTTCGTAGACTGTGGGCTTGAAGCGAGTCTGATAGGGATGATCTTCTTCCGCGTCAATGAACGGCGTCTCGGAGAGATAACGTTCTACGTACATCTTCGCGGCTCCCACGAGATTTGCTTCGTCGCCGCCATCCTCGACTGTCAAGGCATTCAGGATCATCTGAGCGATGCGATCCCAGACCTTTGGCAGAATTCTCGGGACCAAGTGATCAACCGCGCTTGCGATCTTCATGCGGAAACTCTGCTGCCCAACGAGTTTGTCAACACTCGGGAACCCGATCTTGGCGGTTTCGAGTTCCAGCCGGTAGGTTGGTTCCTGGCCGTCAATCTTGACGATGCGAAGCACGCGAACGCCAATAGCGTTTGAGATCTGCTCACACAGTAATGCCCGCGCGGTCGGCGAGTCCGGCTTCGTTTGTGGCGATGGATTGCCACCCTCCTCACCAGGACTCTCGAAGGACCTGGCGGGTGCCGGGTTGTCGTTTCGTTTGGATGCTTTTGAAATGGTCCGCTGGAAATAGTCGAGGCGGGTTCGTTGTTGCTTGCCGTGGATTCTCCGGTGGTGGATCATCAGGTCGATGACCTGCTGGTCGGACAGACGAGCAGCTAAGCCGAAGTTGGCGAGCGCCATGTCATAACCGGACTGGGACTGGTCTCTCAGGTCTTCGCGCTGGCGCAGCCAGGTCTTCTTGAAACGGGAGTCGGCCATGTACTGATTAAGAAGTTCGTCAGGCACGGTCGCGCTCGGGTCGATGGACAACGGCTGATCGGGAGACTCCTCTTTCCAAGCACGGCTGGTACGTTCCTGTTCTTCCGCTTGCGGTATTCCTTGGCTTTCAAGGCATTCCGTAAAGTCGCTCGGATTGTAACGGCGATCGGTCTGCTGGTAGATCTCGACCGGCTTGGCGTTTGCCGCGTCCTTGCAGTTCTTGGTTCCTGGGACGCGCAGGACTCGGGCAAGATCCGCGAGGCGGTCGAAAGCCCAACCGCGTGCCGCCGCATTCGCCCGGAGAAGGGATTGCCAACGGAGCGCGAGATTTTCGGAACCGCGACGTTCCTCGTCTGACTCGAAGATGAGCGGCTCTCGAAAGAGCCACCAGGCATGTGCACCGTTGCCCGTCCGAACGATGAACGTGGGAGGCAGGTGCTCCGGCAGGATACTTAGCGCATCCTCAACCGTTGCCGGCAGCGCGGTCTTCGAATGCGCGTCGGACTTCAAGTCGAGGTCTGCCCATAGACCGACGATTCCGATCACTTCGTTCGAAGGGCATCGGCGTGTGGCCCCGTAGTCCTTCGCGGATAGTCCGACGCCGACGTACAGATCCCGCTCGCCATGCCTTTCCGCGAACTGTACTGCGTCCTCAAGGCTCCGAAACCAGTGTGATCGTTTCTCTGGGAGGGTCCAGAGCAACACGCAATATTCATCCGGCTTGCCGGCGAATAGCGCCTCTAGAAAAGTCCGTGCTTGGGACGGCTTGCCGTTGGCGCCCTGGGTGCTCACGGCTCACCTCAATGCCGACGGCGCCCGCTATCGCGTGAGTGATTGCGAGCGGCGTGGAAGTTCCATGTGCCTCGCCCGCGGCTCCATCGATTCGTACCCTGACACGAACGTTTCCTTTGTCGTCGCCGCTGATGGTGTATTCCTGAGGGGCAGCGCCTTCCAGGAGCCGAAACGCGTCTTCAAGCTTTTCGGCCGGTTGAAATCGCCAGCGCGGCATCCACTCACGTTTCCCCAGCGTGAACCGGTCAGGCCCGACGCCCCACCCCATAACGCGCTCAGCCAAAATCGCAGCGAGTTGATCATTGGTCATTGGGTGGCTCCGTTTCTGGTCGCGGAGGCTGGAGCAGACGCGGTTATATTTGCGCGTCCGTCCAAGTACGCCTGGAGGTCCAACTCGGAGACCCTGATCGTGCGGCGGCTAACGCGAGAGGCCCGAAGTTCGCCTGCTGCGATCAGTTTTCGCACCGTTGACCGAGCGCACTGCAGCTTCGCGCTCACCTGTGCAACCGAAAGTAGTTTTGGAACTGCCATGTTCCCGTCTCGATTTCGATTTTCCGGGTGGCTGCGACGGTCAATATGTTGCCCGAGCCGGTTTTTCGACGGGGACAATGGCCTTGACGGGGGAAAACGGTCAGGACGGTTTTGACCGTTTTATTGTCTGGAAGTGATTGAGAAGACAGGCCGACCAACGGGCAACATTGACCGTTCTTGACCGTCGCTCTACTGCGGTTGTGACCGTTTTTTTACGACGTCGCGGGACAGCGGGTATCCCTCCGCCTTCCTGATACGATCCAGGCAGCTCTTTGCTGCATCGGTTCCAGCATCGAGTCCTTCGGCGTGCAACACCTTCTTAGGGCTCGCTTCCTTCATGATCTCGGCGTTTGTCAGCGTTCGGAACCGTTCCGCTCCGATGGCGTTGCGCAGGCGCTTGTCCCGATCGGAGAGTGCATGGCGACCTTCTGGAGCGTGATGGATTACGTTTCGACCCACTGCTGGTACAACGGTTTGGACAATCGCTTCCACTGCAGCAAGGCGCAGCGCGGCCTGGTCGCAGGACAACTCGTGCGGCAGCTCACGTACTGTCAATGCGAGCACACGTTCGCCATCCTGATCACCTGGACTGCCGGTGCCAGTTTCGATTACGCCCTTCGCGGTAAGCGCTATACGAGCGTCAGCGCAGGCGGGCGACAGGGGCATTGAGAGCTTGAGCGGACTTCCGAGTTGGCCATCTGCCGCCGCAAAGAGGCAACGCTGCCAATCCTCCGTGCATCTTCCTTCGTAGCTGTTCTTCAAAAATTTCGAGAGCCACTTCACGACGTCACTTGTGAGTTCCGTGTCGGCAATTGCCTTCGTTCCAAGGACCACCCCGAGAATGCCGACGGCGTCCGAACAGAACGCCGCCGGCACCTCGTCAATCACGACCTCTCGGCCGATCTGTCTACGCAGCCCCTTCTTAAGGGCCGACGTCTGCACACCGCCAAGAATCCCTGCACTGGCTCCGAATCCCAGGATCGCGACCGTCTGGAAATCCTGAAGCGCCCCCTCTCTTTCGGCTGCTGCGCTTGCAAGAGAGGCGAGTTCGCCGCCGGGCTTGGTATTGCCCAACAACCATCCCGCGAAGGCTTTGCTCAATTCCGGGCGTTCGGCGTCCGTCACTCGCCTCTGGAGAGCCGCTCGGGCATCCGATAGCAGGAATTCCGAAGTGGCGGACGTCACAGGAACCATCGAGTCCTTCCAATGCGGCCCAACATCACTTCAGGGTTCCAGCGATCTAGAAGCGACAGGTGACCGAGCGCGCTCGCAATTAGATTCGAGTATTGGATTGTCACCGGGACCGAGGACGGGAGGAAAGTGCGCCACGAGTGACACGAGAACGCGAACACCTGTCTGGTCAGGTACGTCATGTCCGTGAAGGTGGAGTCTCGATGCAGGCTTAGGAGCAGTGGGCGAGGCGTGCCGTCCTGTGGGCGCTTGACCTCCCGTGGTCCCGTTAGAGACAGCAGCACCTCCCTTTTACCGAGTTCCATGTACCGAGATCTCTCCGGCGCGTAGGCTCCCTTATGGCCCCTCGCTTCGGGGTCGTAGGTGCCGCCTTGGCTTTTGTCGAAAAGGATGAACGGATGTTGCTCGCTCAGTTGGAGGAAAGCGTATTCGACATCGTAGTCTCCAAGATCGCTGATGACCCCTTTGATGGACTCCACCTCCTCCGCACTGAACCGCTTGAACATGGCGTGGAACACCAAACGGACCGGGTCCTTTGGTTGCCAGTTCAAATCCTGCCTAACCTTCAGAACGGCGGCTCGAAGTGTTTCGAGCAGCGCGGTCCGGTATTCGTCTGTGGGTACGGCCTTTGAGAGGTTCGATAGATGGTAATTGCCGTCGCCGGTAAAAACGGTCGTGACGCCCACATAACGTTCATGCTCTCCCAAACGACCCTCGCCAACGTTGGCACATCCGAGACCGATCACCAACTCGTGCGCGATGGCCGGATTTGCTTTCAGAAGCCAAGGTATGCCGTTTAGCTTCGCGTAGGTGGCGAGCCCCATCGTGTTAAGCACGAAGACGAGGTCTCGGTCGGGTTTCCGCGTCTTCTCGATCTGAAATTCCTGTACCGGAATCTGATGAGTGAGGAAACTGGCCTTGCTCGCGAAATAAGGATTGGACCGGGGAGGCAGGTCATGGAAGCATTCTTCGATTTGGACGAACGCAAGGTCCCACCGATATCCCGTGCCATGCTTCTCAATCGCCCGTTGGCAAGCCTTCCTATATGACTCGACGGAGTTGCCGTCTGCGGTGAAGAACTCGAACTGGAGGTCCTGAAGTGCATATTTCCGGCGAAAGCCCTTTTCGAAGTAGTTCGTCTGACGTTTGATAGGCCGGTTCGGGTCGCGCGATGGCGCCGGTGGTGGAAGAACGATACCCTGCGCGAATTTGTGCAGGAACTGCTCCACTTGGCCTTTCATGGACTGCTGGCAGACGACGGCGATCCTGGGCTGGTTGGGCGTGAACACCTGTGCTGTGTACGGTCCATTCTCATTCAAACCCCGCTCGTTCCAGATGTCGGTCTTCGAACGGTTCTGATCAAAAACGAAAACAGGCCGGGGGGCTTGTTCGAGAGTTGGAAACGATCCGTCGGCGTTGTCGAGAAGCGCACCAAACGTGAAGGGCACTCCCGGAACCATCTCGTGCTGCTGTTTCCCAAGAAAAGCGAGGGTCCTCTTAATGCGATCGAGCCGATTAGGACCATGCCTCAACGCAGCCCGCTTGCGATCGAGAAGGTCAGCGACCTGTGGTGCACGATCCCTGAAGATATGCGCCAGGCAGTCCGCGAAAGCGCGTTTTTCGGGCCACACTTCACTCGCTTCGACCGATTCGATCCCGTCTCGGGAATCCGTCAGGACAAGCCGAGAGCCGTCTCTTTCCCTAACGCGCCCAACCAACTCGAATTGCGGCGCGATGCGCGTATCATCGCTCTGGCGGCGTCGGCCTACGTACAGGCCTTCGAGCGAGATTCCGTCCTCCATTAGTTCCCACGCCGTGTGCTCGATCAGTCGGGTTGTTCGAACATCAACGATCGCGGCGATAAACGGCTCCTTTTTCAAGAAGTAGAGGGGCCGGATTGCCACTTCGTATAGGAGTCGAAGCGCAAGCCAGTCGGGAGCCGAGATCCCCGGAAGCTCGTGAAGGAGATCGTCACGCGCGATGAACCGCATTGGCTCGTAGCTCAAGACGGTCCGACCCATTCCTGAAAGGTAGGTCAGCAGCGCGTTCCGGACGAGCGCAGCCGTCAGGCCCAGATGTTCCCTCGGACGAATTGTCTTGCCTTCCCCGAGGAGAGGGACGTCTTTGACGACCGACACGGCCATGATGGTGTCCGCACCTTCGCGCCGAAAGACATGCGTACCGTTATGGTCTCGTCGAAGCTGCTCAAGGACCTGCTCACCGTCAGCGCCGTAGGGCAGTTGGCCGACAGTGATCTCGGTGTCATCAAACTGAACGGGCGAAAAGTTCAAAACCAGGTTTGCGGACGCCACCCGTGTCGTCCGCATCTCCTGCACTCCAAAACAGTTCTTCAACATTTTGTTTGACCAGTGGCGGCCGGCCATGCTATAAAACACTAAGAGCGTTGATCACGCCGTGATCCTTTGCTCCGTGCAGCCCCTGGCCTCGCAAACCGTGGCTCCACGAAACGCGCGCTATTGTGTTGGGCCGCTCAACGGCGGCCCGTGGCGGGCGGTCGCTACTTCTACTCCTTCGATTGAATTTTTTGCCAAGCCACCCCTCTGGGCGATTTGGAGAAACTGCAGCTTACATTATAGTCGAGTTCAGTGAACTGTGCTATCTCAAGAACAGCGCACTGAACTGTGCTACAAATGGAATGTGGCTCAGATCAAGGACAGCTTTTCCACGGGAGAGGCCGTTCACATTACTGGCGTGTCCTTTCGCAACATCGACTACTGGGCGCGAACGAAGTTCATCGTCCCGAGCGTCGCGGAGGCCAAAGGTACCGGGACGGAACGTAGGTATTCCTTCTCTGACCTGCTTGCACTTCGAGTTGCGAGGGAACTGCGCGAAGCCGGAGTATCGACACAATCCCTACGCCGCGTTGTGGACTTCCTGCGAACGCGAAAGGGGTTGATCAATCCACTTGCAGAGTGCCGCCTCATCGTCACCGGTACTGATGTCCAGGTAGCGACCAGCCCAGAGAAAGTCATGAGCGCGCTGTCGAAGCCCGGTCAGACTTCCTTCGCCTTTGTGTTCGACCTGGCTCGAACCGTTGACGCGATGAGGGCTGAGATCGAGACACGCGAACGCAAGCCGCCGGCCCGCGCCGCGGCCCTTCAATCCCGCACTCGCGCCGGGCGACGCGCAGTTTAAAGGACTCGGCCCACCGCCACACCGTGCTGGTGTGTGCGCTGTCATGCAGAGAAGCGTTATATTTACTCTTCGGACAGAAATGTTTCCCTTTCGGCATGAGGACACGCGGCCACACTCCGGAGCTTGGTCAGATCGTAGCGGTCCGCCAGCGCCTCTATCTTGTTGAACAAGCAGTCCCTCCAGTGAATCCGGGGGACTCAGCGCTGATCCGTTTGTCCTGCGTGGATGACGATGCCCAGGGGCAGCCCCTCGAGGTGCTCTGGCAGCGTGAATTGGACGCTCAGATTGTCAGTGGTGAAGCGTGGGATTCCATCGCGAGCCGTGGCTTCGACCCTCCACAGCGGTTCGCCGCCTACCTGAATACCCTTCGCTGGAACTGTGTCACTTCGACCGATCCCAACTTGCTCCAGTCACCCTTTCGGGCCGGTATTCGCCTCGATCCTTACCAGCTTGAACCGTTGCGCAAGGCCCTGCGCCTGCCGCGCGTGAACCTGTTCATCGCCGACGACGTTGGACTCGGTAAGACCATCGAGGCCGGCCTGATCGCGCGTGAACTCCTCCTGCGGAAGAAGGTTCGAGAGATCGTGGTGGCATGCCCGCCATCGATGCTTCTTCAATGGCGCGACGAACTTGATGCCCGCTTCGGCCTGCGGTTCGAGATCCTGGACAAGGACTACGTTCAGAGTGTCCGCCGCGAACGTGGGTTCGGCGTCAACCCGTGGACTGCTCACTCGAGATTCCTGGTTTCGCACCGGCTCCTAATCGACGAGTCCTACGCTGGCCCGCTACGTGATTGGCTCGGCACGTTTCGCGCCGGCAGCCTTCTCATACTGGACGAGGCTCACCACGCTGCGCCCTCAAGCGGCCAGCGATACGCCATCGACTCCCATATTACGCGGGCGATCCGCGACCTCGCACCGCGTTTCGAGCACCGGCTGTTTCTATCAGCAACTCCGCACAACGGTCACTCCAACAGCTTCTCCGCACTGTTGGAGATCCTCGATCCTCAGCGATTCTGCCGGGGCGTGAAGGCCAGCAAGAAAATGCTGGACGACATCATGGTGCGGCGCCTCAAGGATGATCTCCGCCAGATCGTCGGTGGGTTCCCCAAACGCGAAGTTCCGCAGGTAGACATCGACGGCCTGCCGGAGGATGCCCCGGAGTTACGTTTGACCGCTCTCCTCGACGAGTACCGCAAATTACGAGAGCAGCGGCTCAGCGGTGAGATGCGCCGGACGCAGACCGCGTCCGGCCTACTGATCTGTGGCCTGCAGCAGCGGCTCTTCTCGTCGATCGAGGCCTTCTCGCGCACGCTTCGCGTTCACCGGCGGACGGTTCGTCGCCAGTGGGAGGCTGCCCAGGCAGGGGAAACTCAGGCCGCAGCAAAGAGAAGCGCGGCGCTGCCCCGTATGGACTTACTCCTGGACGGTATCGGCGCAGATGACGATCGCGCCGCTTTACCCGAACAGGAGTTGGCGGCTGAAGAGGACGCACAGGTGACAGCGGTCTCCGAGGCCACGGTCGGCCCATCCAATACGACAGCGACTCTTGAACTGTTCGAACGTGAGCAGAAACTGCTGGACACCATGACCGAGATCGCGGAATCGAGCCGCGCTCTACCCGATGCGCGTGTTAGGAAGCTCATCGAATGGATTCGCAAGAACATGTGCCCGGATCTCCCATCGGCCGGCGCGAAGTGGAATGAGATGCGCGTCATCGTGTTCACTGAGTGGGAAGACACCAGGCGATACCTTCAGCAACAGATCAACGCCGCGATCGCCGAGACCGACCGAGCTTCCGAACGGATGGCTGTGTACTGCGGATCGACGCCATCGAAGCGGACTGAAGGAGATGAGTCGCGGGTACTTGATCGCGAGAGCATCAAAGCCGCTTTCAACACGGACCCGGCGCGCCATCCTCTGCGCATCCTGATTGCCACAGACGCCGCCCGCGAGGGACTGAACTTGCAGGCACACTGTTGGAATCTTTTCCACTTCGATGTTCCCTGGAATCCGAGCCGGATGGAGCAACGCAACGGGCGCATCGACCGCAAGCTGCAGCCCAACCCGGAAGTGTACTGCCACTACTTCTTCTACAGGCAGCGTCCCGAGGATCGTATTCTCGCCGCCCTCGTCCGAAAGACGAAAACCATCCGCAAGGAACTCGGCAGCTTGGCCCAGGTCATCGATGGACGGCTCGACGCCGTCATGAAGACCGGCATTCGCCGCGCGGACATCGATCTGCTGGAGAACGAAATTGAAACCGCCGATCTGGACCAGAGCGCGAGAGAAGCCGTCGAGGAGGAACTCGAGGCCACGCGAGAGCGGCAACTCGATTTGCGAAAACAGATCGACCGGCTGCGCGGGATGCTCGCCGATTCGCAGAAAGCCATTGGTCTCTCGCAGGACCATTTCCGCTCCGCGATCTCTTGCGCCCTGCAAATCCTTGGCGCTGAACCGCTGAAGTCTTCAGCAAACGGGGCCTTGAAGGAGTCGGACTGCTCCGTCTTTCCTGCCCTCGATCAACGTCCTGGCGCGGACCCAACTTGGGCTGAGACTATGGACAGCCTCCGCGCGCCGCGTCCCCGCGATCAGAAGTTTTGGGACTGGCGGCGAACTTCTCCGATCCGACCAGTCGTGTTCGAGGATCCGGGCGTTGTGACTGAAGAGGTCGTTCAGCTTCACCTCGAACACCGCGTTGTCCAAAGGCTACTGGCCCGTTTCACAGCACAGGGCTTCGTCCATCATGATCTTTCGCGGGCCTGCATGGCGCAGTCGAGCGATGCGATTCCGCGCGTTCTGCTCATCGGTCGTCTGGCACTGTACGGGCCGGGTGCGGCTCGGCTGCATGAAGAACTCATCCCGGTCACGGCCCGTTGGACCGATCAAGCGATCCGGCGGGGTACGCTCACGCCCTACGGCCGCGAAGCCGAAACGAAAACCCTTTCGCTGCTCGACTCGGCCCTTCTCCAAACGCACGCCCGTCCCATACCGGATGTGGTCGTTTCCCAGTTGCAGGCGAGTGCGCCGCGCGACGTTCGTGAGCTTTTGCCTCATCTGGAGGCACGTAGCGCCGAATACGCGAAAGACGCAATCGCCAGTCTCGCCAAGCGGGCCGAAGCTGAGGCCAAGGCGATGCGGGAGATCCTGGAGACGCAAAAGAAGCACATTGACGACACCGTCGCGAAGCACGATCGCGGCGGGCAGATGATGCTGGACTTCAGCGAGGAAGAGAAGCGCCAGCTTGAATCCAACCGGCGGTATTGGGGCCAACGCCTGGCAGCCCTCGAAGGCGAACTGCGAACGGAACCGGACCGTATCCGAGAACTGTACGACGTACGGGCGCAGAGGATAGAACCTGTCGGCCTGATCTACTTGTGGCCGACCGCGGGGTAACGGATGGCAAAAGACCCCGCAATCCTCGCGCATCAAGAGTGGCTCGGCTACGTTCAGCCGTCCGGTCTGGTGGTTTCCATCCCCGCCCTGCTCGAGGCTCGCGCTCACGTCAACCGGAACATCTCTCCGGATCATCAGCGGTTCCTTAGCGCCGTACCGACAGACCGCGACGGCGAGCCGGTACCGGAGATCGCCAATTTCCCGGAGTTCGCCAGCTCGGTGTTCGGCTGGGCCACCGAGGACCTCTACGGCGCGCCGGGTGCCCCCGCGCTTCCTGAAGGGCTGGAAGCACCACTTCCCGCTTACGGCGAGACACTCCGTCCGACTTACGCTCTCCACGACTTTCAACCAGCAGATCCCGCGCGTGAATGGCTCCTGCTGATTGAAGTCTTGCCAACGGGCACTGACCTCGACAGCGTCTCCGTCATGGAGGCGCGCCGGTGGCAGGCCAGCCCACAGTCGCGTTTTGAGCGCCTGCTCCGCGAAACCGGTGTCCAGAGCGGTCTGCTCGTGAATGGCCAGCAGATTCGTCTCGTCTATGCACCCCGGATCGAGTCGAGCGGCTACATCACTTTCAACCTCGCGGATATGGTGAAGGTTGCCGGGCGGCCGATCTTCGCGGCGCTTCACGAACTCTTGTACGCGGATCGCATGTTCGGCGACCCGAAAGAGCGCCTTCCGGCGATCCTGGAGAACAGCCGCAAGTACCAGAACGTCGTCTCGACACAGTTAGCCGGCCAGGTTTTGGAATCGCTCTATGAACTGCTGCGCGGATTCCAGTCCGCTGATGACCAGACTAAGGGCGAATTACTCCGCGACATTCTGGCCCGTGATCCAGACCACGTCTACGCGGGGCTGCTAACGACGCTGCTGCGCCTGGTCTTCCTGCTGTACGCGGAAGACCGCGGACTCGTCTCCACCGACTCGGTGTACGCCAACTACTACTCCGTTGCGGGTCTCTATGAGCGGCTTCGTGCTGATGCGGGCCGCTACCCGGACACCATGTACCAGCGTTACGGCGCGTGGGCGCAGCTCCTGGCTTTATTCCGCCTCATCTATGAAGGCGGCAGTCATGGAGGCATGCGCATTCCGCCGCGTGAGGGATACCTCTTCGATCCGGACCGCTATCCGTACCTGGAGGGCCGACGCAACAGGGCCGACGAGCCGGCAATTCCACGCGTGCCCGATGGCGTTCTGTACCAGGTCCTCTCGAAGCTCATGGTTCTGGATGGTGAGCGACTCAGCTATCGCACGCTCGCGGTCGAGCAAATCGGCAGCGTCTACGAGACGATCATGGGCTTCGAGTTGCACGTCGCCGCTGGCCGGTGCATTGCGATCAAGCCCGCCAAGAAGCACGGCGCTCCCGCGGCTGTGGACCTCGAGGAGCTTCTCTCCGTCGCCCCCGACAAACGTCAGAAGTGGATCGCCGACAACACGGACCAGAAATTGACCGGACAAGCCGCCGATGCACTGAAATCGGCTAAGAGCATTGATGATCTATTGGCGGCGTTGGAGCGGCGCATCGCGCGGGCTGTGACGCCCAACGTGGTCCCGAAGGGCGCGATGATCTTTCAGCCCTCTGGCGAACGCCGCCGCAGCGGATCGCATTACACGCCGAGCACGCTAACCGGCCCCATCGTCGAGGCCGCGCTGCGACCCGTCTTGCGGCAGCTTGGAGAGGACCCAACCCCGGACCAGATCCTGAATCTCAAGGTCTGTGATCCGGCCATGGGTTCGGGCGCCTTCTTGGTGGAAGCTTGCCGTCAATTGGCCGAGGTGCTGGTATTGTCCTGGCACAAGCATGACGAAGTTCCGCCTCTGCCACCCGACGAGAATGAATTGTTGCTCGCTATGCGCATGATTGCGCAGCGCTGCTTGTACGGCGTGGACAAGAACCCGTTGGCGGCGGACCTTGCCAAGCTTTCCCTTTGGCTGGCGACACTCGCAAAGGACCATCCATTCACATTCGTCGACCACGCCTTGCGCTCCGGTGATTCCCTTATTGGATTCAATGTTCGGCAGATCAGCTATTTCCACTGGTCGCCCGAAGGCCAGAAGAACTTGTTTGGCGAGCGCTTCGAACAGAAGCTTGATCTGGTTCTGCGGAACCGCGCCATCATTCTCGATGCTCCAGACTCGGTGCCATACGAGACGAAGCGGCAGCAATTGGCTAAGGCGGACGAGTACCTGACGGACGCTCGGATGGCTGGCGATGCCCTCGCGGCTGCGTTTTTTTCCGGGACGAAGCCGAAGGATCGCGAGCAGCAGAGAACCACAGTTGGAGCATTGGTAAAGCGCGCCTTCGACAACATCGTCGATCTCGATGCGGACGCTGCATTGCGCGCGGAGATCAATGCTCTCAACGTGAAGGGCGTCACCCCTTTCCATTGGGAGATCGAATTCCCGGAGGTGTTCCGCAAGGGCGGCTTTGATGTGATTGTGGGCAATCCGCCCTTCGCTGGGAAGAACACGCTGATCGAAGCGCACGCTGATGGATATTTGGATTGGCTGAAGACAGTGCATGAGCAGTCCCATGGAAACTCGGACTTGGTAGCGCACTTCTTCCGCCGAGCCTTCACGCTCCTCCGGCCGGACGGCTGCTCCGGGCTTATTGCTACCAATACGATTGGGCAGGGTGACACTCGCTCTACCGGGCTGCGCTGGATCTGCACTCACGGAGGAACGATCTACCAGGCGCGAAAGCGGCTCAAGTGGCCTGGTCAAGCTGCCGTCGTAGTAAGTGTCGTACACGTGGCAAGAGGTGCGATGGGCGGGCCCTATTCCCTTGACAATCGGGAAGTGCCCGTCATCACCGCCTACCTATTCCATGCCGGTACAAGTGAAGATCCAATGCGCCTAAAGGCGAATGAGGGAAAGAGCTTCATCGGGTGCTTTGTGCTTGGAATCGGCTTCACGTTTGATGATACTGAGAAGAAAGGCGTCGCAACCTCGCTAGACGAGATGGCGCAACTGATTGAGAAGGACCCGCGCAACCACGAACGGATCTTTCCCTATATCGGCGGCGAGGAAGTTACTGACAGCCCCACTCACGCGCACCATCGCTACGTCATCAACTTTGATGATTTCCCATTACGAAGGGAGAACGTCGGCGCGAACTGGGGAAGTGCGGACGTCGACCAACGCAGAGACTGGCTCCGGGTCGGTATCGTGCCGATGGACTATCCTGAGCCGGTTGCTGCCGACTGGCCGGCTCTACTCGACATCGTCGAACGCAAGGTGAGACCGGAACGACTCGTTCAAAACGATCAATACGGTCGGAAGTTTTGGTGGCGGTTCCTTCGAACTAGGCCAGAGATGCAACGGGCGCTGAAAGGGAAGTCTCGGTTTCTCGCGGCCGTGCTTTACAGCCCTCACCTGTCGTTGGTGTACTTGCCCAGTTCCGTGACGATTAGCCATAAACTGTGTGCGCTGCCTTTCGAGAATTGGAATGCGTTTGCCCTTCTACAGTGCCGGGTACACGAGGTATGGGCACGTACGTTTAGCGCCACGCTAAAAGACGACTTGGCCTATGCACCATCCGACTGCTTTGAAACATTTCCTTTTCCGCCTGGCTTTGAAACAGACTCAGCGCTTGAACATCTGGGGTGCGGCTACTACGAATTCCGCGCTCAACTGATGCAGCGAGAGCGCAAAGGTCTGACGACGATCTATAACTGGTTTCACGACCCCGAATCCGAATGTCCAGACATCCCGCGCCTTCGAGAGCTTCACGAGCAGATGGACCGCGTTGTCTTGGACGCCTACGGATGGACGGACATCCCTACCCACTGCGAGTTCATTCCTGAGTTTGACGATGAAGCGGATGAAGACGAAAACGGACGCCCACGCCGCAAAAAGTACCGCTATCGCTGGCCCGACGACGTTCGGGACGAGGTCCTGGCACGCCTACTGGAACTGAACCGCCAACGCGCGCTCGAAGAGGGGCAATTGCCGACGACACAGCCAGTCTTCGCTGACACTATCGATGCAGGCCCGAAAGCGAAGCGCAGGAAGAGTGTGAAGCGGCCGGCTGGAGCGCTCGATCAGGGCATACTGTCGTTGCAGGAGGGAGAGGCGTAGTCCGTGACGAATGATATGAACTCCGTCGATGTTCGGGAGAAGTTGGTCGAAGCGCTCAGGCTCGATCTGGTCGGCCCAGCGGAGAACCTCGGCGACCCAGCCGAAGTGCTGCCCCAGGCTCCCTCGCGCTGGTACCTCACCGGCTTTCTGGTCCCGCTCGGGGCGGAAGCTTCTCAGCGCGCCGACGAAGCGAGCACGGAGGATCTCGATCAGGCCGGCGAGGGCGGCGGTCTTGATGACGACGTGACGCCCGAACCAGCGGCGGCTCGCCAGCGGTATCTCCCGTCTTCCATCGGTGCCAGCCTGCTTGTTCCTTCTAGCGCCGGGCAGTTGAAGGTCACCGTCTCCTGGGGCGACTACCACCTACGCTCAACATCGCCCGAGGAGTGGGCGCGTGCCGCTCGTTCGGTCGATGTCGCGGTGAATCTGGCGCAGGCCACAGAGAAGGCGCGTGAAGTCGAAGTGCCGTCGAGTGACGGCCTGCGAGTGGCGTACCTCGCGCGCCCGGTGGGGTCCGTGGCGACCGACGCGGGGTTGCCGCCTGGCGCGCGGACGGTCTCCGTCTTCCTGGTGAATCGGCGCACGCCCGCACCTGATGAGAAGAAGGACGAAGCCTTCGCGTTCCAAGTACAGCTCGAGGTGACGTGCGAGGCCGGATACCTGCCGCGCCCCGACCTTCGCAGCCTCGCCAGCAGGGACTGGGACGACCGCGTCGCCGATCTCCAGTACCGCGATGCCGGTGAGTATGCCGTCGGCCATAACGTTGCCACCGAAGCCGTCCGCGAGCAAGGCGCGTGCCACCTGGTTCGCACGCAGTGGATTCCAGAGGCGGAAGTGGAGCGCGTGGCGCCCGCCTCGATTCCCGGCGTCGAGCTATCGATGGACGCGCTCAGCCAGCTTCAGAGTGGCGCGGATGCCAACTCCAAGCTTGGCCCATTGGTGAGCGAATACCGGAAGTGGATCGACGGCCAGGGCGGGAATGTACCGGGTGCGCCCGCCACGCGCCGCGAAACGGGGCAGGAGTTGTTGCAGCGTGCCCGAATGGCGGCGGATCGTATCCAGCGTGGTATCGACCTGCTCGGCGACGCAATGTGCCTCGAAGCGTTCCGACTTGCGAACAGGGCGATGGCGGAAGCAGCTCGCCGGCGTCTTGGTGTGATGCAAGGCAAACGCCCGGAAGATGTGCAGCCCTCCTGGCGGCCATTCCAGTTGGCGTTCCTGCTGATGAATCTGCCGGGAATCGCACAGCCTGAACACCCCGATCGAGGGATTGTGGACCTGCTGTTCTTCCCGACGGGCGGCGGCAAGACCGAAGCCTACTTGGGCCTGGCGGCTTTCACTCTGGTCCTGCGCCGCCGTCGCAACCCCGGAATCCGATCCGCGGGCCTGAGCGTGCTGATGCGCTACACCCTGCGGCTGCTTACGCTCGACCAATTGGGCCGCGCCGCGACGCTGATCTGCGCATTGGAACTCGAGCGGCAGAACGACGTTGAGAAGCTCGGCGTTTGGCCATTCGAAATCGGGCTGTGGGTCGGGCGCGCGGCCACACCGAACCGGATGGGACGGAAGGGCGACAACGATCAGGAATCTGCCCGTGCGCGCACGATCCGCTTCCTGAACGACGACCGCAAGCCGTCACCAATCCCGCTTGAGGAATGCCCCTGGTGTGGAACGAAGTTCACGCGGCTTTCCTTTCGCCTGGTAGACGGTTCGGGCAAGCCCAACTCTGATGAACCCGAAGACTTGCGGGTCTCCTGTGTGAATCGTCAGTGCCAGTTCGGTCGTGGCCTACCGCTGCCCATCGTCGCGGTGGACGAGCCGATCTACCGGCGGCTACCGTGTTTCATCATCGCGACGGTAGACAAATTCGCGGCCTTGCCATGGACTGGCCCCGTTGGAGCTTTCTTCGGCAGGGTCGAGCGCTATGACGAGAGGCGCGGGTTCTATGGTCCTTGCGACTCGCCCCAAGGCACGAAACTGCCGGACGGTCGCCTCCTGCCGCCAGAACTGATCATCCAGGATGAATTGCACCTGATCTCAGGCCCGCTGGGCACCATGGCCGGCCTCTACGAATCGGCTCTCGACGAACTTTGCGTCATGGACGGCAACAAAGCGAGGCCAAAGATCATAGCGTCCACGGCCACGGTACGACGCGCCGAGAGCCAGATCCGGGCGCTCTTTAATCGCCGCCTGGTGGACATCTTCCCGCCGCCGGGTCCGGACCGCCGGGATTCGTTTTTCGCGGAGACGCTTCCCTCCACCGAAAGCAACGCGCGCCTCTATGTGGGCGTCGCCGCCCAAGGGCGCAGTCCCAAGGTGGCCATGCTGCGCGTGTACTTGGCTTTGCTCGGCGCGGCGCTGAAGTGGCACTCGCGTCTGAAGAAGAAGGGCGGGACGCTGACTCCCGCCGATCCCTACATGACGTTGCTCGGCTATTACAACAGCCTGCGGGAGCTTGGCGGCGCGCGGCGGCTGATCGAAGACGAAATCCGGAACCGACTGGCGGGCTACTCCAACCGCAAGCGCGTGGGTGAGACGGAAGGCCTGTTCGACGATCGACAGATCGACTACGAACCGGTCGAATTGACAAGCCGCGTAAGCACCGCTGACGTTGCGGATGCAAAACGGCGGCTGGCGCTGCTGTTCACGGACAAGAGCCGCGTGGATGTCGCGATTGCCACCAACATGATCTCTGTCGGCCTGGACATCACGCGATTGGGGCTGATGGTGGTTTTCGGGCAACCGAAGACTAGCGCGGAATACATCCAGGCCACCAGCCGCGTCGGGCGTGATCCGGACCGGCCAGGCCTGGTAGTGACGATCTTCAACGTGCATAAGCCACGCGACCGGTCACACTACGAGAGGTTCGCGGCGTATCACGAGACCTTCTACCGCAGCGTGGAAGCCACCAGCGTCACGCCATTCTCGCCGCGCGCGCTGGACAAAGGGCTCGCAGCGACACTCGTGGGTTTGGCGCGACAAGGCCATCGTCCGATGACCACGCCGCGCGGCGCGATGGAGATCCTGAACGAGCGGACGCGGCTGGAATTCGTGATCCAGACTCTAGCCGAAAGAGCCTACAGTCACTCCGATCTCCCGCAAGCCGAGGCAGAGCGTCTTCGGCAGCGTGTGCGCGAGCGCGCTATCGACCTCCTCGAGGTCTGGGCAAAGGTTGCGCAGGAGTACCAGAGTGTCGGAACGGGCCTTCAATACAATCCCGCAGAAGCCGGCGCCGCCAAACAATTGCTCTACGATTTCCTCAGTCCGGAAGTGAGGAGCCTGCCCGCTGACCATCCCCGCATGAAGTTCCGCGCTAACAGGTCGCTTCGGGATGTGGAGCCCGAGGTGAATATCTGGGTCCGAACCCTCGACAACGCCGAACTCGAAGAGGAGACGGTATGACGAAGGGGAAGAAGCCCCAGGGCGAGATTCGGCAGAGCCAACTTGTAACCACTTTCGGGCCGGGATCGATGATGGATCTGCCGAACCACTCGGTGTTGACCGCGGGCTTGGACTTCTGGTCTTTGGGCGGTCAGCCGGTTTCGGAACCGAGACTGAGCCAGAAATTGGCGCGCGTCCTTGATGTGCCGACCATCGAGTTGCGGACGCCGCCGCCGGCGGATGACGATCCAACCGCACCTTCAACCGGAATCACGGGATTTCAGTTTCCAGAATGGTTTGTAACGCAGGATCTGGAAGGCCAGAGCGCTGGCGGTCGCTCGCGGCTCCTCGTACACCGCAAGGCGCTCACCAGGGGAAAGTTCATTGACCGGGATAAGAAGCGGCGCCCTGTCGTTCCGGTTCGATTCGTGCGAGCTTGCCGCGCCGGCCATATCGGTGACATCGACTGGTACGCCTTCGCGCATAACGGACCGTCGGACTGCACCAAGCAGCAACGCCAGTTGTTCATTGACGAGCGCGGCACCAGTGGCGACCTGACTGAAATCTGGGTCCGCTGCGAGTGCGGCAAGGGAGAGCGCAGCATGGCGCAGGCGGCGCTTCTGCAGAATCGTGCGCTCGGGTTGTGCGATGGCGCGCGGCCCTGGCTCGGGCCTTTTACAAAGGAGACCTGTGGGGAACCGAGCCGTTTGTTGATCCGCTCGGCGTCGAATGCATACTTCCCGCAGTTGATGAGCGTTATTTCGCTTCCTGAACGAGATGAGGTTGTACGCAGGGCTGTCGATGCCGCGTGGAGTTTTCTGGACAACGTCGAGAACATTGATGACCTCCGATACGAGCGCAGACGGGCGGCGGTGAAAGCCGCTCTTGAGGGGATCAGCGACGAGGAGGCCTTCGCGGAGATTCAGGCGCGCCGTACCGGTTCCACCAAGGTGGACAAGTCGGTGAAGGTTGCCGAGTTGGAGACTCTTGTAATGGCGCGCGAGGAAGTCGGCGAAGACCGTCCTGAAGGTGTGTTCCACGCCCGGTCCCTTCCACGCGCCGTGTGGGAGCGGCCCTGGATGGCCCTGATCGAGCGCGTCGTCCTCGTACACCGGCTGCGGGAGGTAGTGGCCCAGGTGGGTTTCACGCGCTTCGAGTCAGCCGCGCCCGACATCGAGGGCGAGTTGGACATGGGCGTCCGGCGAGCTTCTCTGGCGCGCGAGATCACTTGGCTGCCCGCGTTCGAGAACAAGGGTGAGGGTGTGTTCCTGCAGTTTCGAACGGAGGCTATTCAGTCCTGGCTGGCTCGGCCGGCGGTACAGAAGCGAGGCATCCAACTGGGAACGGGTTTCGAGGCGTGGCGTAAGGAGCACCAAGGGACCAATCGGCAGTTTCCGGGACTTCCATATTTGATGCTGCATTCCTTTTCCCACTTGCTGATTACAGCCGTGGCGTTGGGCTGCGGTTATCCAGCGAGTTCAATCCGGGAGCGTATCTACGCTATTCCGAATGTCGGGTATGGCGTCCTGCTGTACACCGGCACCTCGGACGCGGAGGGCACGTTGGGCGGGTTGGTTCAGGTGGGCCGGCGCATCTACGAGTCGGTCCGAAGTGCGCTGGATCTGGGCGAGTTGTGCTCGAACGACCCGGTGTGTGCGCAGCACGAGGCTTCCAGCGACCACGAACGCCGCTTCCTGCACGGGTCAGCCTGCCACGGCTGCGTCCTAATCTCGGAGACCAGTTGCGAGCAGCAAAACGACTTCTTGGACCGCGCGCTTGTTGTGCGCACGGTGCAGAACCTCGGTGCCGAGTTCTTCCCGGAGAGCGTCAAGGGCAATGAATCATCCGATTCTCAAACTGCTTCCGTCTGACCTGCGAGCGTTGGCTGCCGGTTTGAGGACGGGACACCTGAGCCCGCCATACGCACCTGCGAGCATCCGGCGCGTGCTCAATGGCGCTGTTGCGGGCGAGGTCTCAGCGGGGCTTCAGGAATTGGCTGCATCGGGGCTGCCGCCTACGGGAATCGCAACGACGCTCGAGTTGGTGGCGTCAGGGTACGAGAACCGGCCACCAATTGAAGACCTGGTGGATCTCGTAACCACGGGCGCTGGTGTTGGCGGTGGTAACAGGACCACGGGCGTTGTTGTTGAGGAGTTGTTCCGGAATGCCCAGCAGTCGGTCCTGGTGGCGGGGTATTCCGTGTACCAAGGCAACAAGGTTTTTCAGGCCCTGGCTGATCAGATGCAGGAAAATCCAGAACTCGCCGTACGTCTCTTCCTAGACATTCAACGAAGGCCGGGCAACACGTCGGCAGCCTCCGAACTGGTGCGTGAATTCGTGCATCGCTTTCGGACGAGCCAGTGGCCGGGTGGCCGTCCGCTGCCGCAGGTGTTCTATGGTCCGCGGTCGTTGTTGTCCGAGCCGGGAAAGACCGCATCGATCCACGCGAAGTGCGTCGTCATCGACGAGTTTGACCTCTTCGTCTCGTCTGCAAACTTCACCGAGGCTGCTCAGCAGAGGAACATCGAAGTCGGTCTTCGGCTCCGGTCGCCGATCGTCGCCGGGCGGGTTGTCAGATTTTTCGATTCGCTTGTAGCCGGTGGGCATTTTGAGCGTGTGATCTAAGTTGCTAAAGTGAGATTCGAAAATGTCGTCCAGGACAATTGCGACACTGATCCAACAACTGACTGAGGACCCTTGGAGGGCTGACGTCGGCTTTAGTCCCGAAGTGCGGTCGGTCCTTGACCTTGTTCTGGACCCTTCAAAGACGGACGCCGAAGTCGCGACCGCGCTATCTGCCTGGCTTTCGAAGTACCAGCCTTGCCTCTTTGGTCGCATCGCGGCCAAGAAGGGTCTCCTCAGCTATTGCTTCATCAGCGAGGCGGAACTGGCAGACTCCGACGCCACCGTCGCGCAGAGGATTCAAAGCTCTCGCCGTGAGTGGACCCGGCTCGGATTCGAAGGTAGGGCCAGCGGGTTCATCATCGTTCTCCGTTCGCGCGCGCTTGTCAATGCCGTACCGGACCCCACGGTCCAGGCTATTGCCCAGCGTGTGTGTTCGCTCTACCTTCAGGAAGACGTGGCGATGGACAGGATCGCGCTGGATCGAATCTACTTGGAGCAGCCGGGAAACCGGCGTGCCACATGGGAGTGGGTGACCGGCGTGAATTACTTTTCATCCCAAGCCGACAAAAGGTGGTGGCAGGATCACCGCATCCCGGCAGGTATGGCATTTTCGGTTAATTCCGTGGGCCATATGGTCAAGTCCGGAAAACTTGCGCGAGCGATGCAGGACTTTGAGCAAGTGATGGAGACAGCACAAGGGGACATCGCCAACCCGATTGTTGATTCTCTCGACAAAGCGCTGGAACTCGCGATGCGAACGATCGCCCTCGCGTCGGACGGGCCCTCCGGAAAAGCAACCGCGCTCCTGCCCCGGCCATCAGGTGCGGGTGTACCAAGATGCCCCGTGACACTGCCAGCAGCCCTGACGGACAAAGACCATCGCGGATACCAGGGGTGGTACCACACCGACTACACCTTGCCATCGGAGTACTTCAGACCTGACGTGGAACGTCCGGCTGAGATCCGGACACAGGATTTGGATTTCAGCTACCTATTTGACCAGTCTCTCGATAACCCGGATTTTGATCGGATGGGTCGAGGCAGAATCATCCGCGATCCCGCGGCTGCGACCGATACCGAGTTGCCAGAGACCTACAGGTGGCAGAAACGGCTTCGCGGAGAACCATGCGAAGTTGAAATTGACCACGTTGCGAGGTTGAGCGAGGCGCTATCCGATCACTGAGCATCCGTACCGCAGTGCAAGCAACTCAGTGAGATCTCTCGTTTGAGGCCGCGATGTGGCTGGCCGAACCAGCGCGAGGCAGTGCAGATTCCTTTCAGTGCTCGTCGTATCCAGAAGGAAGTCAACTGGGTCCAAATCATCCGCTTCGACCCTGACGATACCTAGGTAGCGAGAGAACGGCACCGTAGTGCAGAGGGTCGCGATCAGTGATTCAGGGGCTCGATTTTCTCCTAGGATCAGCGATTCGACGTACGAGTGAGACTTCCCAATCCAGCAATCCCAGGATGTAACAGTCTCGCGTGCCGCCAGTATCGACTGCCGATGCGCATGGATCTCCCTGACCAATCTGATAGCGGCTCTTTGAAGCTCACCAAATGAGAGTCGGACTTTAGGATGCAGGGGAATCAGCAGATGTGAAAGAACCCACCTCTCGATGACCGAGGAGTTCCTCAGCTTGATCTCCAGAAGCAGACGGTCCTTCTTGCGACGATTGTCCGTTTTCCGCCGAATGTCTGCCTTCAGATAGGGACCGTACCTGTCATCGTGAATGTACAGCGCTGCGAGATCGCCAGCGCGGTCGTCCATCAATGGATACACGAGGTTCCGGACATGGGGTCGACGGACCTTCATGCCCGCGACTGCGACGGCGTGCCAGAGATCGCCGCGCTCGATTATCAAAACCGGGGAAATGCCCGAAAGTACCGCAGAATACAGGAGCCCGCGGGACACGTCGAACGTGTCTGCCCGGTACAGATTCGGCGCGTAGCCCAAGGAATGCACAGCTTGGCACATCTGGTCCAACGAGAGCCCCTCAGAAGGCATAGGTCGGCCAAAAGGAAGAGTGAACTGGGACGCACGCATCGTGATCTGCGCCGGGGTTGCCGCTGCGCCCTCTTCGAGTTCGCGCGCTCGCTGCAAAGCAGACCACAATGCGGTTGTAGCGCATGCGCTGACCCCAAGGTCCTGCTGCTGAAACGCGAGTCCTCTGATGGACAGTGGAACGCCCAGAAGGTGAGCTCGACAATCGCAGGCGCAAGAGAAGTTTCGTAGGTACCCCTTGTCCGCGTCGGCTGCAAAGCACCGGAGAATCGTCCTACCGACCGGGCATCCCGGCAGCGGCTTGATCACAGTGAACCCGAGGTAGAACCGCTTCGAAAACTCAGCGCTCTCGGTCCGGAATTGCTCTGGCGGCGCTGTGCTACGGAGGCGCTTCAGTTCACGCTTCAGGACCGCCGAGTCGCACGAAAAAAAGTGGACTCGTCGGCACGCGTTTGGGTACGGCTGTAGGCTCTTCGAATAGAAGACGCTGTGGTCTTCCATATGATCGCGGTCGATATAGTGATCTTCAACAACCAGCGAGTGGCAGTCCAGGTCACGCACGTAACCTTCTACGTATTCGAGTTGTCGATGAGCCTCAGCCTTGCTGGTGAACGGTGGCACATCCAGAGCAAGAACATCTGCCAGCGAACGGTCGCCGAAACTGACGAATGAGATCTGCTGCCTTGATTGTGCCACACTCCATGCTTTCCGACACGGCTCCGCATCACGCTTTTGTGTTGATACGAATCGCGAAGTCCTTTTGGGTGAGATGTTCGGAAGAACGCACGGCTTCCACGAGCGGCTTCGTTCGGCTTTCCCAGCGAGCCAGGGCACGGGTCAAGCGTTCTTGGGCTTTGGGGTCGGATAATCGCTCCGTCGCTGCACCGGCGGCGACGGCGGCATTTCTTCGGGCGGCTTTGCTCCGTATCGCCATGTAGTATTCCTTAGGTTCCGAGTCGAAAATGTCCATGATGCCACAGCAGGGACGGGAATGGCCATGCAAGTGGTTGCTTAGTTGATTTCCCATTTTCGCCGTAGCTCGATGATCGAAGCACCGCGGATCTTCCATCGTTGCTTCGGCCCGACTTTCTTGGCCTCGACTTCCTCGCGCTTGCAGTACTCCTTCAGTGTGGCCTCAGTCACCTCGCCGGCGAGGAATTCGGCAGCCTCTCTTGCAGTATACCAATCATTTGGTTTCAACGGTTTGGCCACTGATCCTAAGCATATCCGAAGTTAGATATGGCTGTCTATAGGAAACTATAATAATCTATCGGTTCCCATCTGGAAGCCAGCCCCGCTATCGCGAGGGCAAGTTGGTTAGCCAGGGCCGCTGGGGAAGAACGTCCGGACTAGCGGCTCGAACCACGAACGGTCCACGTCGGCACCGTACGACGACCAACCCTCGATCGCGGCCTTGATGCGAGCGGCCTCACCATCAGAGAACTCGAACTCTTTGACGGGTATGGACAAAGCCGGGTTCCAGACCGTTCGTTCCTGCCCACTGACCGTCTCGCGCTTTAACTGGATTGCTTCCGCTTCCTCTCGCGTCAATGCGATGGAGTCCTGGATTGCCCAGATCGCCCGGACGCCAGCCACGTCCGTCCGCTGCGCTCCCAGTAGTGCATGCAGGTTCAGTCGCTGGGTTTGATTGAGTGTAAGTTTCATTCTCTTTCCTTTACGGGTTGGAATAGAGCAGGATGTAGCCCGCCGTGACTCCGGCAGGGTTCTTCACTTTGATCACGCCAGACCATCCGGACGGATTCGTGGCGCCCATCAATTCCGCGAACCGGTAGCCGTTGCCATTGCTGCCCGCGATGATCAGTTCGCCGCCCGCCGTGACTTGCAGCAGCGTGTGATCAGCGAGGTTCGAGCCCGGACCGGCCACCCGGAAAGGCGACTCGCTGCTGTCCTTCGCCACGACCAGCATCGGGCCGCACGCGACTCCGGCCGCAACCGGCGATGCCTGATAGCCCCAGGTGCGTGCGTAGCCTTTCTTCGGATCGTTGCCTTGCTGGAGGCACGCGCCCCAAAGGTGGATATCGCCCGAGGTCCAGTTGTCGCCGTTCCCCGCATACTGCCGCACGACGATCCACAGTCCGGTCTGCCCGCCAGCCAGCGTTCCGGTGATCTTGAACCGCTGCCACGACGTCGTGAGGACAATGCTGGTTGGGCCGGCGAGGTATCCGGCGTAGGCGTTGTCCACCATGGCGATGGACACCTGCTTCGTTCCGGACGGGACCTTCGCCCAGATGTATAAGGTGTACTGCCCGCCTGAAACCAAGCCGGCGATCTGCTGCTGGATGACCGGCGTCGAAGTGCTCGCGGTTACCGTCTCGGCGGTCGTATTGCCGTCCGGAGCCGTGACGCTGTTGGCCGTGACCGAACAGGAGCCGCCGTTCTTGTCCCACGTGGCGACGCTGAAGTCCTCTGAGTACTTCGCCATATTCTCGAACGCGCCGCCGACCGTCTGGAAAGCGCCGCACTCAACGGACTGAAAGTGCGATTCGAGGTATGCCCATAGGTTGTTGACGGCGACGTAGCCGAAGTTCGCGCCCGCGGAGCCGTCGCGCAGGACGACCGTGGTGGCCGTTGCGTTCGAGGTTGCGTCGCTGATCTGGGCAGAGGTGTGGCTGTGCGAGGGCAGGTCGCCTGCCGCGATCGCCGAAACGGTCACCGCCGCGCCCGAGCTCGCCTGCTTCAGGAAGCCGGGACCGGTCGTGGAGAGATCCGCGCCGGTGCCGCCACGCGCGAGTGCGAGCGTGCCGGAGTTGATATCCGAGGCCGCGTGCGTGTGGGTCGCGTTCGCCTTGGCCGCACTAGTGCCGTCAACGAGCACGGAGTCAGTGGCGTTCCCCACGGCTCCCTGGAGTGCACCTCCGGAGTCGATGACGGCGGCGCGGGATGGATTCCATCCCAACCCCTTCGTCGGCCGCGCGGTCAGATCCGAGACCAGGTTCATCACGTCGCTTTCCGCGTGCGAGTGCGTCGGAACGGAGCCGAGCGCCACAGTGACCGTGACCCGATCATTTCCCGAATCGTCCGCGAACGAGAGCGCCATGTTTGCGCCTTGGATCAGATTCAGCGCGCGCCGCGTGCCGACGACGGAGCCGCTGTTCTGGATCGTAAACGGCAACGATCCGGAGACAATGTCGCCAGCCACGTGGGTGTGGGCTGGCAGGTCGGCGGCGGATAGCGTCGTTCCGCCAGTGGCGCGCCCCTTGGCATCGACGGTGAGCTTGGTATAAGTGCCAGGCGTGACGCCAGACGACGCCACTGAGAGCACCCCTGCCGCAACAGCGAGGCCTCCTGTGGGATCTATCTGGACGATGCCCTTGCTGGTGGTCGTGGCGTCCGGATACGAGAACGCGCCGAAGGTCTGCCCGGGCGCGAAGTCGATGATCGCATCCATGGCGATGTGGTCGTTCGCGTTGAGCGCCATGCCTAGGTCGCCGGAGTTGTCGGCCTTGCGCCACTTCACCGCGCCGGTATTGGGTAGCCTGACCAGTCCGGTGCCAGCCTTGGTGCCGGATCCGAATTCCGCACCGTCCTGGAACGTCTTCACGCCGGTGACCGTCACCGCGCCGTCCTTCCGGACGTAGTTGCGCGCGACGGAGGTCCCCAGGTCGTTCTCGATCGCGAGCACCGCGGACTGGAGTGCGGTGATGAAGCCTGCGACCATGTTGGCCCGGACAGTAGCTCCGCTCGCGTGGCTGGCCGCCGTGGTTCCGAACGCACCACGCTGGCAACCGGTGAACTGCGATCCGCTCCGCGCCGTGTAGATGACGAGCTCGTCGTTGATGGAAAGCACGCCGTAGGCATCTGCGAACCCACCGGCAGTGGACTGGACGCTGATGGTCGAGTCGCCCGCGCCCACAGCGGACGTGGTTGTGGTTTCGAGCGGCTTGGCCGAGAACGCATCGACCGGGCTGTACAGCGTGGCGGCAGTGTCGATTGCTGAGGGGAAACTACTCATTGGAGGCACTCGTGTTGAAGCGGAACTGATTCAGTGCGCCACTGGCCGCAGGCACCCAGGCTTGCGCGATCGGCGCTTCGATGGCGCGCGCGGCCCTGGGCTTGAAGTACTGCGCGTTGCTCACGGAGACCGAATAGATTGGCAGTGGAACCGGACGGCTGTTCAGGCAGAACTGGTCGAACGCCCAGAAGCAGAACGAATAGAGCTTAAGCGGCAACCACATGCCGTAGGCTTGCGCCATCGGCGGGTCCGGAGGACCGTATAGCCCCGACAGGAACATGCACTCCTCGGCGGGCCGGCCAAGCGTCGACCTGCCGAACGAGATCACCTGCCGCATGAGGCTGCTGTTCTTCTGCCACACGTCATAGTCGAATCCCTCGCACCGGAAGTACCTGATGCCATAACTGCTGTTCTTCCACTCGTTGGGCAGGTTCACGTGCATCAGGAGACGCCGGTAAGCCGGGTCCGGAGACGGCTTCCCCTGGTTGGCGTCGAGCGGCCACAGGCACTCGAACACCGCCGTCGGATGGTACGAGCGGACGTAGGAGATCACATCCTGGCAGTAGGCCCAGATGCGGTCGCGCAGGAAATCCGCCGTCTCGTACGGATGCGCCGGGTCGCCGGCAGGATCGTCGTTGTTCGCGTGGAACGGCCAGATCTGGTGTCCCTTGGCGGCGGCGAAGTCATCAATGGCCTGTTGGTCATAGAAGCCCATGCCGCCGCTCGGGTCCTCGCCCTGGTTGTCGAAATACCAGTACTGCGTCTCGCCGAATTGCAAGATGACCGGCGCGCCCGCCGCCGCGATCTGGTCGGCGCACTCCTTGTACATCTGCTTCAGGTAGTTCCGGACGCGCGTGCCGAAGTGCATCTGGTGCGACGGGATCTCCAGGTACACGTCGGCGCCGGGACTGACCACGCCGGCCACATACGACAGATACTTCGCGCGCATCTCGGCGGGCGGGTTATAGCACTCCATCGAGAACGCGAACGATGCCTTGATGCCCGCCGCTTGGAACTGGCCGGCGAGGTCGCGAATCCACCGGCGTGCTCCTTCGGTCATGACCGGCGAGACCGAGTCGATCATCTCCCAATCGCCCTCGGTGCCAGGCGTCCCCATCTGGTTGGTCAACGTGAGCGTCACCGAATTCGGCGCGCTGACCGCCAAGCCGGTGAACGTCCAGGACGGAGCCTTCGATTGGACGCGTAGCGTGGTGCTCGTTCCGAAGTTGTCATCGGCCCACACGCCGGCAAACATGCCGTTGATCGCGGCGCGCATGTGAGAGACGATATGCTGGAGCGTCTCGCCGTAGCCGATGGCGTGATTGATGGTCGTCCCGCCAATCGAGAACGAGACTACATCGCCCGGAGACGGAGTGCCCGTGAAGGCGATTGTGGCATACGGGTACGTGGCGTTCACACGCCTGCGCTTGTTGTTCCAGAAGACTCCCATGTAGACGTCGGCGTGGCCCTTGAATCCCAGTTTCTGGAGTTGCCATAGGTGCCAGGCCGGGGGTTTCTTGTAGCCGTGGTCCGTGTCGAAGTCGATGGCCAACGAGACGTCGCTGTACGCCTGCGGTGCGTCCGGAACGTCCACGGGCACAAGCGGCCACAGGTAATCGAAGTAGAAGTAATAGCCGGTACTGGAGGCGTGCTTCTCAAACAGCGCGGTGATCTCGACCGTGTGCGTGCCGGCCGCAACCGCGCCGCGGAGTTTGATGTTGGCCGTGGTGCCGTCGTACTCGCTAAGGAACAGGTCGTGTGTGGTAGGCGCATCGCCGTCCACGGAGATCCTGATCTTGCCGCAGTCGGTGTTGAGGAAGGTCCCAAGATACAGATCGTGCTGCTGTGTGTGCGAGTAGCGGAGGGAAACCTTCCGGGCGTCCAGCGCAGAGGAAGGCGCACAACGCCGTGCGTGCCCTGTGGACCACCATTGGCTGGGCCAGCCAGAACCATAGGAGTACTTCTCCCAATAACCCGTGTACGTGCATCGTGCGTCGGATTCCTCGATCCTTGGCGCGCCACCGCCGACCTTCAGGCTGCCGTCGCCTGTGACCTGGATATTCGAGAGCGTGCAACCCCATTCGACATCGCTGGCGTACCCGCTTTGCGGCGAGAGCTTTTTCATGCGCACGCCCGCCGACCATGAGCGAGGCGTCGAGGACTGGTAGCCACGCTCGACGGTGATCAGCGTGGACGAGTCCACCGAGATGAGACGCACGCGCTCCTCGGCGAACGGTGAGCCGATGAAGTACCGGCCTCCGGAGAGTTTCGAGGAATCGTCGACCGGCCAAATTGTATCGCTTGGGCCCACGTCGGCCGTGAGGAAGCAACCGTCTTCCAGTTCGCCCTCGGCCTGCTCGAAGCGCGGCGCAAATACGATGTACATCTTCCGGCAGTCGTTCATCGGAACAGCGCGGCTTTGCTTGTCCGTTAGTGGCTGCGTGAAGTCGAGCGTGATGTGGTACTTGGTGTTGTCGTCGCCGCCGTTGAAGCGGTAGGTCGAACCCGATGCAGACCAGTCGAGCGCCTGGGCGCCCGCGCCGTCGTGTCCGGATGTGACGAGGATGCGGTCCAGGTTGCCAAGCTTGCCATAGCGTCCCGCTGGAAGCGCGGCCGACTTGAATTCGATCGTGAGCTTCGCACCACCCGTGTAGCCGCTAGCGGTGGCCGCGATTACGGCTGTCTGTTCCGGGCCGAACCTGCCGGACACCGTTTCGCCCGGTGTGTTGATCAGCGCCGCCGCCTTTTGAGCGGCATGCTTTGCTTGGGTTCTGCGCGTCACGTAACTATCGGCGGCGTGTGTCATCGTGATCCGCGCACGGATGAAGCCCAGGATCTCGTTGACCTCAAGCACCAGGACCAACTCCTCGTTCGCGCCGGTGCGTTCGATCCATGCCATGTCGCCCACTTCGAATCCAGCGGCGTCGTCCACGTGGAGATCGACAGGCAGCAGAGTGCCGCCAACATCAGTTGCCGGCTGCACGTTGCTGGTCAGTTGCGTCTCGAACCGGCACTCGAGGGGCGTGATCGTGTACCGTGTGTCGCGGAAGTAGATGTGGAGATAGTCGATGCCTTCGGCGGGTTCTTCACCGCTCAGATCGATTTCCACGCTGGCCGGAGTTTCGCTGCCGGAGACGACCGTGGCGTGATCGAGCAACCGCACTTCGTAGATGTCCTCCGGTACGATCCCCTTGCCGCAGACGAACGTCATGGCGTCCCAGGAGACGGAGGGGTACTTCGCGGCGTCCAAACGCATCGCGCCGTCGAGCGCATTGTCATACTCGATGTCGAATTCGAGTTTCAGGCCGGAGAGATCGGTCTTGGGAAGGTGCTTGCACCTGAGGTGATTGAAATAGTCGTAGGCGTTCCACCAGCCCAGGACCGCGAAATCATCCGGCGCCTGAAAGATGCCGGAAATGGACACACCTGTCTCGGTCCCGTCGTACATCGTGGTCGTCGCGCCGCGTCCGGTGAATCCCTGAGTCTGGAAGTTCCGACGCGGGTCGAAGATTTGGAGTGGTTCAGAAGGCAAAGGAATGTGATCGTCGAACGACAGTGAACTTGATCCGACTAAAGGTGCGCGATTAAGGGAGAACTGATCTTCCGTACATTCTCAAGTTGCGCGTGGTTACCGGCGAAATCAGTCAGGTTGCCGAAACGCTGCATCGTCAAAGAAGACGGCATCGGTAGAAGCAAGTGCTTAAGACCTTGCTCAGAGGTATCGCACCCGTCGCAACCGTTTCCAGATGCTCCCGCTCCACTGCGACGATCGTGCGTCTATCGCGCAGAGCCGTTCGTATCTCCGACGCTGCATCTTTCGTAAGGTGAGCAGTCGTGATCACAAATCCTCCCCGCAGCCCCTTGGTTTGCAGCTTCGACCCGAAATCCCGGATCATGGATGCATCCACCGCTTCCGAACGGTTCTTGCACTCGACCACAAACGGGTCGCTCAAATTCCGCCAGAAACCTTCACCATCGTTGCTGAAGGCCAAGTCTATCTCCTCCGCCAAGGTACGAATGTTCCGACCTATGGTGCGCAGGCCGGGAATGCTTAGAAACATGTACTCGGCGAGGTTCTCCAGTGCGCGACCTTTGTTGGCGTTTGACTCTGCAGTCAAGGCCGCATCATAAAGCAACTTGAAGTTCCTCACGTCAAAATGCTCGACCGCCTCCATCGTGCCTTTGGTCACAACCGCAATGCGGACGCTTCCGTCCCTCAAATGCCCGAGAATCCAATCGTCCTCTACGCCTAAGCGCGACAGCACAGACGCTACCCGCCATCGAGTAACTCCGCCATGACTCTTCAACACCCGTGCGAGAACCTGGACACTCTGCTCCGACTCCGACCGAAACGCTTCCACCATATTCAGTGTCCGAAGCACAAGTGGTTCGTCCCCGCACTCAAGCAGATCCAAGAGCAGTCTCGCGAGCTGCGGCGCAACCGAGGAGCCCTCCAGCGTTCGGATCGCTTCCTCCAAGTCGCCGCTTCCGGACTCATCGGACTGCGACCACCAATGTACAAGGTCCCCCAGAATCTGGGTCCGCGCATCGAGCGGAACCCCAACCTCATCGGCCAGCAATCGGCACAATGCGGCGATGCGATCTCGGCGGATGCGTTCACCGACGGGCAGCATTCGCCAATTCCTCCGTTATCTGTGCAACCAAACTCGCGCGCCCGTGGCCCTCCAGCCAGGCAAGAGCCAGCCGAACCACTTCGCCGTAGTAATCGTCGAAGAAGTGCTCTACGATGAACGCTCGGGCGTCGTTTGCATTCAACGAGGCGATGGCCCGAGCTGCAAAGTACTCCTGGAAAGATTTGTGTACGAAGGCGTAGTGTCCGGGATCAGACTCGACCAGGATTCCTGAACGCGCAACGAACATACCGAGCGCCCGAGTGACGTCAGACTCCGTCAACTTCCCTGCAGGAGCGCCGCGTTGCGCAAGCGCTATCGCCTCCTCGCGTGATACAACGACAACACGCTGCTTCAGCATGCCAAACGCGATAGCGCTCAGGACTGTCTCCATCGCGTAGTCACTCAACGCGCTACCGAGCGTGTGAGACAGGCTGCGCGCCATATCCCAGGACGACAAGAGCGTCCGGGCTGCAACATCATAGATTTCGACCCGCCTGGCCGGAAGCCGAAAGCCCTGTCTATGCAGAAACGCCAGAACGGTCATCAGCATTGGATTGCCAGCGAGCGCCCGAATCTCAGGATTGCCCTGAACCATCTGGAGCAGTTCATTCGCCTGCGCCTGCGGCTCGGCGGAAAGCGAGAGATCGCGCGTTACTGCCGCAGACCAAAGCGAGGCAAACTGGCTGATCTGAGTGTCGGACCAAGGCGAGATCTCGTATGCAGGAAGACTATCGGAGAAGGTGCTCACGCCACTGTTTCTTGTCGCCACAACGACACGGAGCAGGGGTCGTCGCTGACAAAAGCCGATGATTCCTCTGGTGACGGATTCCCGCATGCCTGGCGAATCGATCTCATCGAAGCCGTCCAACAACAGAACCGCTGTACCCGATCCCAGTGCCTCCTTAATCACCGGCACGAATTTCGGGTCCATCCGTTCGCGCGCGAAGGCGTATACTAGCGATTCCACATCGCTGTCATCGCGAATCAACCCCTCGCGAGCGAATGAAAGGGGTACCAAAACCGGTACGGCCTCCATCGACCGGGCATAGGCGAGAGCGATTTGTTTCAGCAGAACCGTCTTGCCGCATCCCGGCGGTCCCGTTAGGACCCATTGGCGAACCGAAGCTAAGACCTCTTGCCATGAGACCTGGCTCACCTTCGCCGATTTCTGATCGCCATACGGAACCAGCGAGGGATCCACAAAGATTTCTTGGAGCCCAACCCCATGTGTCCCGGAGGTTCGGGCAAGCCCTGCGAATGAGATGGTTCCGTACAGCGAAGCGACATATGCACGGTAACTCTCCTCCACTGAATCGGCCTCTGAGGGCCACCGGGTCAGGAATCGTCTGGTCACCAGCGCCTCAAGATCTTCCTTGACTGCCGCCTCAAGTTCTCCGAGGGACCGAAATCGCGGTCGCCGCAGGTCACCGCCCTCGAACGCTTCAGCGCGATGTAGAAACGCCAGTTGCACATTGTCCGGCTCAATGCCGTCCTTGACGTAGATCAGGATGTCCTTGCCGGCCTCCCGCGCCTTTTGCAGCTCGAATTCCGTCACCGACACGTCGAGTTGCGGCGGCTTGTAGCCATAGCGTGACCCATACAATCCGAGGAAAATGTCACATTCCTCAACAGCACGTGCCAGTGATTCACTGACGGTCCGGTCGCTAACGCCTATGGCTTCTGCGTGGAGCGTTTCGAATTGCAATTCGCTGATCGCTCGCGCGGCGGTCTGTCGCTCGCTCGCCAAATCTGAAAATGTGCTGCTGATGAAAACTTTGAGTCGTTTCTTCATTTCGGCTCGCGATGCCTCTTGGAACTTCCGTACTTCCGTTTGTACATCTAGGGACGGCCTGCAAGCAACGAGCAAGGGCCCCAGCTCCGGTGCTGGTTGGTCGCTCGCCGAGAGTGAAGGCCCGCCGAGGCCATCACTCGATAGGGTAGACGGCTAGCATTCATCATCGTGCTGAAGCGGAAAGACCCTCGGACCAGTCTCAAGACAGCCTCAAGTTTGGATCACCACGGTCAGATCGCTGCCCGGGTCGGGCGAGGCAACAGAGAGGATATCGAACGCAAGAGCATCGCCTTCGTGCAGGATCGGCGTGGGCCATATGGTCGGACGCACGTTCTCGCCAGCAGCGTGGTCGTTTGCGAAGATCGCGTCGAAGGTCTGGTTGTCCGGGTCTGCGGCGAGCACCTGCACGTATTCCTCATTCGCGGTGCCAAGCCCTACGTGAACGAATTCGCCGACTTCGATTCCGAGACGGTTCGCGCCGTATGATGCGATCTGCACCGTCTGCGGCGATCCGCTCGCAGTGACCGCTTGCGCGAGCGCGATGCCGTAGTCGTTGTATGGTAGCCTTCGCGTCTCGGGTGTCCCGTAGCCGTCGTTGTTCACCAGGAAGTCGTAGGTGTTCTTGTACGCGGTGGGCAGCGCCTGGGCGATCCCCATGTACTCCAGCGGTTGCCACGTCGCACCGTCGTCGCGGCTGAACTTCACCAGATAGGCGCTCTGGCCGTCGCTCGTGCCCTGCTGGACATAGGCGAATACGCATCGGATCGAAGCTGCGTCGTGGACCTTCATCGGGATCGCCACGTTCTCCTGGGCAGAGAGAGGGCCCTGGATCTGGAACGTGTAGGCACCGCCCGAGCACGTTCGGTCGCCAGGCATGTACGGCTCATTGTGATGCGATAGCGGGAACACAGTGAACGGACCGTAGCCGAAGTGGTTTGCCACGCCGACCAGCGCAGCCACGATGCAAGCGGATGGAAGCGTCGCCACGATCCTGGGCGGCAGCCCTGGCGTCCGGAAGAAGCCCCTCTTCACGGCCATCGTGAAGAGTTTCATGTCGAGCTTGTAGAACCGGATGCCGGCGAGATGCGGGCAGCGGAACGTTCCGAAGGTGGCGTAGCCCGGATCGACGCCTGGATAGGCGCGCTGGATCTGGAACGGGCCGGTCGAGACAACATCTCCCGTATCTCCAGGGCCAACGATCTGAGCGCACTCGTAGGAGCGCCGGCCGGAGTGGTTCGCGTCCGCTGCCTCGTCGTTGAACACGATGAAGTCGCCGACCCGGAACGCGTGTGACGTGTCCGGGTTCACGGCGCAGTTGACCGTCACTGGATCGGTGCTCGCGTCGATGCCGGTATCGAGGCTGGCCCACAGATCCGTGGCGAGTTCATCCACGTAGTACAGCCCCATGGCGATCTCGGTCGCGCCCGCGATGTTCTGGTTGCCGGCAGCGTCGGGTTGGATCTCAATGTCATCCACAGCGAACGAGCCATAATCCGTGAGCTTGGGAGTGCCGGTGACGATGCCAGGAACGCCCGTATCGTAAAAGATCTCGTCAGGCACCGGCGAGGCCTCCACATCCGCTGGCTTTGGGCCGTCGACTAAGTCGTACATCGAATCCGTCGTGGTGCGCCCTTGGATGTCGATCGAGTAGTCCCGGTTGAGTTTCCACCCGGTGACCCGGAACTCCCCGGAGCCGTTCGGCATGTCGGTGTGGGCCATCGAGCAGACCATCCCCGGCTCTGTATTGAGCGCGAGTACTGTGGTCCGGAAAGAGATCAAGCGCGCGGCTTTCCATTCCGGTGCGCTGATCCCGCCCAACTCCTCGCGAAGCCGCGTGCTGATGGTCCGCGCCGCTTGCGACTTCGAGAACGTGCCGCATAGGTTCACCTGCGCCTTCAGGAACAGCGGGCCGGCATCCGCGCCAATGCGTGTGGCGTAGTCGATGTCGTAAACCGCGACCGAGTTGTTGACGAACTGGTAATCCTGGTCCGCGAAGTTTGCCGTGAGGTGGTTGAAAGAGGGCTTCAGCGGAGCCAACTGGAGCGACTGGAACAGGATGTTGCCGGCGGTGAAAGCCTCCACTGTGCTGCTGTTCACGCGGATGCCGATCTTGAGCTTGCCGAAGGCGAACGTGTAGTAACCCAGGCAGTTCATCAACACTTCCTGGAGCCAGTCGCGGAGTGGCTTTTCCTCTTGGAGCACGCCGCGGAATTTGAACTGCGTTTCGCTGCCGGAACCCACCAGCTTGGTGACCGACTCGTTGCAAATCGAGGCTGCCGCGATCGTGGCGTCCACGTCGAACAGCGTCTCGGCGAGGTCCAACTGCTCAGTAGTGGCGCCCGCGCCCAATCGCAGGCCACGCGCGCGGAGCAGCATGTTGACAGCGATCCATACCGGGTTCGTCAGTGCGGGCCCGAACGTCCGGACGCCTGGCGACGTCCACACCCATCCGCTCATCCCCTGGAGCACGTTGGCGATCATGGCGTGGTCGCCTGGCTTCGACAGTTGCAGTCCCTTTGCGTCCGACCTGCGGATTACGATGAACGCGGTTCCGGCCGCGAAATTGTCCTTGTAGGTCGAGTTGCCGGAATAGACCTTCCGCCAGTCGCCGCCCGTGGTATTGCCGGATTGATCGAGCGAGAAGAAGTCCGTCGCACCGGCCGGATCGGTGCCGAGGCACTGGCGCAGGCCGAAGTTGTTCGTGGGATAGCCGTGATGCGCCTGGCCATCCAGCGTGCTGCCGACGAACGTCTCCGCGGTGCCGTCGCCGTCCAGGTCCTCGTAATGAGGAGCAGTGTAGGCGATGATCGGCCCTTCGCCGACGATCCCCAGTGCTTCGTAGAAATCGCTCTCGTCGCGGCCTGCCGCGATCTTGCAGTTCACCGGCATCTCGGCGTCGGTGTAGATCTCGGGCACGATCTGGTCGTAGATCGAATCCGCGACAAGCGACGTGCTGGTGATGTTGGCCCGGTTGAAGCCCCACACGCCGGTCGAGTTGTCCTTGATCCGGACGCCCTGCGGTTCGGCAATGATGCCGCCGTAGTAACGCTTCATGTTGTGCGCGAGGCAGCCATTGGCGGTCTCGTAGCCCTTATCGCACTTCGTCGCGTCGGCACTCGGGAAATGGACCAGCTCGAGCGAGCCGGACTGGGCGTAGGGGCAGGCCTGCGAGTCGAAGACCTTCCAACAGGTGCGCGAGATCTTTCGCGTCGGATAGGGCAGGTTCAGTTCGTACAGGCCATCTGCGGCAGTGACCTTGAATTCCGGTCCCGAGTCGAAGGACCAATCGACGATATCGCCCTTCCACAGGTCGAGTTTGATCAGCGTGCCGACATGCAGGAGCGAGAACTCAATCGAGGCGCGGAACAGGTCCACGTCGTTGACGAGGCCCCGCATGACGCGATCGGCGTTGCCAAACGCGAACGTCGCCTGGTCTGCCTCGTTCCCCATGCTCTGCGAGATACCGTCGAAGTCCAGGAGGCGCGGCAGGTACAACTGCGCGCCGACGGTGCATCGCCGGTCGGAGAGGTAGATGGCCGGATACCCGCCCTGGAGAGGCTGGATCTTGATGAGCGGGATCATCTGCTGCACCTGCGGCAGCAGTGCGTCCTTGAGCGCCTGGGTCGGGAACCGCGTCACGATCGTGATCGGCGAGTAGGTGGGCGAACTCGACGGGATCTCGACGAGCGTGATGCCGACGCTGCACACCCAGTCGGCGACCATCTCCCAGGCGAGAGGCTCGTTGGCGAACCGGCAGGTGTAGGCCGTGGTGCCGTTGCCATCGTCGTCGGGCGCGTTGTAGGTGAACGCGCCATACGGGCCGTACTTCGACTCCCAGAAGTTGCGGAAGGCAATCCGCTGCGAATCATTCATCCATTGGCGGCGCACGGTGAAGCGCTTCGCGCCGTTGCCGAGGAGAAATCGCTGCTCGATCTTCGCGTTGCCGGAACCAAATTGATGGATGGCCACGTCCGGACGGTGCGCGCGGCCGTACGGGTAGTCCGAGACGATGGGAAACGTGCCAGACGCAACGATCTCCGGAACCTCGATGTTGCCGATGTAGTCAGGCATGGAGAGGTGTTAGCGTTCTTCGACCTTCACAATGAACGAGCGGTCCTCCGTTCGGCCACCCGTCGTTGTGATCCTGTTGGTTACCCCGTACGACTGGCCCGCCGCGCCGCCGGACAGCCAGACCGTCGCTGCCTTGGTGGTGTTACTGTCGGAGACTTTGATCAAGCCAGTCGGGACAATCCACTCGCTTGCGGCGATGGTGTCGGTGTTGAGCCAACGGTTCCAATCGACCGAGTAATCGAGGACGGCGTTGGGGTCCTTGGTGTACGTCACGGAGATCAAGGATCAATCTTTCTCTTCTCTGGCCGAACGACCAACAGGCGCGACTCCTCGGGAACCATCAGCGAGCGTGCCTCCGGCCGGATCAGCCACGTTCGCGATGGAGCCATTGCCGGCCTCAGTTGCGCTACGAAGCTTGACGCGCCCGCAATCAGTGCTGCCCGCGAGAACCCCAGGAACCGCGTTGCGAGCTGGCTGGAGCTTCCCTGAATCTGCGCAGAGCGGGGTTTGCCGATGTGCTTCTCCGAGGTGACCCCGGAGCCGCCGGCCACCTGCGCATCACGATAGGAGAGTGATGGTCCGTACCAGAAGGCTTGGCGCTTGGCCAGCAGGATGCGCGATCCGGAAACCAGTTGACGCATCTCCTCCGGATACAGCGCCCGCGTCCACGAGGCGATGCCGAAGATCTCGGCGAACATCCCAGGCGTCGTGGACGACAATGGGAACACGGAGGCGCTACCGGAGGCACTGCTCGCGCTTGAAATCGTGCTCTGCACAACAAGGACGCCGTTGTGATACACGCTCGCCGTCCCGTTGGTGTCCATCGGAAGAACGAAGGAGATGCAATTGAGCTTGCGAAAATCGCCGCCGTAGGAGCCCCACTCGAAAGGACCGTACGGCGACGTGCTGTTGCGGAAGATGCATTTGTACTTGCCGGTGCTCGTTCGCAAACCGACCCACCATCCAGTCGTATAGCTCGTGCTGCAAATCGTCGGAAAGCCCGTGCCGTTCAGCCGATTGATTCGGAACCACACGCAGACGGAAATGGTCTTGCCCGTTCCATCCCCGATGTAGGCCGGTGCGTCAGCCATGGAACTGCCGGACCAGCTCACCTGCTCATTACTACAGGCGAGCGCCGCGCCGAACGGTGTCGCCACGTTGCCTCCTGATCCGGTCGGGACCGTCAATCCGGAGGGAGCAGCGCCGAACAGCATGCGGCGCTGGAAATAGGCCGGCGAGTATTCGAACGGAATCGTGGCGCGCCTGGCGTTCAGCCGCCAGGGATTGAACCACATTCTCGGATCACGCGTCGGTAGCCACAGAGCATACAGGCCATTGCCAAGCGGCGCGTTGAAGTCAGGATACGGTTCGCACACGCCACTCGGGAACAGCGTTTCCGAGGTGGGGTTCAAGGGCAGGCAACGCATCAGACAACCTCGAACTGCACGCCGCGCCAGAAGGCGATGTTGTCCGTCGCATCGAGCGCAAGGCCACTACGGTTCACTGCGAGCACCCCCCACACTGGCGGCAGCACGTTTCCGAATGCCTGCGCGACCGAGAATGGCGGGCTGATCAGAATGCCCGACGCCGGGATATACAGCGATCCGATTTCGCGAATGGAGAGCGTTTCGAGCGTGACCGAAACCGGCTCATCTACGCCGGTGACTCCTGCCGGGTAAATCGGAGACGCATCGTCCGCAGCACCCCACGCGAAAAAGTAAACACCGTAGCGATCGCCGAGGCTGCCCGAAGCGGGCTTGATCTTGAACTGGCAGATGGCGTCAACGTAGCGAGTGTCCTGGTTCTCGACCTTCGCCGAACTTCGGGTCGCGCCGGTAGCGAGTCCGTTCAGCGTGATGCTGAAGTTGTTGACTGGCCCGAACTGCGTACGGATGGTGGACACGAGCGCCTCCTAATCCTGCAGGATTGACAGGTCGTTCTCTCGAATGATCACGAAGTCGCCGTCGTTTACTGTGGCCGGCGCAGAGAGCGCCCCGCCACCCAGGAAGTTGCCGCCGCTTTGAGCGTCCCAGAGGCCGATGTGCGTATATGTGCCCGCAGGAACCTGGAAGGAGAGTACGATGCCGTTCCGAACCCGCTTGGAGTTTCCGCTATCATCGACAGGCGTATAGGAGTCCGCCGACTGTCGAACGTACGGCCCACCTCCGGCTTCGTTCGCGCCCGTCTTACCCGGATCGGCGCTATGCAGGCTGCACCAGCGGGCAGCAATCGAGAAATCCTGCCCGAGGAAAGCCTTCTCAAGGATCTTCTGGTCGAGGTAAGCGGAAAACGGCATGCTGCTTTCTCCTGCGGCTTACGCCAGTTCAATCAGTTCGACGTTCATACTCGATCGCCCGGGCTCGCTGGTCTGATTCCACTCGCAGTTGAACCGCACGACGTAGCGCCCCTGTGTCGCCTGACCCGTTGGATCATGGGAGAACTTTGGGCTGGTTTCGTACGGGTCGTAGAAGTAGAACGCCTCGGTAGCGCCGTTCCGGGCATCGTAGAAATCGCGGAGCGTCTGAAGGGCGGCGGGCGGCAACCGCTTTGCCAATCGCCAGCGCTTCCGGCTGTTGGTCACGAGCACGGAGCGTTGCGACTCGCCGTTCTTGTACTCGTTCTCGATCACGGGATAAGCCCGCTCGTGCGCGAACGCTCGCGACAAAGACTGCGGCATCACCGTCGCTGGAGCCGCGTTCTGCACTGAGCCAGGCATTACGACACAAGCGTCCCAGGAGCCAGCTGGAGAGCGGTCATTTCTCGCCGGCCCGCATTGCTTTTCATGGCAGTGATCGCGCCCTGAGTGACCACGCGACCGTTCTGGATCACAACGTTGCCCACCGTCTGCGAATCGATCGAGAGCGGAATTACGATGGTCCCACCCGCGTTAGTCGCCACACCGCGGCCGACCTGGTCGAGCGACGGCAGGCCGGCGATTCCGGACAACGGTTGGCCGTTGTTGTAATGCGTCGCCTGGTAGAGGCCGCCGCCGGTCTCGACCAGCGATAGTGGAGTCACGCTCTGGGGCATGCCTTTGGGGTTCTGACCAGTGGTCATCGCGTACAACTGGATGAGGTCACGGAGTTGCGGAGAGCGGATGGCAATGTCGAGGTTCCCACCGAACGCGGACTTGGCGGTGTCTACGATCTGCTTCAGAAGAGTCTTGTCCTGGATATCGACGCCGTAGAGCGCCTTGATCTTCTCCTTCGCCTTTTCCTCTGCGCCTTTGATGAACATGCGAACAATGCCCGCTGCGAAGCCCGCGATCGCGCCGATAGCCGCTCCGATGGGCCCGCCGAACTTCGCGCCAATCATAGCGCCGCCCGCCGTGGTCATCCCAACTCCGGACCAACCGCCGCGACGCAGGCCTTCGAGCGCAAGGAGGCCGCCGCCAGCCAGCAACGCGCCGCCCTGCCAGCCGCCGATTCCGCGGGCGTCGGCGATCTTGGTCATATTGCCGAGCTCGTCAACGCGCCATCGCTCCGGCCGGAATCCGATATTCCCCAACCGAGTAAGCGAGTCTTTCCAGCCGCCGACCATGCCGCCCCAATTGAACAGCCCGCCTCGCGTCACGCCTCCGGCACCACTCGCGCCAGCCGGGATGAACGGCGGCGTGCCCCAACCACCGACCGATCCGCCGGGAATCGGGCCACCGCCGGTCCCACCGAACACCGGAATCGCGCCAACTCCCAGGATTCCGCCCAGCCCGCCGAGGATGCCGCCGCTACCACCGGGACCGGCACCACCGCCCGCGAACGTGACGCGCTGGCCCGTGAACATGTACATCAGCGTGGCGGCGACGCGCGAGGTGACCACCTCCTTGATCGCGGTCAGGACAGCGGTCTTGAAGGAGTTGCCGATGGCCGACCATACAGACTGCGATTTCTGAAGGAGCGCGTCGAAGACGCCACCAGCCTGCTGCTTGAGAGAGTCGAAGATCTGCCGGTTGTGATCGCGGATGATCCCGGCAGTCCGGTTCGCGGCGTTCTGGCGAGCGGCGTTGACAGCCTCGTCCGTCGCCTCCTGGTTGGCCTGGCGGATCTCGTCGCGTTGCTGCGTGTACTCGGCGATGCGGCGCTGGACTTCGTCGGCAGTGTACCCAAGCCGCTTCATCTCCAGTTCGTAGTCCATCACCCGCAGTGAGGTTTCGAGGTCGAATAACCGCTGCTTGACCTCGTGGACCTTTCCCACGTAATCGATCTCGATCTGTGCCTTCTCCTGCTCAACCGCGACCTTCTGCTCGAGCGTTTGCGCATCGAAGGATTCCAGCGTCCGGAGGCGTGCGTCGCGCTCGAAACCCGCGCGCTGCTGTTCGATCTGGAACAGTTCCTTCAGGTGGTCCATGTTCTGGCGCGCAATCTCGTCGTTGTAGTGGAGCCGCTTCTGGTACAGTTCGGCCTCCCACTCCATTCGCCGCTGACGCGCTTCATCCTCGGCCTCCAGATATTTTTGGAGCGCCTCGCGGTTGTCCTTCTGGAATTTCTCCTTGAACGCCGTCCATTTCGTGGACAGCTCATCGATGACGGCGTTCCACGCCTTCGCGGTCAGCGCGACGCGCTTGCCATCGTCCATCGTGGTCCACTTCTGGATCTTGACGTTCATCTCCGCGATCTCGCCCGCGAATCCAGGCGTAGCCTTCGCGCGCGCTTGGGCCGCGGACTGAACCGCGTCCTGCTCGGCCTTCGTCTGAAACTCGCGGATCGCCTTGGCACGCTTTAATCGCTCGATCTCGGCGTCGATATCCTCCTTCTTCCTGCCTGCTCCTTGTATGGTGATCTTGGGACCCCACTCGGTCCTATACCATTCGAAACCACCCTCAACGCCCGGAAGCAGTCGCCGGCCCAGCACCAGCTCGCGGATCTGGTCGTCCGTCATGCCGCGCTTGTTCAGATCCTCAACCTTGAGCTTGCCGCTCAGGAGATCCTGCCGGAGCCCCTGCCGTTCCATCTCCTTGAAGCGGCTCTCCATCTGTTCCTGCATGTCGGTGTACTGCTTGTAGATGATGGCGCCGCCCGCGGCAACACCGGTGATCAGGAGCGCCATGGGATTGCCGATCATCGCAAGCCTACCGGCGGCCATCGCTACCGTGAGCCCTTCCACAGCCTTCGTGATGGCGATGATTCCGGTGGCGATCTTGTAGGTGGCCAGCGCAACACCCACCAGGGCCGCAGCCTGCGCGAGCTTCTTGAGCAGGTCGACGTTCTCGGTCAACCACTTCACTGCCTCGCGCAGGGCCGCGATGATGGCACGGTACTCCTCGACAAACTCCTGCCCGATCGCCTTTCGCAGGTCCCTGACTTCCTGCGCAAGCCTGTTCATCTGTGACTCGGCTTGTCCGGAAGCGGCAGCCGCGGTGCCCTGAATCTCGGCCCCGGCCTTCATGACGGCGTTGTATCGGAGTTGGACCCTCTCGTTCTCTGACAGGGTCCGGCCAAGCTTCAGTTCGGCGAGTTCAATCTCCTTGTCGAACTGGACCCTGATCCCAAGCTGCTTGAGCGCACGCTCCTGGCCGAATTCAATCGCGCGCAGGATACCTTCGAGCGCCTCAGGTGAATTGAGGTTCTCATCAAGGATCGCGGCGTCCTTGGCGAGCTTGGCCAGCCCTTGCGCCTTCTCCAGGCCGAGATCGGCAACGATCAGCCGGTTGATGGTCCGTAGAGCGACCTCGTCCTCGAGATTCAAGTCCTGGATCGCCTGAGATGTCTTCTTCACAGACTCGGCAGAGATACTGTGGGCTTTCGCCAGCGCAAGAGTCGCCGTCTCTAGCCTCTCCACATGGGCGGCATCCTTGACCGCATCGATCGTGAACGCCTTCGCCCACTGCAGAGCGGTCCTGATGGCGTCCGCGAGGAGGTTGCCAGCGGCTGCACCCTTCACCATGCTGACCGTCAGACCATCGATCCCCTGAGACGCACCCGTGGCAGCGCGCCTGGCGACATCCTCCATGCCCGACAGACCGGTATTGATGCTCTTGATCGAAGCGTTCGCCTTGTTGACGTCCACTTCGACGACGAGTTCGAGCTTGTTGTTAGGCATGTGGAAGACGAGCGGAGGTCGCGAGTGCGCGAGTTACGGATTAGCTCATCTTGATCGGAACATCACCGGTTTGGAATATGAAGCTTGGGCGCAGCCCGTATTAATCGCCTCCCGGAGCTTTGTTCGGGATACCTGACGGATCCAACGAAAGTGCGCTGAGCGGTTTTCAGATCTCCAGGTGTGCGGAGTTCATCCGAAACTCAGATCTCATTTAGCGAGGGCGTATCGACTTCCTCAAGGTGAAAATACGTTCCCCACACTTTGAGGACCCAGCAGGCCTTCTCGAAAAGATCTCGGTTGTCTCTCTTGACTATCTCGACAGGGTTCTCTCGCTGGTCCTTTGCTTGGTCTTGCCTGACCGCTTTTGAAAGCACGGCCAGGAGCACATCCCGAGTAAGCCGACAGGAACGGCAGAGAACTGTAATTGGCAGGGTGGAGTACAGCGGCAAGCGATCTGGAAGAACCAGAGGAGCGACAGTGCTGCGAGCATCCTGCATCCCTCGACAAACGGAGATAATGCGCTCCATATCGATGGCATAGTAAGGGTCTTCGCGAATCTCGGCGAAGTTGAAATTCAATATGGGTTTGATGGCGTCTGGCAAACGATCGCGACGCGGGATGGTTGCTCCTGGAAGCAAAACCGGGACAAACGCGATATTCATCGTCAGCGCTTTCGCTATTTGGTCGGCTATCGCCTTGCCTCCTCGTCGCTTACGGTTCAGCGAAAGCAATCCGTCCCCGACTAATAAAAGGTACGTTGCACATTGTTCGGGCACGGTGTCTTGCCTAGCATCGACAGCGCCATAACGAATCGTATGACTAAAGGCGATGTTGTCCCCAAGGGACTGTTCAAGCGTGTCACATATTCGTTCAATAACATGCCGATCCTCATTCCACAGTCCGGCGACGAATGTAAGCGGCGCCTGTCTGGAGAACGACGCGCGACCGTGCATCGCAATGGCATCGAGTGGATTCGCCCTAAAACGAAACGCGCGTCGAGCGCGACGTATGAAAGCAAAATGCTGGGAAAGAATTTGCGCGGCCGACATTGCGAACACTTGACTTTTTGAAGGCTCTCCGCGGCCGTCAGTATCCCCCAAAGAATCTTGGATTGTCCGCCATTCTGAGGTGTTTAGCGCATCAATAGACACCAGAACACGTTCGATCTCATCGACCAAGTTTGGAAGGTTCGAATTATGTGCTTCATCGCGCCGATCCCCGATGTAATGACACCAAGACTGTATTACGCTCTCAACCGACAACAGCTGATCGCTCTCTATCGCGAATGCATCCTGGATCGAACCGCTGTTTTCCGACATTCGATCAAGAAAATTAAGAATACGCAGGCCGGAGGCGGTAAGAACTCGCAATGGAGCGATCAAATCACCATCCAACTCAGGGATATGAAGGCCCATCCGAACTGTCCCTGAGGAACCTAGGATACTATTACAACGTTCAATTAGGGTGTTGATGTCACTTTCAAAGTGTGGATCTGGCCTCACAACCATGAAGGGTCTATTGGCGAATGGGCAAAGGGATGGTGGTACATCATTTTCCGTCGGCGCCGTAGCGCCTGCCATCAGAACCGGTACTATTGGTATGCCGACTTTAAGAGCGGTTTCGATTTCCACCCTTACCGGATCGTCTTTGTCAAACAGGCGGGGCGACTCAGACTGCACTGATTTGCCCAACCACCCTTTGCCAACCAGGACGACTAGCAACTCACTCTTGCCGACGAACTGTTCGAGAGTTGGCGTGAGCCTGGAGCCGAGTGGCATCGCGTCAACATCTCTAAAGACCGATCCCTCTCCGAATGCGCTTACCAAACGGTCGAGAATTCTTCCGGACGAATGGGTGTCATCTGCACGCCTATATGACATGAAAAGCTTGTAATGCCGATTGTCCGCCGCTACATAGGAACGAAAGCGGTCAACGGTGGGAGACTTTCCGGCCTGCGGAAGGCCCGGAAGTGATCGTGGGATCACAATAAAGTCTTCGGCTACAGCCATTGCGATCATTAACGATGTAACTCGGTGGTGGCTACTGCCGATTTGCGAAGCTACCTGTGCAACTGATGGCGCATTCTCACCCCAGCAGCCGTAGTCAGAGTATCTACAGAATAGATCGGCGAGATTAGCCGTCTCTGAGCTATCAACGAGCGACGTGCTGCGCTTGGACGACGAACCCCGACGCTTTTTCGGCATGGCTCATTGTCGCAATCCGCGCGCGGACGATCGTCGTCCCGCAACACTGTGCATACTACGGTTTGATGCCGGCGAGCGTTGCAAGTCCGTTTGCATAGGTTTCCAAATCGGCTCGGAGTGATTCCAGCTCTTGACGGAAGTTGTCGTGCTCCGGCCAGTTTCGCTCATGATCACCGGCGCTCACTTTCGTATCTTTGCGCGACTCCCAGTCCGAGAGCGCGGGGTGCCAGCGGGACAAGAATGGGCGAATGCCGCGATTTAGCACTGTAATAGCAATACCCCCAACGGAAGCACTTGATGTTCCGATGTCTGGTCCCGCCGCTCTCAGAATTTGGCGTGTGGAGTCGAAAAGGCTGTGCAGGGAAGCTAATGCCTCCCGCATCGACCCCTCCGTAGCCGGAAGGGGCTGAACAGCGATTCGTGTTACGAGTTCGACGTAGAGCGCCCAAGCAGCGTTTCGCTCCTTAGGATCAGCGTTCCATTCTGCTTCGCCTACCCAGGGGATCTTAATTTTGACGCTGGTTAACTTGGCCGGGTCTCGTCGTGGCACAATACCTCCTCAGACGATCATTGTAAACGTTCTCGCCAAGTTGGGTTAGCTCGTGAAGATAGAATCGTGCTGATTGAGAGACCTTGCCGTCGAATCGGGGGGAGCGCTCAGCGGTCTCTCCCCTCAGGGCGTAGCATTGAACCTTCCGAACGCATGCTACCCATGCTCCTAGCCGCGATTTCTCACTTCAGGCAGCTTCTCCCGATCCAACAGATCCCTCTCTCCAGCGATGATCAGCATTGCCTGAAACTCATCGGCGGCTATCTCTTCGAGAGAGATGTTCACGCCGAGTTTGAGTGCCGCCATCAGTTCCAGCGCGCAGCGGATCACCAACCCGCGTTCCGAGGTCTGGGCGGCGTCGATCCTGTCCAGCGGGCAGTGGTCGCACCTGCCACCGCCATCCTCCGGCGAGTCCGGACATAGACTGGGGTCGCATAGTTCGTCCCGCCGCATTGCCCAATGGACGAGGAACCGGAAGGACGGATTCTCCGGCCACTCGCCTATTGAGCATGCGGACTCGCTGGCGGAAAATTTGCGTCGCGGTCCTCCTGGAACGCCATGTCGAGCGCATCCATCGCGCCGCGCACGGCGACCGCCTGGTGGATGATCGGCACGTTGCTGCTCGCGTAGCCCTCCGTCGCGACGATCAGCCGCTTGTACATCGCGCCGACCGGGGCGATGTTAACGGTGAGTTCCTGCCGTCCAAACGGCAACGTGATGGCACGCGCAAACCCGCGCCGGTATTCGAACTGGTCCTTGGCCGTGGGAATCTTGAGCAGGTGCGTGGTCGTCGCTCCCAGGACACGCGTAATGATCCGGAAGCCTTCGCCCACCGGCACCACATCATCGACCTCGCACGTGGCCAACTCCTCGATGAGCTTTGCCGCCTCGAACGGATCGACCTCCGGACCATCCTGCTCCGTGCGGATCTTCGCAAGCAGTGCCGCGTCCGCATCCTCGCGGTTCACCACCGTGGTCTCGGAAGCACCGCGCCCAAGGTCTTTCACGATGACCTTGCGGCGACGCTGCCGCTCGATCCATTCCTCATCGGAAGGGAAGCGAACGCGGACGGCCTTCAGCCCATCCTGCGTGCGCAGATTCATCGTGATGTTCATGCTCGCGTCAAATACGGGGGTATCCATCGATGTTCCTTTCTACTGGCAGATCTGGTCCACGTTGCACTTGGCGACAGCCGAGATGACGCCGTTGGTTGAGTCGTAGAGCGGGGTGCAATCGACGGAGACCGTCAGGATCTGGTCGGTCTCGCCGAGATCGACCACGGAGAACGCCAACTTCTGCCAGGTGATCTGAAGCGAGTTGTTCGCGTCGAAGGTGAGAGTAATGACGGCGGTACCGGTGGTCTGGCTCTTGAGCTTGGTGTACTCGGTCGACGTGCTGTCGAAGCGCGCGACGAATTTCAGATTGCCCTGCCGGTTGCCAAACTCCAGGCGGCCGCGGATCGCGCCAGACGAGCCGTCGCCCGCAGACTGGAAACCGGACCCGGGGAAGAAGCCGGCGTCCATCCGAATGTTGTTCTTCCAGCCGGTCTCCAGCGACACGATGTTCTTGCTGGTCACGTAGTCTACGCCATTGATCGACAACGTAAGCGATGCCGACGGCAGGAGCTTCTCAGCGGTTGCGGACGGCATGGTGACGCCAGTCGCGGAGTCGATCACCTTGCCGGAGCCGACAAACTCAACCGTAATTTTGCTGTTGGCCCGGCCGGGACCGGAGCCGATAGCGATCTGCCATGACTCGATGGCGCATCCTACTGCCTGACGGTCGAGCACGACACCTGCGCCGGGACGGATCTGTTCCACGAACGAGAAGTACGGGAGCTCTGCGGCGTCGCCGTTGGCCGGGAACAGCGGTGTGCAGGTGTAGGTGAAGTTCGGATTCGTTCCGGATTTCACCACCTTGCCCAAGCCAAACGACATCGCCCACGCCGCGACCTCGGCCGAGAGATACTTCTCCAGCCCGCCGTTCACGTCCCACGCCGTCTTGAACGTCGCGGTGGGAAACTCGTGGCCCTTGCCGTATTCCTCGGCGTCGTTCTCGGTCGCCAGTTTCGGATTCGCAAGTGCGGCGTTCAGCTTACTGAAGCGCCACATCGCCGCGGCAGCTTGCGCGGTCGCGATATCCGTCTGCTTCTGTTTCCCAAAGCAGATCAGTACTTCCTGCAGCCTAGTCGTCGACATCGGTCTTTACCTCCTGGGCGGTAGCCGGCGGATCGCACTGGTTCCAACCAGCGGCCATAAGTGGCACCAAATTCTCGGGCGTTGCTTCAACTTCCTTCGGCTCGCCCTCACCGAAGGGTGGGCGCATCCAAACACTCGATGGCATCACTGGTCTCCCATCTCGGTAAATGAAAGTGGAACTTCGAAATAGTCGAGCGCCTCGGCATCGGTCTGCCGCTGAATCATTGGCAGGTCCATCGCATTGCACGCAGGATGGACAGTGGCGTACAGCATCTCTTGACCGGTCGATGCCGGAACGCCCTTGGTGATCAGCCGGAACAAACGGTAATAGGTGCTTGGCGCATCGCCGTTGAATGTGTCTCGCGCCCTGAGGAACAACGTGATCTGGTGCTTCCACACGTCAACGGCGCCGAAGGATCCGGGCTGCGTGCCCTGCCACACCGTCATGATCGATGGCGAGGGCATGTTGTGAATCGCCTGCGCCAAGCTAACGTTCTTCGGGTACTGGTCGTGGTAGGCGTAGATCTTCTCGGGATCGCCACCCATCTCCTCGACCAGGTCAGGGATGTCCCGCAGCATGGCGACCAGGTTGTTGATGATTTCGGAAGGGTCGATCATACGGTATGCTTATTCGCTAAATGGCAATGCCGCCGATGCTCCGAAGCCAAGGGCCTGTTCGTCCGAACTTCTGCTTTGTGCTGATGCCTTTTAGCGCGGCCTTCGATAACGTGTTCGAAATAGTCCGGCACGCGGCGTCGGCCTGCGGGCTCAACTGCCTCCGGGCAGACAGCTTGACAACCTCAGGTCAAATAACAGAGGACATCTGGAATAGCATCCAAGATGCTCGGATTTTAATCGCGGACCTCACAGGCAGTAATGCGAACGTTTTTTATGAGGTCGGAGTTGCGCACGCCCTCCGGAAGCCGGTCATACTACTTGTTCAAAGTGGCAGTTCGGTACCATTTGATCTGCGCGGCATCCGCTACATCAGCTACAGTCCCGAGTCCCTTAAGGACTTGGGAGCCACACTCCCCCGCTTCATCCGTAGCTGTCTTGAGATCGTGATTCCAAGGGTCGATGGTCTTGAGTTTGCGGGAACCGGGCCTCCCAATGTCAGACTTACGAGCATTCAGATTCCGGCTGTCGTGAGTGTTGGTCAACCCGTTCACATTGAAATTCGGGCTCGGAACTATGGTGGCCCTGCTGGCCAAGCCTACTTCTCTGTGTCGTTTCCGGTCGGATTTGACCGTGTTAAAGCCATTTGTTGTGACTGCCAGTTTCAAGCGGGCATAAAGAATGAAGAGTGGAGCAACGGTAGAGTCAAACTGCAGTATCCGATCGCGGAAGGCTTCAGCTATGGGGAGCCTTTCTGGCCTCCGTGCGTAGAGCGCTCCATGACCGTCGAGGTGCGGGCAACGACGCCCGGGCTTCACCAAGTCTACTTCAGCTCCTCCTGTCAAACCGATCCGTGGCCCTTCTCATACGACCCGACCCCTCTTGAGTCGCCGTTACGCGATCAGCGTGAAGAACCCGTGTACTGCGGTGTCGTTGAAGTTGTCTCTGCAGGCCGCTGAGGCATTATGTCTGCTCACCGCCCAACTGCCGCTCCAGCACCAAGCGCGGCGCAGCCTCGGTGAGCACACGGTTCGCCGCCTCGACCACGGCCTTTTCGTTTTTCGGAGAGAACACCATCCACGGTTGGATCTTGCTTGTAATCCATGCCTTCACCTTGTTCTCGACGCCGACCAACTTGCCGCGCTTGTTGGTGGTCGTCTTGATCGTGGAGCGACCCGTCACAGACGCTTTGGCTCGGTTGTCGCTGACCGTCCGGACCACGAAATTGCGGAGCATCTCACCAGAGAGCACGAGGTTCCGCCGGTTGCCCTTGCCCATCTTCGTTTTCCAGATGGAGTACCGCTTCGTCAGCGGCTTGGCGGGACTATCATCTGGACCCTCGGCGACAGCCAGCCGGTTCTTCACCGCCGCGACGCCGACAGTGCCGACCTTGAACATCTGCTGCTGCCGGAAGTTGAGCCTGTCGAGCCGGATTTCCTTCTTAAAGAAGACTCGAACCGATGCCATTGGAACCTCACGAATGCTGGCGCAGACGAAGAACAAGGCCGCCGCCATGGTCAGCCTCGATGTCATAGACCTTGTAGACGACCGCGTCGACGGTGACCTCATCGCCACGCACCGGTGGCGCGGGCAGGTCAGCCTCGCGGCAGAACACGACGGCGTACACGCCAGGCGCGCTGCCTTCGGTCTCCTGCGTCGGGTTGAATATTGCGCGGACGGTAACTCCCCCGCCGGCCTCGGGCGTGTAGATGACATCACGCCCAAAGACCCGCAGACAGGCATCGTCCACTCGACCGACTGAATCGGTGAACGCCATTAGCCGATGAACGCACCGTTGAGGCGCACCCGACCAGTGGCGTCGCCATCGGCGGCATCCTTGACCGCGACACCGATGAGCTTGTTGGTTCCAACCGTCTTGGTTATGCGCTTGTTGGTGTTGTCCCAGTAAATGAGCGCGCCCGCCGAAAAGCCCGTGCTGCCTCCGGTCTCGCGTGTGAGATCGAAGACTCCGCAGGTCTGGAACTCTCCCTCGGCCGCGTTCGCGTAATCCGCGGCGGCAACACCGAAGATCGACCCAACCAGCGCGCCGCCACCCGAGCTCACCGCATAGGGCGCAGTGAGCGTCAACGTTTCACCGTGTTGTACGTAGTTCTTCATTTCCGTTCTCCTTTACGCTCCAGCGTTTTTCTGCATCCCGCGCCAGTCGATCGCCTTGGCGCCGAAGTCGAGCCGTGCCTTGATCTCGACGCCATCGACGTCGTAGCCCTGGCGCGTTTCGAGGTACACGCCGTCCTGACCCTCGAGGTACGCATACTCGATGGTGTCGATCTGGTCAGGCGACGCGAACAGGTACCAGGCAGTCGCGCTCGAAGCATCGAGTCGCGGCTCGGCGATGGGTACCAACGCCCGCAGATACTCCGGAACGAGGTTCGCCGATACGGCGGGAGCCAAATTCGCCGCGATCAACTGGAACGCGGTCAACTGCAACGCCACCGGGACCGCGATGTAGCGTCCCTGCACGTTGAGAGTGGTGACGCCGTCGAGGCCCTTCACTTTGGCCATGTTCGCCATGCCGGTGCCCAGGCCGGAGAGCGCCAGCGCGCTGCCGCCACCGGAGTTAAGGTTGGAGTGGTTGGCGTGAAAGAGCGCCACACCATCCGCCATCGCCGCGTTCGCCGTAACGATTCCCCACACCGTGTCGCTTTCGAGGGTCGCCGCCGCCACACCGAAGCCTGCGGGAATACGGGTGAACGCGCTCAGGTCGTCGTTGATGATCGTCTGCCGGGTGAGGGAAACGATCCGGCCATAGGTCAGGAGCTTGTAGGTCTCCTTCCCTTCCGCGACGGAGCCGTGAGTGAACTCTCCCTTCTCGTTCACCTTGAGGAGTTGCGGAGCCTCGCCCAACTGTACGGCATTGATGTTCTTGAAGTCAGACGCGGAGCGCTGGCGGCAGAACGGCCGGAACGTCTGCGGATACGCCTGATAGGCCTGCCGCAGGGTCTTGTTCGCGACGTCGGCCAGGATGCTGGGGAAATCGGACGTGCTGAGAGCCAGCACGGCGATCTCGTTGCGATGCACGCCCCGCGTGCGCGTGCCCTTGGCCTCCAAGCACTCCCGTGCAAGATCGAGCAGTGTGAAACCCATGAACTCGCGGCCCAGGTCGTCCTTCAGCGGGTACAGACGCGGCTCGTAGCGGTGCAGCAACGAGGCCGCGATGCCAGCGCGTCGTACTGCCGTCTCGTCCCTCGTGATGCTGGCCGTCTGTGTCTGATGAGGAGGATCGTTACGGCGTTGTTCTTCGGACTTGTTGATAGCAAGCTTCCGGAACTCATCGATTGCCGTCCCCTTCTCGATGTGCTCCTCTGCCAGCGCTTCATCGAGATTCAGCGATCGGCAGACCTTGCGCAATTCCACAACGCGGGTGCGTTCGACAAGAGCGGCGGCCTGCCGTTCCGCATCCAGATTCGCTTCGGCACGGGCCACTTCGCCCGGTTTGGTGATGGTTTCTTGTTCCATCTCTTTCTCCTTTGGGCTGGTTGCCCGCAAACTCTCGACCTCGAAAAACTGCTCTTCCTCGGATGCCCGGAACCCGGCGCCGGGATCGGCTCCGATGGGCACAACCGAAACTTCTTCCGGCTCCCAGTCCACAGCGAGATAGCTCTTGACCTGGTCGCCTTCCTTCGTCGTCTCCTTGAGCTTGTGAATCGTGACGCCCATCGAGGCGTTACGAAGGATTCCGTCCTCGACGTCGCGCCAAACAGGAGTAACCTCGTCGCGGTTAGAAAACCGAACGCTCGCCTTTCCCTGACCGTTTTCTATCCACGCCTTGTCGATGACGCCAATTACATCGGAGAGCCGCCAGTCGTTGTGGGAGTCGAGCAACGGCGCAGTGCCGCTCGCGAGCCGCCCTATGCGGACGTGCGCAGCGTCCATGCTGAAGGACAGATTGAACGGTCCGCCGAAACCCCATCGGCGCACGGTTGCGCCGGTGTACCACGTCATCTCGGCCGTGCGCTTCTCGCCGTCTGTCTTCGCAAACTGCGCGAGCAAGCGCTGGCGCGGCACGTCACCAACTTCGACGCGACCATCGAGATGGACAACCTCCGCTTTGGACTTCTGCTGTGCCTCCACAGGCATGTCATTGCACCTCCTGCTGCTTGTTGCCGCCGTCGTCCTTCACGCTGCTCTGCTCCGCGCCGCTCTTGCTCACCTTGCGCGGATCGCCGTCGAGGATGATTGCCTTCTCGTCGAGGAGCCGGTTGATCTCGGCGATTTGCTCAATCTGCGCATCGGGATCAAAGCCTTCCAGGGCGATGGCTTGGCGCAGGGTAAGCGTCCCCGTGCGGATGCGCATCAGCGTCGCCACGGCATCCTTGTAGGGATCAACGCTGCCAAAACCGGGCGGCGTCCACTCCACCTTGAACGGGCCGGCATCCGCGATTTCGCCTGCCGCGAAGGCCACCTGCATAACCCGGTTCCATACCGGGATGCAGAACATCGGGATGAACGTCGCCCACCGGAAGACTTCGATGCCGTTCCGGAAACTGAGCAGGCCGGCGCGGTAGCTCGAATAGTTCACGCGCGACAGGTCGCCGGTCAACTGCTCATAAGTCAGTTGCAGCCCTGTCGCGATCTGCGACTGCTTGGCCGCGACGTAATCCCGGTAGCCCGCCGCATACGTGGGCGCTGCGAACGTGATCTCCTCACCCGGCTTCAGATACTCGATCATTCCCGGCTCGAACGACTCCACGCGATGGCTGGAGATGGAACTGTCAGATGCGGTGTCCGTCGCTCCAATCGGCGGGCCGTCCGGGCCCTGCGGCTGCGTCACGAATGCTGCAAAGCACGCCTCGATCTTCTTGCGGACGAGCTCCGCTTCCTCGTACTCGTCGAGGTCGCGCAGCGTGATAATCACCGGCGCAAGCCACGGCACTCCTCGAACCTGCCCCGGCCGATCCTTCCGGTAGATGTGCAGGACCTCGCTCGCCGGAACGCGGATGGACTGAAGAGCGCCGAGGCCTCCGCGCACGCCGGTCTGCACCACGTCCCCTGGATGCTGGCCATACAGCCAATAGAACGTTCGCCGACCAAGCAGGTCGAACTCGACGCCCTGGATGATGTAGCCGGTATCCGTCTTCTGCGTCTTTGTGTGATCCAGGTAGTCCGGCTCCAACACGTGCAACTGTATCGGGATCTTTAGGCCATCAGAACTGCGGCGCTGCCGGAACCGCACGAGGCACTCGCCGCTCTCGAAAACGGTCCGCGCCACTAGAACCTGCAAGCCGTAGAAATCGGCCTGCCCATCCGCATCACATTGCTCCATCCAGTCCAACCAGGCGCTATCGATCTGGCGATTCAACTCGGGCTCACCGGCGCGCGACTGCGCTGTGATTCCCGTGCCGACTGCATTACCGATGACCTCGGCGACAGCGCGTGCCGCGTAAGCATTGTTCCGGATGAGATCCCGCGACCGCTCCCGAAGCTTGGAGATCGCCACGGCAATCTCCGCATTAGCTGAATTCCCGGTGGCGATCCAACCATCGGTTCGCCTGCCGGTGCGAGCTCCCTCGTAGGCGAGCCGCATGACGTCGGTGGCGCGTCGTGCGCGCACACGCCGCAAGCCAGCCTCCGGCGCTACCCACGATATTGCTTTGTCGAGCCAGTTCATCCCTTCGAGGTCTTCGCCCAACTGAAACGTTCCGGAACCGAACCCGACTGACTTTGGAGATCACCCTTGATCAGGGCGCGAATCTTGAACAGCTCATCCGCCGAGCGGTAAGTAGCCGAGCGGTCCGCGAAGTGAACGGTCAACTCGCCGCTCGCAATCGCCTTATCGATGGCATCCAGGTCAGATTGCGTCCAAGCCATCTACTGCCGCCTTCGCTTGAAGTAGAAAATCGCGCGTGAGCCGAACTCACGCACAACCGCGACCAGTTCCCATCCGCGTGCGCCGTAGTCGGCGAGGAGTTCCGGCGACTCTGCTTCGGCTGTGACGGTCGCATACTCGAAACCGTGGTCACCCTGCGATTCCTCTGGCAGCGAACCTTTGATCTTCATTTTCCGAGCCACTTCTTTTGTCGATCCCCCAGCCACTTGCGATCCTGTTTACGCCTTTTCGTTTCGTCAGTGACGACGGGCTGCTCCGTGGCGGGTTTGGGCTTCAGCCTGGCTTCTAAGTCGGTCCAATGCCGCTCCGTGAATCGGTCGATACCTACGCGCGCAGCGGCCGCACGCGCGTACACCCGACAGTCGAGGGCTTCGTTGCGCTCGCGCATCTTCTGCCACTCGTGCCTGCGATAACCTTTGACGATTTTGGTGACGAGCTGCTCGGCGGTGAGCTGCTTGAAGAACTCTTCGCCGTATCGAGGGAAGTGACAATAGCCAGCCGGGAAGGGCACTCCATTCTCGACGTCCTCGTCGGTGGGACGCTCGAGTCGCAGCCACCGGTAGAGTTCCTCCTTGGCCATGCCGGAGTTCACCGGCCAGACGCGCACGCCGCGCTTGATCTTCAAGCCGAGCGGACCAACTTCAACAGGACTTGCCGCGCCAAGCAACGCCGGGGCGCGTGAATCACCTTTGATGACGAGAACTCGTCCGCCTTGCCGCCGCGCCCACTGGTACACCTCCGTGGCCGCGAAGCCGGAGTCCACTGCCAGTTGGAGCACAGGCAACTCCAAGCCGCTGGCCGCGGTGAACGTCTCGTTCAGTAACGCTGTGAGCTTCTCCCATACTTGTGGCCGAGACGTGTCGCCCTCGAACACGCGGTAGTCGATGGACCACGATTCCTTTCCACGACCCCAGGCGACAATCTCCACTTCGACGCGATCTTTCTGGATATCCGCACCCGCCGTGAGAAACAGCCCTCGAGTCGGCACCGTGCCGATGGGGTACGATTCGCGACGGTCATAGAGCTTCTGCCACTCGGGGGCTTCGCCAAGCAGCGTCCACGTCTCGCCCAGCACGGTGTTGACAAACACCTGGAGCAGCGACGGATTCTTCTGCGCCTGCTCAAATTGCTTGGCGGCGTCGGGCCACGCGAACCAACCCACCGGCGAGTAGAGGCTGGAAAGATGAAATCCAGCGGTCTTTCCATCACCCGCAGCACTGGGGCGCCACTCGCCCCGCGCCAGCATCGATTGCTTCTGGTGATTGTGGATCTCCTGCCCGCAGTGCTCGCAGACGTAGACGGCCCGCTCCGTCTGTCCCTTCGGCCACCGTAGTTGCGCGAACTTCAGCGTCTGGAACTCGCGACACACCGGGCACGGTAACCAATAGAGTCGCTTGTCGCTCTCTTCGAACGCCGCCTCTATACGAGACATGCCCGTGATCTTCGGCGTTGAGACCATGAAGATCTTGCGGCGCGCGAACGTTCGGGTGCGGGCGGTCGCCAGGTTGACCGGATCGCCCTCGCCCTCCACATCGCCCGGATATCCGTCTACTTCATCCAGGAACAGATATCGCGCTGCCATCGAGCGAAGGCCGACAGCAGAGTTCGCACCGGTCATTACCAGCACGCCGCCGGGAAACTCCTTCGAAAGAACGGTGTTTCCTGAGTCGCGCGAGCGCGGATCGCTCACGAGCGCGCGCAAGACCTCTGACTCCTCGATCAGCGGATCGATGCGCTGCTTCGAGTTGCGTTTCGCCATCTCGACGGTGGGCTGCACCGCCATCATGGGTCCGGGCGCCTGGTGGATCACATAGCCGATCCAGTTGTTGCCGCACTCGGTGCCACCGATCTGCGCGCCTTTCATGAAGACCGTCCGCTCGATGGGCGACGACGGCGAAAGGCAATCCATGATCTCGCGCAGGTACGGCGTCCGCTCTGTGCGCCAGGGCCCCGATTCAGCCGAGGCGCGCTGCGAGAGCATGCGGTACTTGTCGGCCCACTGAGAGATCGTGAGCAACGGGTCCGGCCGCGCGCCGGCCGCCGCCGCTGCCGAGTAGATCTCCTCAGCCGTTGGAGTCTGCAAATTCATTCAGTGCTCTGCGAACCTCGGTAGCCAGGACCTCGTAGCATTTCGCGGCTTCCGTCTCCGCGGCCAGTACCGCCGCCACGCGATCCGGAATGTTCAGCATGTGATCCCGGAACTGCCGGAACTTGTTGAAGGCTGCAATCTGGACTTCGTCTTTGGGAACCAGCTTTCCGGTGCGCTCTTCGTACTCGATCTTCGCGAGCCGTGCCTGGTAGTGCTCGCGCACGGCGCGCGCCTTGGTGTACTGCGACGCGCCGAACATCGAAACGTCGTCTTCTTCCTGGCCGCGCTTTGCAACCGGAGGCGCGCGGCGCGTGGTGTTCTGCTCCCACTCGACATCCGCTTGTTCGGAGTCGATGCGTCCATCCGGCTGCGCGGTGATCCGCCCGGTTTCAATCGCCTTCTGCACGGCAGACAGTGCAACTCCGCGATGACGGGCGTAGGCCCGCTGGCTCAAGATCGCCACGTGTTCGCCTCGGTGAAGATTGTTCCGCTGCGGGTCTCTATTTCCCTTGCCTTTCCGGCGCACCGGAGTGATGAATCGTCATGCGCGAAGCACGCGCAGAAAAGGATGACCAGAAACACCATGACGAACGCAGAAACCACCGACAAAGCCGCCGCCGTTGCGGAACAGGGCGCGAACGTTGCGCCGGAGAAGGCCTCCTCGAAGAAGGGTGCCAGCCAGCAGAAGGGCGCGCCCAAAGCCAAAAAAAGCGCCAAGGCCGCCGCGCCGAAGAAAGAAGCCAAGGCCGGCAAGAAGGCCGCCGCCAAATCCGAACGCAAGGCCACCGCCCCCCGCGCCGAGAGCAAGGGTGCGAAGATCCTGGAGATGATCGGGCGCGCCAAGGGCGCGACGCTCGCCGAAATCATGAAGGCCACGGACTGGCAGGCCCACAGCGTGCGTGGATTCATCAGCACCGCCAGCAAGAAGCACAACGTCAAGATCGAGTCCTCGAAGAACGAGGCGGGCGATCGCGTCTACAAGACCGCCAAGTAGCGACTGCCACCCGCATTCCTTCCAACCGCCGCCGGGTTCAACGATCCGGCGGCGGTTCTGCTTTGTGGCGTCCCGTCGCCAACGCGTTAATCTTTTCCGCCACCAACTCTTCACGCAGACGGCACTCGCCAGCGCGGACGTACGTTCCGTTAATCCTGGCGATGATCCTGTTTTCCAGTTCCGCGATCTCCTTGCGCACCTCGGCCAGCAACGCCCGGTTCTGCAATCCCACATACGTGCCGATCAGGCCCGAGATGAGCGCCACTCCGGGAACTACCAATCCGACCATATGCTCTAGCAAGTTCGCCCTCCAGAATTCTCAATTCCGCTGACCGATCCGACAGGGCCAGGCAAAGACCTTCGATGTCTGGATGACCAGCCCGGATGGCGGCCTCGATGATTGCTATCTCTTCCCGGCATCGCGCGATTTCCTTCTCCGTTGGACATGGCAGCCGAACCTGCGCGTGGTCAGGAAGCGCCGGCTTCTGTTGGTGGTTCATCAAGCAGCGCCTTCCCGATCGAGGGGTCGTAACGACGGGAACGCTCAAGCCGCTTGATGTCCGATTCAAGAAACGACACCTTCAACTTCAGCTCCCGCACGGAGTCCTTCAGTTCCGGTACGTCCGTGTTGATCTTCCGCTTCGCCCCGATCCAGTCCTGAAAAACTCCAGCGATGAAGCCTATGAAACTGAAAAAGCCGACGAGGGCCATTCCGTACAGGAAACCGATCGCGACTCCATTGAGCAGATTCGAATTCATAAGACTGGTTACCTTTCCTGGGCTATGCGGCCGGAGCGGCTGCTGACATGAGTTCGGCGAGGGACTGGCCTGAAACGGCGTGCCTCGCCGTCCCGCCTGAGAATTTCTCCCAGCGGGTAATCGCGACGTCGCAATACTTCGGCTCCAGTTCGATCAGGCGAGCCTGCCGGCCCGCTTTCTCGCACGCGATCAACGTCGTTCCTGACCCGCCGAAGGGATCAAGGATCGTGTCGCGCGTCTTGCTGCTGTTTCGGATCGCGCGCTCCACCAACTCGACCGGCTTCATCGTTGGATGTTGCTGACTTGAGGCGGGCCTTTTGATGAACCAGATATCGCCTTGGTCGCGCGCACCGCACCAGAAGTGATCCGTCCCTTCGCGCCAGCCATACAGGATGGGCTCGTACTGCCGCTGGTAGTCCGACCGGCCCAGCGTGAAATGATGCTTCGCCCAGATCACGAATGTGGACCAATGTCCACCAGCATCGGTGAACGCCTGGTAAAGCGTGTGCAGCTCGGAAGAGGACATGCAGACGTAGATGCCACCCTTCGTCGCTGCGAGCATGTTCGCGCACGCCTCGCGCAGGAACTCGTAGAACTTCCCACCCAGCCTGTCGTTACCGATCTTAAGCTTCTTCGAAGTCTTGCCCTCGTAATCGACGTTGTACGGAGGGTCAGTGAAGACCATGTCGGCCAAGCCGCCGTCCAGCACTTTCTGGACGGCCTCCATGCTGGTGGCATCACCGCACAGGATCCGATGTTCGCCCAGTATCCACACGTCGCCGGGAACCGTTACTGCCGACTCCGGCTCTTCCGGAACCGCATCCTCATCGGTGAGTCCCTCGCGGGTCTCTTCCGGCTCGCGGAGAATCTCTTCCAACTCTTCATCTGAGAATCCGACCAACTCGAGGTCGAAGCCTTCGTCCTCGAGCGAGTTCAACTCCACGCGCAGCATCTCTTCGTCCCATCCGGCATTGAGCGCCAGCCGGTTGTCTGCGAGCACCAAAGCCCGACGCTGCGTCGGTGTTAAATGGTCCAGGACGATGACCGGCACTTCTGTCATCCGCAGCTTCCTTGCGGCCGCGAGGCGTGCGTGGCCGGCGATGATCACGCCGTCGGCGCCGACGAGGATCGGATTCGTCCAGCCGAACTCCACGATGCTGGCTGCAACCTGCGCCACTTGCTCAGCGGAGTGAGTGCGGGCGTTCCGTGCGTACGGAATAAGCTTCTCGACCGGCCACTGCTGCACCTGAAGTTCGGTCTTCATAGGATCAAGAGACCTTGCGGCGGCTTCCATAGAATGGTGCCGGGCCGTTGTGCTGGATTCGCCGCGAATCCCGCGCGCGAGGATTATCGACTTGTTCGAGCGGGACTTCTCGTGCGGCCGCCACTTCGTTGATCGCCTGGTTAGTGCCGAGCAGCAGCGGAATCTCGCCGCTCAGATTCGCGATCCGCCGCAAGATCACGTCGCAGTACGACGGGCTGATCTCGCATCCCATTCCGATCCGCCCCAGCACTTCCGCGGCGGCGATCGAGGTTCCGCTTCCCAGGAAGGGATCGAACACCACATCACCGTCGTCTGTGAACGCCTTGATGAAGAACTCAGCCAGCCCGCGCGGGAAAGGAGCGGAGTGCGATCCCTGGTTGGACTCCGTTCGAGCCTCGATGACGTTGCTCGGACGCGCGACGCCACGGAAGCGGCCATCGTCGTCGGCCGGGCCGGACTTCTCGGCAGCACGGCCGCGCGCGCCAGTGCCCAACAATCCGCTGCCTGAGGTCGATTTCGGGTTGTTCGGCGAATAGTCGAAACAATCTTCCGAAACGTGGCCGACCGCTTTCGGTCGGAACTTGATCTCGGGTTGCCGGCAGAAGTGGAACACCGGCTCCCATGCGTTCTTGAACCGATTTCCCCAACCGCCCGGCACGCCGTTGTCCGTCTTCCGCCAGCAGAATTCATCGACGAAGCGCCAGCCCCACAATCGCTTGTGCGCCAGGAGCAGATCCTTCACGTACAGACTGCGTTCGCCGTCTTCGGCGTGTTCCTTGATGTTGAGGAAGTATGAACCGTCGGCGGCCAGGATCGCCTGGATGTTGGCGGCGACGTCGCGATACCAATCGGAGTACTCGTCCGGATGCACCGGTTTGAATCCGCTCGTTGGATCGTACTCGCGCTGCGTGGCGTACGGCGGTGAAGTAATCGCCACGTTCGCGCGCCTCGCATCCAGCAGTTTCTCGATCACACCGAAGTCTCGACAGTCGCCGCAGATCAGTCGGTGCGGTCCGATCAACCACACGTCGCCGGGGCGAGTGATCGGCTGACTCGGCGGTTCGGAAAGCGGTTCTTCCTGTTCCGGTTCCGAATTGTCGTCGACATTCGCGAGCAACGCCTCCAGTTCGTCATCGGAGAAGCCGACGAGTTTGAGGTCGAGACCGTCGCGCTCCAAGTCGGCGAGTTCCGCCGCCAGGATCTCCTCGTTCCAGCCCGCGTTCTCCGTCAGTTTGTTGTCGGCGATGATGTAAGCCCGTCGTTGGGTCGCCGTCAGGTGATCCAGCACGACGACCGGCACTTCCGGCAGCCTCAACTTGCGAGCGGCCAGCAGGCGACCGTGGCCGGCGACGATCCCGGCGTTGCTGTCCACTAAGATCGGCGCGTTGAATCCGAACTCCGCGATGGACGCCGCGATCTGCGCCACCTGTTCCGCCGAATGCGTGCGAGCATTCCGCGAGTACGGGACCAGTCGGTCCACGGGCCAGATTTCGATTCGCCTTGCGAGCGCCGGCGTAATGGAAACAGGTTCTTGGATCACTGGAGTCGCCGTCATTGGCCACCCGTTCGCGCACGTTTGGCCCACGTTGCGCCCGGTCGTGGCGGGTTGGCTTGTCTTACCAGGCTGGGGTAGCGGCGGCCCACGGCGCGCCGGGGTGACCACCGACCACCTCTTTTTTCGGCTGACGCTGGCGAAATTGGGCAATCGTTCCACGCGCCGGAGCCGATCGCCCGGAAGTACCTATGAGGCCACAGCAACCAGACAGTCCGCGACGACCTGCATGAAGACTCCGCGCGTCGTTACTGGTTGGCCGTCATCGTCGCGCCCATTGACTTGGCGATGCTTCCAGCACCGATTTCCGCTGTCGAGTTTCTGCAGGAAGCTGTAGCGAGTACCGGCTCGGGCGCTAGTCTCGACCGGTGTGGTCCCGTCCTCCTGACCCAGCCAAACGGCCTTCAGATGGCCCTTCCGTCCATAGGACGGCTTCCAGAATCCTGCGGCCACCATCTTCTGAGCGGCTTCGAGTGATCGCCAGCCCAGACAACGCCCGTCAGCGGCGTAGAGCGGGATCTGTTTGTGGTTGGAAGACACGTCGAGTGCGGAAGTCGGAGGGAAGGAGATTTACGAGAGTCCCATCTCTCACCGCAGAACGCTCGGAGTGCAACGTTCACCTCCTGAATATCAGGCGCGGAAATCAGTCGTCAACAGTAAAGTGAAATCGGCTGAACGAGGTGGGCGGTGGGCATCCTCCTATATAGGAAACGAGATGTTGTCGTCTCCGGACGACGACGACGCACGCGAAAAACGGTGCCCAAGGTGCCCAAGCTTGCTACCGCATTGAATCGGTTGGCTCGATCGTGGGCGGGTAGCAAAATCCACACGATGCCCGTGGCTGCCCGTCCTCAAAATGAGTTTTGGACTCCAGTTGGACTCCGGGGACTACGTTCTGGTGGGTGATAAAACGGTAAGTGTTTGAAATGTTTTGGTGGACCTGGTGAGATTCGAACTCACGACCTCTTCCATGCCATGGAAGCGCGCTCCCAACTGCGCCACAGGCCCACGCTCGCGGACCTTCTTAGTATAGCATGGAGGCGCCCAAAGAGCTGATCTGCTACTGCTTCGCAACGCTCAAAGTTCGGTGTTCGCCTCCGACAGCAAAGCATCCCGGCTGAGAATCTCCACCTCCCGCTTCTTCATGCGGATCATGCCCTCGACCTGGAACCGGCCCAAGTTCCGCGACACAACCTCGCGCACCGTTCCCAACCGGCTCGCGACCTCTTCGTGTGTCTCCGGCATCACGAATCGCAGTGACCCCGATGAGTCGGCAAATGCGAGCAGTTCCTGCGCCAGACGCTGGCGAATGCTGCCAAACGTAATTCGTTCCACCAGCCCGACCAGATGGCGGAGCCGAGTCCCAAATACCGAGAGAAAACGTAGCGTCACGTCAGGATTTCTGCGGCACATGGCCAGGAAATCCCGGCTCAGCACAAGAATCGCTACCACCTGCTCCACTGCGCAAACCGACGCGGGATAAGGGCCGCCGTCAAACACAGGTACCTCGGCCACCGTCGCGGGCGAGGGTTGCAGCGCCAACATGATCTGCCGGCCCGACGGCGTCGTCTTGATGACTTTCGCGACGCCATCCGCAACAATCCAGATGCCCCGGCATTCCTCGCCTTCAAAGAAGAGGAACTCCCCGGGCTCATACTGTTTCGTGATCGCGACCGAAGAGAGAAACTGTACCTCGGCCTCGGGCAGGTTTTCAAACAGGTCAATCGAGCCAATGACACGCTGAATCGGAGTCATGTGAACTTTGATGATAGCGTGACCTGAGTCACCGAGCCGTGGACAGACGCGATCTATCATGAGGGGGTGGTGACGCTACAAAGTTTGTCGCAATCGGCCGGCGCCAAGCCGGCAACGTTGGACCATCCGCTGGAGCATCTGGTGGCCTGCCACGACCGGATCCTGCAGCGGCTCGACACGCTGGAGCGGGTTGCTGGTGCGCTGCTCACGAATCGTGACGAGGCGATTCGCGCAGCCGACGCCGTGGTCCGTTTCTTCGACACCAATGGCGTGTGGCACACGCAGGACGAAGAGGATTCACTGTTTCCCCGGCTCACCGCTGCCGCCGATGTCGAGACACAGCGTTATCTGTACGAGTTGGAAACGCAGCATCAGGAAGCCGAGCAGGTGTACAAGGACCTGAAGGCCGCGCTATCGACACTCACCTCGGATGCGCCGCAGCTTGGGCGGTTTCACTCGCTTGTGGCGCGGCTAGGCGAAATCTACCGGCAGCATATCGCCTCCGAGAATGAGCACCTCATCGGGCTGGGCAAGCGTCTGCTGACGCAACAGCAACTCGCGGAGATGGCGCAGGAGATGAAACTGCGCCGCGGGCTGGGCCATGAGTAGCGGGGCCACAAGTAGCGGAGCCAGGAGTAGCCGTGCCATGAATAGCCGGTCTGGCGGATTGCTGCTGCCACGCGAGCACGGTGCGTGGGGCATGCTGCTGGTCCCGTTCGTGGCCGCATGCCTGATCGCGTGGCGATGGAAAGGCGCTCTGCTGCTGGCGCTGTTTGCCGTGCTGCTCGTGTTCGCTGCGCGCGAACCGCTGATCGTTCTTGTGCGGCAGCGATGGCTGTGGCGCGACCCCCATCCGGAAACGGAACTCGCGCGGCGTACGTTGCTGTGGGAGATCCCGTTGCTCGCGATCTGTGGAGTCTGGCTCGCTGCATCGGCGCCAATCGTCCCACTTGCCGTGCTGGGCGTGATGGCCGCGGGGCTGACTGCCATCGCCATCTGGATGACGCTGCGCAACCGCCAGCGGTCGGTGTTGCTGCAAGCTGCCAGCGCGTTCGGACTCGGCTCGTCGGCTCTCCTGGTGAGCCTGGTGTGCACGGGCCGCGTGGAGCCGTGGGCGTGGTGGCTGTGGATCTTTTCGAGCCTGCATGCGTTGAGCGGAGTGCTGACGGTTCACGCGCGGCTCGACCACATGGCATCGCAGCGCAACGCGAAGCTCGGCGAGCAGGCGCAGCGCATGCATCGCACCGCGGTGATCGCCGCACTGGCGCAGTGCATTGTCGCCGCCGGTGCAATGTCGATGGATTGGCGGTTCGCTTTGCCGCTGGCGCTCTCGGGCGTGGTGCATCTTGTGGAACTCGCACGGATTCAGAAGCCAGAGCCGTTAAAGCGAGTCGGATTCCGCGCGCTGGGGATCTCCTTGATCCATGCCACGGTTGCCGTAGTCGCACTCGCGGGCTGAGTTGGCCGACTTCATGCGGCGAAGCACACGCCTCGAACCCGCTCAAGCCCGTGATGCGTGCACTACCTGCCACATCGCCCGCACCAGTTCGCGTCCGAACCGCAAACGGTCTTCCGGCAACGGCAGACGCTTCAGCTTCTCGTTGAAGCTGATCCGTTGCTCCATCAGGAAGCCGGGAATCGCGAAATCACGGGCGAGCCCTTGCGTCACCGTCATGCGGCCTTTCATTCCAGGCGTGGTCGACGTATCGGCGTAGAACAATGGCCGCGAAGGATGGAACGTGGTGCCGCGCAGCGCTTCGAAGAACCTCTCGGCGAGGCTGCGTGTCTTCGCATCCGGATTCGGCGGTCCCTCCAGATACTCCGACGTTTCGGTGTTGTGCAGCGAGAAGAACAGATCCACGCGCCGGCCCTGCTCCAGCCACTTCCGGATCGCGTTGCGTTGCGACGTGATCTCGGGCATGCGCGCCGGATCCTCCACGTCCCAGTTGCGATTCAGGTCGAAACCGAGCGAGTTGAAGCGGACGCCACCACGCGCCACGCCATCGGGATCGCACATCGGAAAGATCTTCCAGATGGTGTTGCGCCGCAGTTCCGCGCCGTCGATGCCGAGCAGCGTTCGGACCGCGCCTTCTCCCACCCACGAACTGCCGGCCTCCCAACTGTGCTGCCGGAACACTAGCCATATTGTTTGTTTCGGCCCGCCGGATGCCGCGTCCGCGACCGTCCACAGCGGCATGTCTCGATTCCCCAGCGTTCTCCCGATCACCTCGCGTGAGAACCCCGGATGCTTCCGGCATTCGGACTCCAAGGCCACGAGGTGCCGGTTGGTGTAAAGCGGCACGTGCGCGATCCAGAAAACGGGCGCGCGCGGTACCAGTTTCAAACGCAGCCGCGGCTCGTTCGCGTCGTATTCGACGTCGTCCACATGGCGCCATGCAACCTGGTTCTCACTGATCACAGGAGGTGTGTCTTTGGTGATCGCGCCGCGGTTCGGACGGTAGTTGTACTCGCCAGGCAGATCCACCACATCAATCGTGAGCATCTCGCCAGGCCGTGCGCCTTCCACGCGAAAGCTGTACCAGTTGGCCTGGCGGTTGCGCCCATCCTGATCCTTGTCGCCTTTCGAGCCCACGCGAAAGTGCGAGGGGCCCGTCTGTTCCACCCGGCCCAGATTGCCGCCTTCAAAATTGGTCTCAATCCGCACGCCCTGCATGCACTGAACATTAACACGAACGAAGCGCAATCACGCTATTCTGGAGGTTCCTGCATGAGTGAAGTCGTTAGTGAATTCTCCATCTCCGTTCGCCAAGTGAAAGATTACGAGTTCGTGGTTCGGTTCGACAAGCCGGAAAGCCTCGAGATGACCACGGACGAAGGACCTCCGCTTGGAAAAGATGCGGGACCGAGTCCGTCCCGAATGTTGGCTGCCGCTGTGGTGAACTGCCTCAGCGCGAGCCTCTTATTCGCGTTTCGAAAGGCCGGTGTGGCTACCGGCGGCATTGAAAGCACGGTGACGGTGCAGATTGCGCGCAATGAGAAACGGCGCTTGCGGATTGGCAAGATGACCGTTGTCCTCGATCCGAAGTTGAGCGGCGAGGATCTCGAGAAAGCGCGCGCGGCACGGGCTGTGTTTGAAGACTACTGCACCGTGACGCAGAGTGTTGCCAGTGGCGTTGCGGTGGAAGTGAAGGTGAAAGGAATCGATGTCTAAGCGTATTGGCATTCTTACCGGTGGCGGTGACGTCCCGGGCTTGAACTCAGTGATCAAAGGCGTGGTGTATCGCGGCAGCGAGATTGGCTGCGAGGTAGTCGGTATCCGCCGTGGATGGGAGGGCTTGACGCACGTCAACCTGGACGATGCGGACAGCAAGAACCGCTACATTCAGGCGCTGACCCGGGAGAATACCCGCACCATTGACCGCACTGGAGGCACGTTCCTGCACTCCTCGCGCACCAATCCTTCGCAGATGAAGAAGATTCCGGAGTTCCTGAAGGGCACGGAGTTTCCCGCCAAGGAGAAGACGAAGGGCGGCGTGACGTCCACCGTCTACGACATGACCTCTCAGGTGCTGAAGAATCTGGAGAAGCTGAATATCGACCATCTGGTGGCAATCGGCGGTGACGACACGCTCAGCTACGCGGCGAAGCTCGACAAAGTTGGCGTGAAGGTGATTGCGATTCCGAAGACGATGGATAACGACGTCCGGAACACCGAGTATTGCATCGGCTTCTCGACCGCCATCACGCGCGCAATGGATGCCATTCAGCGGCAGCGTTCCACTGTCGGCTCGCACGAGCGCGTCGGGATCTTCCGCGTGTTTGGGCGCGATGCGGGCTACACGGCGTTGTACACAGCCTATGTCACGTCCGTCCGCTGCGCCATTCCGGAGTACAAGTTCGATCTGAACAAAATGATCGACCTGCTCTTGCGTGAGAAAAAGGACAATCCGAGCAACTACAGCCTGCTGGTTCTCAGCGAAGGCGCACAGTGGCAGGGCTATCAGGTGCGAGAGTACGGCGAGCCCGATGCCTATGGCCATCGCAAGAAGATGAGCGTCGCGGAAGACTTCAGCGATCAATTGAAGTCGGCTTCCAAGGAAGAAACCGTCGTCAGCGATCTGACCTATGATCTGCGCTCCGGCGAGGCGGACTTCGTGGACAAGTTGGTGGCAACCACGTTTGGCAACATGGCGATCGACTGCCTTACCGGAAACAAGTTCGGTGTGATGATGGCCATCCAGAACGGCTGCTTTGCGACGGTGCCGATTCCCGATCCCGCGCTCGGCCCACGCAAGGTCGACGTGGAAACGATGTACAACGTGGAGCGCTATCGCCCGAATTACTCAAGCAAGGTTGGGCTGCCAATCTTCCTGACCCGGCCGTAGCGTGCTTCACTGGATCAGACAACTCTGGCGCGGCGGGTCGCAGGTCACTCTCGATCAGATCCGCCGCTCCTTTGACGATGCCGCGGCCGACGAGGAGCACTTTCCCTCCACCATTGATCCACGCATCTTCCACGTCAAGCTGATCCAGGATTATTTTGGCGATCTTGCCGGCAAGCGTGTTCTCGACGTTGGGTGCGGCAAGGGACGTTTTGCCCGTGTCCTCCTTGATGCCAATCCCCGCGCGCGGATCTGCGCGTTCGACCTCTCCGTAGCGATGCTCACCTATGCGCCCGGCGCAATGTCTCGCGTGTCGGGCACCATGACGATTCTCCCGTTTCGCGATGCCTCCTTCGACTGTGTGTATGCCACGGAATCACTCGAACATGCGGTGGCGATCGACACGGCGGTTCGGGAGATGTGCCGTGTGCTGAAGCCGGGCGGGCGGCTCGTGATCATCGACAAGAACGCCGAGCATTGGGGCAAGTTGAAAACTCCCGAGTGGGAGAAGTGGTTCCGCCGGGAAGAGTTGGAAAAGCTGTTGCGCCGCGACTGCGCGGACGTTTCCAGCCGCTTCATCTCCTACTGGGAAGACGTGGAGCCAGACGGTATGTTTCTCGCCTGGCTCGCACAGAAGTAGCGGTTGCACCCAGCCGTCGGAATCGCGGGCGGCGCTTCAACCCGTTAGAAGTTCACCTTCGCCCCGAGCATGATCTGCCGCGGACCACTGCTCAAGTCCGCGCCGATGCGTCCGAAGAGTGTGCTGGTCACCGTCGCCGTGGGACCGTTGAAACTGGGTGTATTGGTCAGGTTGCTGACATCGGCGCGGAGTTCCAACTCGAAGCGTTCGGTGATGGAAGTCTTCTTGTTGAAACTCGCATCGAAGTTCACAAAGCGAGGGCCGTAGAAGCGATTGCGCCCCGTGTTGCCTTGCTCGCCGGCGACGGTGTTCGGGGCCGTCGCCGAGAACGGGAAGGTCGCTCGCTCCGCCGGGTCGAAGTACCACTTGAAGCCCGCTTCGTCGCGGACCTGGCCGAACGAACTGGAACAGCCGTTGCAGTTCGCAAGCGCCTGGACAACCGAGTTGAAGCTCGTGTTGCCGGAGTAGACCGTAAACGCACGGCCGGTGGAGTAGCGGAACAGGCCCGCGGCCTGCCAGCCACCAATCAAGCGATTGAGCCACGGCCCCACGCCACTGGCGAAGGATCGCCCTTTGCCGAAAGGAAGCTCGTACACGAAGTTCGAGAAGAAGTTGTGGCGGCGATCAAAATCTGACGGGGCATAGTTGAGCCGGCGGTTGTTGATATCGAACGGAGTGCTCGACGCGGACTGGGCATTTCCCCCGTTGAACACCGTCAACGAGGGATCGAAACTGCGGGTGTCCAGCGACTTGGCCAGCACGTAGTTCGCCTGGACCGTGGCGCCGCGCGCGAACTGCCGGGAGAAGTTCAGTTGCAGCGAGTGGAACGTGGAGAAGTCATTGGAGTCCACCGTTGCAAGACTGCCGCCGTACTGCGGATACGGGAAGAAGAAGAACGGCCCGAGCCCGCTGGCGTTCGTCAGAGATGTACCCGACTGCGGCTGGTTGGCAAGGGTGGTCGCCAGTCCGCCGACGTTACCGGCGGTGAACTGCGGCCCGAACAGACGGCGGGCCATGGCCGCTCCAGTTTCGTTCGGTTGGCGGCGGCTGTCGGCGGAGAAGATCCGGTCGAACAACGGGCTCTGGCCGCCTGCCGCAACGGTGCGGAAAGCATCCAGAAAGCCATTCTCACGGAGGACGGCCTGGTTGACGTTGTAAGCGCCGAGCAGGTTGTGGGCCCGCCTGCCGATGTAATTCACTTCCACCACTGTCCGCTTGAGGATCTCACGCTGAATCCCGAAGCTCCACATGTTGGTCTGCGGTGTTTCTATCTGAGGGTCGACCACCGTGTTATTGCCCGCGCTGAACGGAATCGGCTGGCGCAGGTCGGCGGGCCGGCGAGTCGGAGTGATGTCCGGCAGGTTGCGAAGCCGCCCGCCGCCGGCGCCAAACGCCTGTTCCACGACACCGAGAGTCGATCCTGGCATGTTCGGCAGAACCGCTCCGGAGATCAGGAACGTCGGCACGCGATCGTAGGCGAGCCGGTAGTTAGCCCGAATTGACGTTTTGCCGTTCCCCCATGGATCCCATGCGAGGCCAATGGTTGGCCCAAGATTATTGAGATCGCTTGGATACAGCCGCTCGCGAGGCGACCAGGCGAGTGTATTCGATGGGGTTTGGCCGGCCACCGGGACCAGATTCGGCGCGAGCAGCGGCGAGTCGTTCCCGGAACTCGGTGCGACCCGAGGCTCAATCCGGAGGCCGTAATCCAAGGTCAGGTTGCGGCGGATCTTCCAGGTGTCCTGAATGTAGAAATCGAACTCGCCGTAACGGGAATCGAAATCGAACGTACCGCGGCGGAAGCTGTCGCCCTGCGCCACGAAGCCCTGAGTCGCGCGGCCAACGCGGCCGAGCATCACGTTGATCATGCTCTCCAGCGCAGGCCGGTCGAACTGCTGGTTGATCGCGGCCGGCAGACCGAAGGCCGCCGGGTCGATCGTATTCAGCGTGCGGTCGAAATCGACCACAAGGCCGGCATTCTGCCCGCCCACCGAACCGCGCGTATCCAGGTGCTTGGTGAAGCGGAAGTTGATCCCGAACTTGATGGCATGCGCGCCGCGGAAGTAGCTGAAGTTATCGGCAATCTGCCACGTGCTGAGGGTCCGCTGGTTGTTGAAGGTGTAAGCAACCGGAACGGTGAAGACGCCTGTGGTGAAGGTCGGTTTTGCCAGATCCTGAACCGGATTCGGGAAATCAAACGCGAAGCGGCTGTAGCCGACGATGAACTCGTTCGTCATGGTGCTGGCGGGAGTGGTGCGCCAGTTGAAGGCGTAATTTCGCGGGGTGCGCTTGGTATCCACCAGGCAAGGCGCGCCGGGAACACGCGGCAGTCCACTGTTGACGCTGTCGCAAAGCGTGTTCTGGAAGCCTCCGTAGAGGCGGGCATAGACCGTGTTTTTGGAGTTGATGACATGGTCGATCTTGGCGGTGAGATCGCGCTGCTTTTCGGTTTCGGTGGGACGGAACACGAAGCCTGCCGTGTTCAGTCCGTCGCCGGCGTCGAAGCGATTGGGCAGGGGGGTCTGGTCGATCAAAGCCTTGACCGTCGGATCCTGACCCAGGCGCTGCGGGTCGCTATTGAAAATGTTGTAAGTCTGGACGGGGACAATGGGGTTACCGGAGAGGTCGATGGATGCACCGGGCACGCCTGCCGGTGTGTTCCGGCCGGCTGTCGAGTAGCGGTAGATGCCCTGCCGCGCGGAAGCGGTCAGCACGGTCGACTGGATGGTAATGTTGCGGATCGCCCGCAGTTCCTGCCAGTTGGCGAAGTAGAACGTACGGTTCTTGAAAATGGGCCCGCCGATCGAACCGCCATAGATGTTCTGAACGAACTGCTCCTTACCAACGCGGTTGAAATTGTTCTGCCATGGGTTGGCGTTCAGACGTGGCGTGCGATAGAACCAGAAGGCGTTTCCGTGAAGCTCGTTGGTGCCCGAGCGGGTGACGGCATTCATCAATGCACCGGCGTTGCGGCCGTACTCCGCGCTGTACGCGTT